>JBNMOF010000011.1:0-25461 GCA_051277175.1 Polaribacter sp.
ATAGAGCAAATTTGTTTTATGAGGTAAGGCCAAAAACGAAAGAAGTAGAAAAAGATATTATTCGTTTTGTAAAACAGCGCATCGGAAAATCTGGAATTATCTATTGTTTAAGTAGGAAAAAAGTAGAGGAAGTTGCTCAGATTTTACAGGTAAACGGATTAAATGCTGTTCCCTACCATGCGGGCTTAGACGCCAAGACGCGTGTAAAACATCAAGACATGTTTCTAATGGAAGATTGTGACATTGTCGTTGCAACCATTGCATTCGGAATGGGAATAGACAAACCAGATGTTCGTTTTGTGATACATCATGACATTCCTAAAAGTTTAGAGAGTTATTACCAAGAAACGGGAAGAGCAGGTCGAGACGATGGTGAAGGTTATTGTTTGGCTTTTTATGCTTACAAAGATATCGAAAAGCTTGAAAAATTTATGTCTAGTAAACCCGTTGCAGAACAGGAGATTGGCCATGCATTGTTGCAAGAAGTTGTAGGGTATGCAGAAACGTCAATGAACAGACGTAAATATTTATTGCATTATTTTGGTGAAGAGTTCGATGCGATTTCAGGAGATGGAGCAGATATGGATGACAACTCTAGAAATCCTAAGAAAAAACACGAAGCAAAAGAAGATGTTGTTAAATTACTGTCTGTCGTTAAAAAAACGCTTCAAAAATACAAATCTAAAGAAGTTGTAAATACAATAATAGGTAAAGAAAATGCCTTATTAACTTCACACAAAACGCATTTGCAACCATTTTTCGGAATCGGTAAAGATAAATCTGCTGCATATTGGATGGCATTAATTCGCCAAGTCTTAGTTGTTTATTTTATCAAAAAAGAAATTGAACAATATGGCGTTGTAAAATTGACTGATGAAGGCAGAAATTTTATAGAAAATCCGGTTTCTTTTATGATGACAGAGGATCATTCATATACCGAAGAAAATGACAATGCTATTATAACCAATGCCAAGTCTGCTGGAGGGGTTTCTGACCCAATTCTAGTGAAGTTATTAAAAGATTTGCGTAAAAAGGTAGCCATAAAACAAGGAGTGCCTCCGTTTGCCGTTTTTCAAGATCCGTCTCTAGATGATATGGCTTTAAAATATCCAATAAATTTAGAGGAACTTTCTACAGTTCATGGAATTGGAGAAGGGAAAGCTAGAAAATTTGGTAAAGAATTTGTTTCGCTAATTAACGCTTATGTTGACGAAAATGATGTTTTAAGACCAGATGATTTAATTGTAAAAAGTACAGGTGTGAACTCTGGTTTAAAATTGTACATCATTCAAAATACGGATAGAAAGTTACCTTTAGAAGACATCGCCAAATCTAAAGGAAAAGAAATGACAGATTTAATCAAAGAAATGGAAGCGATAATCTTTTCTGGCACAAAATTGAATATAAAGTATGCGCTAGACGATTTGTTAGATGAAGATCAACAAGAAGAGATTCATGAGTATTTTATGGAAGCAGAATCAGATAGCATTCAAGTAGCTTTAGATGAATTTGATGGGGATTATGATGAAGATGAATTGCGTTTAATGCGAATCAAGTTTATAAATGAAGTTGGGAACTAAAAGAAATACTTTAGATTCTTACTCTGTCTAATTAACTTGCTATCAGAGGATAAATTTAGCTCGCAATCATGCTTTTTCTGTTTAGATAAAATTACGGTGTTCGTTTCACCCATCTAACTTCAATACTTCTTCAGTATCATGTTTAAAGAAAGGTTTTAAGCCAACTATTAATCTTCCGCTATTATTGCTGTAAGCACAGTTTTACTTACTTTAAACAGCGATATTTTCAGAAATATAAAACTATAAAGTAAAAATTGTTAAGAGAATGCCTAAAAGAATAGCAGAAAATTTCTGTAAATTAAATTTGTGGTTTTCTGAGCTTTCAAATAGGATAATAGTAGAAATATGTAAGAAAACACCTATAATAAGCGCTGTTATTTCTGTGTAATAATTGGTGAAAAAGTCAATTTTATCTCCTAATAAAACTCCTAATGGACTCATTAATCCAAAAAAGAAAAGAAAAATAAAAACAATTTTTTTTGAATACTTTGTTTGAATTAAAAAGGTAGTTAATACCACAGCAATTGGTATCTTGTGTACAATAATTGCCCATAATAAATTGTCACCTGTTCGGTGAATAGGCAAACCTTCAGAAAACGCATGCAAACACAAACTCACAAAAAGTAGGGTTGGAAATTTCTTTCCATCAGCATGTATATGAATGTGTCCGTGTTCGGCACCTTTAGAAAAAGATTCTAAGACCGATTGTAAAATAATACCTATTAAAATAAAAATTCCAATTCTTTTGTGATCTGTATTTTCAGTATATACTTCTGGTACTAAATGTAAAATGGTTACAGACAAAAGATATGCGCCACTAAAAGCTAATAATATCCTGACAATTTTATTACTAGGTTTTATAATAAAAACCAACAAAGACCCGAAAAGGACAGAAGCAATTAGTAAGATGTAATTCATTTTGCAACTATAATTAATCGTTTAGAGTTTTTAGCATCGAAGTTATTTAAGTAATAATCTCCAAAAGTTTGTTCAATTTTAAAACCGACTTTTTCTAAATAAGATGTCATTTTTGATAAATCTAAATATTTTACGCGCTCTGTGTATGCATGGTTTTTACCATCTGCAAAAAAAGAAATATGCTTTATTATAAAGCCATTTGAAATTTCTCTTTTTATATTAAAAGTAATCGCATCTACCACTTTAGTTTCCGCTGCTATCAAACTTTCTTTCACCAAATTAGCGTTTAAAAAATCAAATACAAAGTAACCATTTGCGGTCAATCCATTTTTAATATTCTGTAAAATTAGAAGATCTTCTTTGTCATCTTCAAAATAACCAAAGCTTGTAAACAAGTTGAAAATAGCGTTGTATTTAGTCTTAAATGGCACCCGCATATCATGCACTTCAAAAGTCAATGCGTTATTTTCATATTCTTTAGCAGCGCTTATGCTGTTTTCAGACAAATCTGCACCGGTAACGCGATACCCTAAAGAATTTAAAAACACAGCATGGCGTCCTTTACCACATGGCAAATCTAAAATATGAGTAGTCTTATCTAAACCCAAAAGCTCAGTAATGTTTTTCATAAATAGCTGTGCCTCAGAATCATTTCTTTCTTTATAAAGAATGTGATAATACGTTGTGTTAAACCAATCTGTGAACCAATCTTTTGTTTTCATAAGCGTTTTGAGTCTACAAAAGTAACTAAATCTTACGTTCTGTAAAGTGAAATTCGAACAAACTACAAGATTTTATATAAAATCATAAATTCATGAATGAATTAAAAACAAGAATTGGCTATTTCTTTTGAATCGTAAAGACACTAGTCCATTAAAACTTTAGCATTCTATCTGCTTCATTTAAACAATAAAATGTATTTTTGCAAACAATTTTACACGTATGGAGAAAGATTTTAAAATGACGGCAACAACACTTTTTGGTTTAGAAGGTGTATTGGCAGAAGAGTTAAAAAACTTAGGCGCACAAGATGTAAAGGAAGCGGTAAGAAGCGTTTCTTTTAGAGGCGATAAAGGTTTTATGTACAAAGCAAATATTGCTTTAAGAACAGCTGTTCGTATTTTAAAACCCATAAAAATTTGTAAAATTTACGATGAAGAGGATCTGTATGATTCTATTCAAAAAATAAAATGGGAAAATTATTTAGATGTAGAAGGTACTTTTGCAATTGGAGCCGTTGTAAACTCTAAAAATTTTACCACCAACTCTCATTATATTTCATTAAAATCGAAAGATGCAGTTGCAGATTACTTCCGACACAAATATAGTAAAAGGCCCAATGTAGATTTAAAATATCCAGATGTTAAAATTCACATTCATATTCAGAAAGAATGGTTAACAGTTTCCATAGATTCTTCGGGAGATTCTTTGCACAAAAGAGGATATAGAACAGCTACAAATATTGCACCAATTAACGAAGTTTTGGCTGCTGGTATGGTTTTATTATCTGGTTATACAGGCGAAGAAAATTTTATCGATCCAATGTGTGGTTCTGGGACTATTCTTATTGAGGCTGCTATGATTGCCAATAATATTCCTGCAAACATCAATAGAAAATTGTTCGCTTTTGAACAATGGAAAGATTATGATGAAGATTTATACTTTACAATTCAAGAATCTTTATTAAAGAAAATTCGTTCCTCTCATTTTAAAATTATGGGATTTGACAAAGCACCATCTGCAGTAGAAAAAGCAACCGCCAATGTTGCAAATGCGAATTTGGATGAATTTATTGGAGTGCACCATGTCAACTTTTTTAACTCTATGAAAGAGGTTTTTGGGAATACTACAATTTTATTCAACCCTCCTTATGGTGAGCGTTTAAATATAGATATAGAAGAGTTTTACAAGAAAATTGGCGATACTCTAAAAAATAATTATTCAGGTTCTACAGCGTGGTTAATTACTTCAGATACAGACGCTTTAAAAGCAGTGGGACTTAGAACTTCTCGCAGAATTGCATTGAAAAATGCAGATTTAGACTGTAAGTTTGTAAAGTACGACTTGTACGAAGGTACCCGTAAATTCAAAGAGCCAAAAATAACAACAGAGACAGATTCTGAAACAGAAGCTAAAACTGATTTCGAAGAGTAACTAAAAAAGTTTTTTAAGTCGTCTCTTACGTTTTGATATTCAAAACCTTAACTATACTCTGTTTTTATTTAATAATTCTTTATCTTATTGGTTGAATTTTATTGACATTCTCATTATCAATTATTACAGTATTGACGATAAAAAATGTGGTGCGTCCACTTTTTTCAAAATCAATGCTTTTATCTTAGAATGCATCTATTAAATAAAAATTTAAACTCAAATTATTTTAATTTCTCTTTTTATTATAAATCACATCAAAAGAGGTGTTTATGTTTTTATATTTATTCTGAGTTATTAACATGCTTTCATAAATGGTTTTTTTGATATTATTACGTAATTTTGATTTCAGTTGCCATTCATAATATAGAAAATGGTGGAATTTTTAATGTGTAGCATAAAATTCTATATTTCTTTTAGCTTAAACAGCAGCGGTATTTAAAAATCAATTATTTGTCACATTTCATAGACGTAATACTACCAATTCCTATTCAGAGAACGTTTACGTACTCTGTGACAGAAGATGAAGCCAATTTCTTGCAAAAAGGAATGCGTGTTGCCGTTTCTTTTGGGAAATCAAAGATGTACACAGGCTTGGTTTTTAATATCCATACAAATGCACCAACCTTGTATGAAGCCAAAGAGATTCATCAAATTTTAGATGAAACACCTCTAGTTAATGAGCAACAATTACAACATTGGCAATGGATTTCAAGTTATTATATGTGTTCTTTGGGCGATGTGTACAGAGCATCTTTACCTTCTGCTTTTTTATTAGAAAGTGAAACCGTTATTTATAAAAGTGACGCTTTTTTAGACGCTACTATTTTGACGGATGATGAATTCCTTATTTTTGAAGCCTTGCAGCAGCAATCTCAATTAACAATTCATCAAGTTGTGGACATACTTGGTAAGAAAAAGGTCATGCCAATTGTAAATGCATTGATTAAAAAAGAGGCACTTATAATCAAAGAAGAAATTTACGAACAATACAAACCAAAGTTGGTAAAATATGTTCGTTTACATACGAACTATACTTCTGATGATTCCTTAGGAAAACTATTAGCAGAATTATCTAATGCAAAAAAACAACGTGAAGCTGTTTTAGGTTTTTTCCAATTATCAACTTCAAAAAAACCAATAAAAGCAAAAGATTTAGAAGAAAAAGCAGCCGTTTCTTCCACTATTTTAAAGTCTTTAGTAGCGAAAGATATTTTCGAGTTCTATCACATTCAAACCGATAGAGTTCAATTCAAGGGAGATACGAACGACTTGAAAGTTTTGAATGAATTTCAAGAAAAAGCACTTTCTGAAATTAAAGAAACCTTCAAAGAAAAAGACGTAACACTTTTACATGGAATTACAAGTTCTGGTAAAACAGAAGTGTATACAAAACTGATTCAAGAGGTCTTAGATAAAGGCAAACAAGTTTTATTTTTATTGCCAGAAATTGCACTAACAACTCAGATTATTGTGCGTTTGCAATTTTACTTTGGCGAGCAAATTTCTGTTTTTCACTCTAAATATTCTATCAATGAAAGGGTAGAGGTGTGGAACAATGTTTTAGATAACAAGCCAAAAGCACGTATAGTTCTGGGTGCAAGATCTTCTGTTTTTTTGCCTTTTTCTAATTTAGGTTTGATTGTGGTAGATGAAGAACACGAAACTTCATATAAGCAATTTGAACCCGCACCAAGATACAATGCAAGAGATGCAGCAATTGTTTTAGCGAAGATTCACAAAGCAAAAATAGTATTAGGTTCTGCCACACCTTCTTTAGAAACGTATTTTAATGCACAACAAAATAAATATGGATTTGTTGAATTAAATAGGAGACATGGAAATGTACAATTACCAAAAATTGAATTGGTGAATGTAAAGGAAAAGTATAAGAAAAAGGAAATGAAGGGCCATTTTTCAGATAGAATGCTCGCACTTATACAGGAAGCTTTAGACTTAAAAGAACAAGTTATTTTATTTCAAAATAGGCGTGGATATTCACCTGTTGTAGAATGTAAAACTTGTGGAGTTTCACCAGAATGCCCAAATTGTGACGTAACGCTAACGTATCATAAATTCAAACATGAATTGCGATGTCACTATTGCAACTACCAGCGTGCAATGCCAAATAGCTGCGGTGCTTGTGGAAGCAATACTTTAGACACCAAAGGCTTTGGAACTGAACAAATAGAATTAGAATTAAAAGAAATTTTTCCAGATTTTAAAATCGGTAGAATGGATTTAGATACTACGCGCGGAAAACACGGATATCAAAAAATTATTGGTGCTTTTGAAGCCAAGGAAATAGATGTTTTAGTGGGCACTCAAATGCTCTCGAAAGGTTTGGATTTTGAGAATGTTTCTTTGGTAGGAATTTTAAATGCAGATACGATGCTGAATTTTCCAGATTTTAGAGCGCATGAAAGAGGATATGATATGATGGTACAAGTTTCTGGTAGGGCTGGAAGAAGTAAAAAACAGGGGAATGTAGCGATACAAACCTACAATCCGCAGCATCAAATATTGCAACAAGTTTCTACCACAAATTATGCAGAAATGTATAAAGAGCAGCTGCAGGAGCGCTGGCAATACAAATATCCGCCTTATTTTAGATTGATTAAAATTACACTCAAACACAGAGATTACAATAAAGTAGATAGTGGAGTAAACTGGTTATTTAAAGCTTTATACAGTTCTTTTGGAGAGCATGTTTTGGGACCAACTGCGCCAGCAGTTGCAAGAATTAGAAATCAGTATATTAAGAATATTGTGCTTAAAATTCCGCCAAAACAAAATTTAGCGAATACAAAAAATCAGATCTTAAAAATTAGAAATACCTTTGAAGCGGTGAAGGACTTTAGACCCATTCGCTTTATAATTGATGTCGATGCTTACTAAAGGTTTCTTTATTCTTTTTAGGTTTTTTATCTTAATTAAAAGAGATGAATTTTATTTTAAAAAGGGAAGTTTCTAAATAATTATATAATTTTAGAGGTTCTTAGCATTCAGACTTAGTAGTTTTGCTTTTACGTTTTTCAAAATCAACTCATGTACTTTAATTTCTTCTCTCTGATTTGGTTTTCCCCAATTATAATACGTGGTTGCTTTTAAAAATGTTGGTGTATATTTTTTATTTCCCAAATAGGTGAGGTTTATGAGCCAATCTTCTTTTCCAATTTTTTCAATAAAAAATTCTTTCGAGTTGTAACCAACTAGTTTTTCATCTAATATTTGTTCGCTATTTTCAGACAATGAGTGGTTTACTTTAAAAGATTGTTTGTTGGGATTTACAAATTCGAATATAAACTCTGCTTCAGATGTATTCCATTCAAACACCATTCTAATATCATTTTCAATCAATGTATTGTTGTTTCTTAAATCTAATTTTTCTTTAATATTATCTTTTTCTTTTCTTTGAACATAAATCGCTTTCATTTCAGTGTTAAAGATTTCTCCAATGCCATTCTCTTCAATTAAGAATCCTTTTTTTAGATAATAAAGATATATTTTCCAAGCATTTTTGTACTCATTTGCATGTGTAAATGCATTTGCTAAATCTCTAAAAGATTGTGCGTGTGTTGGTCTAATTACCATTAATTTTTTATAAATAAGAATTGCTTTTTGATGCAATTTTAATTCTTGGTATTTATAGGCTAACGCTTTTAATACTTCAGGGTTATTGTTTGCATACGTTTCTAGGTCTAAAAGCACTTTCAATCCATATTCTTTGCTAGAAAGTGTATTTATAAAGTAATTAGCAGCGTTAAAATGAAAATTAGTGTTCGTTTTATATTCTGGATATATACTTTTATATTTAGCATAGGCTGCACTAGGTGAAGGGGCTGCTTTAAATAACTTATAATAATTTGGTTCGCCAGTTTTTAAATCATTTATAGCAATAGCATCATTATTATAATAATCCTGATTGGTGTATTTATTGTCTTTAGAGTTTATGTCTTTGCTGGCAGCTGAAGTATATGAATTTGATTTTGTCGTTACAATAATTACACCTCCAGCACCCACAGATCCATACTTTACTGTTCCTGCTAGGCCTTTTATTACAGCAATTTCTTTAATGTTATTTAAGTCCACAATAGGAACCTCTGTGTAAAGAATTCCGTCAACATCCCAAAGGGCATATACCACTGTTCCGGTAAAACTTGTTTCTCTTAATCGAACATATTCATTACCGTATAAATCGGTTACTAATTTATAATTGGAAATTTTACCTCGCAATGCTTGCGCTATGCTGGATGCAGCTTGGTTTAAATCCTCTCCTTTGATAAGTGTAGCAGCAAAACCAGCTTTTCTAGTGTCTATATTCATTCTTGCCGATGAAAATTTTCTTGGAGTTTTTAACCCGAATCTATTTTTATTATCAGATGTACTCGTAATAATAATTTCATCTAAAAAATTTTCAATAGTACGCATTTCTAAATTTAAAATAGTGGTGATATCTTCAACTAAGATTTTTATTGGCTTCATGTTTAAATGTGAAAACTGGATGATTTCTCCAGCGCTGGCTATAATTTTATAAACACCTTTTTTGTTGGAATTCGTTCCTCTTTTAGAGTTTTTAATAAGAATATTTACACCATAGAGTGGAGAATCTTCGAAAGTGATAATTCCTGTAATTTCTTTTAGTTTCTTTTCCGTTTCCTCTGTATTTTGTGCGAGCGCGGTATAGGATAAAAAGACGGTAAAAATAAATATTAACTTTTTCATTATTTTTTTTCTAGTTGTAAATTTTGTGCAAAATAATTTTTTGTTAAAAATTGAAAAGATATTTAGTATTAAATTTATTAAGGATCATGCCCAATAACCTTATGCACCTATTGCATTATTTGACGCAGTATTACTTGGTTTGTTACAAAGTTTATTCCTGTTCACCTGCATAGTGATGCTGTTCAGTCATGTTTTTATATAACTTAGAATTAAAGGATACTGTTTCAAAACTTTTGTTTCTTATATAAGTAATGCGTTATTGAACGAAAGAAGAGACTTCAAAATTATACCATTTCATAACAATCCCATTTTGCGGACTAAAAAGACTATAATTAACAATATTGAAGCAGCACAATAAGGGCTAGAGTAGTATGCTCGTATCTGTTGTTTGTTTATAAGCGATGCATAAAAAAACATCTCATGCAGAAAATTATATAGGATAAGGAGATTTTAAGGTTTTTATGACTGATATAAGTTTAAGTACAGAAGTCTTTTTATTTGTCATTGAGGGCTATAAACGTTTAGAAATTGCAGAAAAATTTATAAAAAAGAGCACTTGGTTATCTTTATATGATAGGATTAGAGGCGTGTTAAAGTAAACGCGCATTTAGTTTTAATAATTGCATTTTTACATTTTGTAAGGTAAACTCAAAAACATTGATTTTTTTAGATTGATTTGGTCTTCCCCAATTGTAGTAACTTGTAACTTTAAAAACGGTTGGTTTGTATTGTTTGTTTCCTAAATAGGTAGCATTCACTTTCCAATTTCCTTTTCCTAAGGTATCAATGAAGATTTCTTTTGAAGTATATCCTTTCTTTTTTTGATCTAAAATTAAATCGTTGTTCTTATCTATAGAGTTTTCAATCGAATACACCTGCATATTTGGATTCACAAATTCAAGGATAAATTCAGCTTCTGAGGTATTCCACTCAAAAACCAATCGGACATCACTTTTAATATTTTTGTTTGGATTTTTTATTTTTATTTTCTGTTTAAAACTATCGTCTTGTTTGTCGTTATTATAATTTGAGATTATTTCAGAGGCAATGATTTCTCCAAGATCATTTTCTGATATTTTAAAGCCTTTATTTAAATAATAATTATATACCAACCACGCACTTCTGTGCTCTTTTTGCTCTAAAAATGTATTTGCTAAGTCTCTATAAGATTGCAAATATTCGGGTCTAAGTGCTATTATTTTTTTATAGATTGAGACCGCTTTTTTAGTTTCATTGAGTTCTTGGTATTTGTAAGCGATTCCTTTTAAATCCTCTGGATTGTTACGAGAAAAATATTCATAATCTGAAAGAACTTTTAATATATTATTTTGTTTCTTATATTTTTCTTGAAAATAATTAATGATATTAAAATGATAATTAGTTTCATTTTTATAGGTTGCGTACTGTTGTAAATAAGTGTTTAAGACTTCTTCTGAGTTCGCTTTCTTGTCATACTCATTTAAATAGACCGCTTTTTTAATTTTAATTTTTTTGTATAAAACAGCATCATTCTGAAAATAATCTTCCGCTGTGAAGAAATAATTTTCATAGTTAAAATCGTTGAGCTTAGAGTAATCAATTGTTGTGTTTACCTTAATAATACACCCTTTTGTTTTATAGTTTAGTATTAAGATATCTTTCACTTCAGAGAGGTATATCGGTATTGGAATGTCATACACAACACCATCAATTTTCCAAGTTACAGGACCGTATAATTCTGCTCCCCTTAAGTATATGATGTTTTCATTATAGGTATTTCGTTTTGCAAAAAATTCAGGAACTTTTTGTATAATGGCAGCTGTTAATGTAGCTGCTTTTTGATTTAATTGTTTTCCATTAATTTGTAGTACTTCAAAACTAGAAGGATTCGCTCCAATTGTGCTTCCACCTAATTTTAAGACTTTATTTTCTTTTAGTTTAGGCAAGCTGTTTTTAAGATGCATTTTTACATTAAGAATAGCCGTTACATCTTCAATTAAAATAATTGTTTTTTTAAATCCAAAATAATTAAAACTTAAAACTTCTCCTGTTTTAGCTGCTACCTCAAAAAAACCTTTTGAATTTGTGATGGAAAATCTATTTGTCTGATCTACAAATACTTTCACATTTGAAAGTATTTTATTCTCAGAAGAGACAAAACCCGAAATGGTTTTGAGATCAAAATTATTTTCATTTTGTGAAAAACAAGCAAATGGAATCAGTAGTATAAGTATGAGTGTGTTTTTTTTCATAATTGTTTGTAATAATTCTGTAAGTGGGCAAAATTTATGCCGTAAATAGAATTCTAAAAGTACTATTTTAGAAAAAAATAAGGGCATTTTTTTTTATTTAAAATGTGATTTTTTTTTAACTACCAGAATATCTATTTTAATAAGTTTATACAAACACTATAAACTTTTTTATAAGTTCGTGTGTGAAAAATAAGTCTACAAATTTATATGTAAAATATAATTTGAATGAAATCCTCTTTTCAAAGACAAAGAAATGAGAAGTATTTCTATAGGAATTTGATTTAATTTTATGTCACAGTGTAAAATAATACGTTTAAATTTAGGAAGACTCGGTTTTTAAAAACTAACTTTTATTAATTCCTTATTATTTATATACTAAAATAGTATTCATGCAATTTTATCTAAGAATTTTCATAAAAGCATAATAATCTTTAGGTAATTGGTTTTATTTAAAATCGTACTAAAATTCAGTGTAAATTTATATGCTTAAAACAGAAAAAATTTAGCGCTATGAAAATTGGAATTCCCAAAGAAATTAAGAATAATGAGAGTAGAGTAGGTATGACACCTGCTGGGGTCTTTGAACTTACAAAGAAAAATCATGTTGTTTTTATACAAACAACTGCAGGTGAAGGAAGCGGCTTTTTTGATAAAGACTATCAGGAAGTTGGGGCAACCATATTACAATCGATAGAAGAGGTCTACAGCAAAAGCGAAATGATTGTAAAGGTAAAAGAACCCATTGCAATAGAATATCCTTTAATCAGAGAAAATCAAATTGTTTTTACGTATTTCCATTTTGCATCTAGCGAGGAATTAACAAAGGCAATGATTAAAAGTAAGGCTGTCTGTATTGCTTATGAAACGGTAGAAGATGCAGAAGGAACATTGCCTTTGTTGACTCCTATGTCTGAAGTTGCCGGAAGAATGGCAATTCAACAAGGTGCAAAGTATTTGGAAAAACCAATAAAAGGAAGAGGTATTCTATTAGGAGGAGTACCTGGAGTTGCTCCTGGAAAAGTACTGGTTTTAGGAGCTGGAGTAGTGGGTGTACAAGCAGCTAAAATGGCGGCAGGTTTAGGTGCGCATGTTACTATTATGGATATTAATATGAAACGTTTACGCTATGTAAATGATGTTTTACCAAACCACGTTGTAACTGCTTTTTCTAATGAATATAGCATTCGCCAAAATATAAAAACACACGATTTAATAATTGGTGGGGTTTTGGTAAAAGGAGGAAAAGCACCAAAATTAATTACAAGAGACATGTTAAAAGAAATGAGACCAGGAACAGTTTTGGTCGATGTAGCAGTAGATCAAGGGGGGTGTTTTGAAACCACCAGAGCAACAACGCATGAAGATTCAACCTATATTATAGACGATATTGTGCATTATTGCGTGGCAAATATGCCAGGTGCAGTGCCTTACACATCAACAATAGCTTTAACAAATGTTACATTGCCATATATTTTAAAGCTTGCAAATAATGGTTGGGAGCAAGCATGTAAATTAGATGAAAGTTTATCTAAAGGTGTAAGTATTGTAAAAGGAGAAGTTTTATATGAAGAAATAAATGAGGCTTTTGAATTATAAATTAAATCAAAAATCAGATACATACAAACATTTAAAGATTTGTAGTGTTCATAAGTAAAAAGTAACTATATTTGCACCCTTAAAAATAAACAATAAATATTTAATTTATGAATCATTACGAAACTGTTTTCATTTTGAATCCCGTTTTATCTGATACTCAGATAAAGGAGACAGTACAAAAGTTTAATGACTATTTGGTTTCTAGAGGTGCCGAAATGATTTCTAAAGAAGATTGGGGCTTAAAAAAATTAGCGTATCCAATTCAAAAAAAGAAAAGTGGTTTTTATCACTTATTAGAGTACAAAGTTGCTGGAGAAGAAATTTCTGCATTTGAGTTAGAGTTTAGAAGAGATGATAGCGTTATGCGTTACCTTTCTGTTAGACTAGACAAACATGCTGCTGCTTGGGCAAAAGTAAGAACCGAACGTGTTAAATCTACTAAAAAATAAGAAATGGCATCAATTGAACAACAAGCAAAAGGTGGTAAATCTGCTGACGTTAGATATTTAACGCCATTAGACATTGACACTAAGAAAGAAGCAAAATACTGTAGATTTAAAAAGAAAGGTATCAAGTATATCGACTATAAAGATGCAGACTTCTTAATGTATTTAGTAAACGAACAAGGTAAAATTTTACCAAGACGTTTAACAGGAACTTCATTAAAATATCAACGTAAAGTTGCGCAAGCAATTAAAAGGTGTCGTCATTTAGCGTTAATGCCTTACGTTGGAGATTTGTTAAAATAATAAAGACGTAGAACATGGAACTTATATTAAGACAAGACGTAGAAAATTTAGGATTTAAAGATGATGTTGTAGCTGTAAAAAACGGGTATGGTAGAAATTTTTTAATCCCTACAGGAAAAGCATCTTTGGCTACTTCATCTGCAAGGAAAGTTTTAGCAGAGAATTTAAAACAAAGAGCTTACAAAGAAGCTAAATTAATTGAAGACGCTAATGTAATAGCAGAAACAGTTAAAGGATATGAAATTAAGATTGCATCTAAAACAGGTTCAGGAGACAAATTATTTGGTTCTGTGAACAATATAGATTTAGCTGCAGCATTAGCAAAAGCAGGAACAAATTTAGATAAGAAATTTATTAAAGTTGTTGGTGGTTCTGTAAAAAGATTAGGTAAATATGAAGCTTCTGTAAGATTACACAGAGCAGTAGTTGCTGAAATTATTTTTGAAGTTGTTTCTGAATAAGAGATAATTGTTAATAAATTGTTAAAAAAAAGACTTACTAATTTTAGTAGGTCTTTTTTTTTTGATCTATTTTTAATTCATAAAATGATATCAAGATGAAACAAAAATTACTTTTTTTATGTTCTTTAATTTTAGTGTTGAGTTTTAGTGCCAATGCACAAACGACAACTTCAAAAATAAAGGGAACCGTTACAGACACGTCTGGCGAAGCATTATTTGGAGCAACTATTACAGTTTTACACCTTCCCACAGGTACTTTATCTGGAATAACGGCTCAAGAAAACGGTAGGTTCACCGTATTAAATTTAAGAGTTGGAGGTCCCTATAAAGTAACTTTTAGTTACTTAGGTTTTAAAGAGCAAATGGTAGAAAATGTTTTCTTAACGCTTGGAAAAACGACTAACTTAGACGCTCAAATGACAGAAGAAGGGCAAGCTTTAGATGAAATTATAATTTCTTCTTCTAAAAACAAAACGTTTAATAGCGACAGAACAGGAGCTCAAACAAGTATTAGTAGCACGCAGCTAAAAGCATTGCCTACAATTTCTAGATCTACTTCAGATTTTACGCGTTTAGAACCTTCTGCAAGTGGTGGTTCTTTTGGAGGAAGAAATGACCAATTCAATAATTTTTCTTTAGATGGGTCTATTTTTACCAATCCATTTGGATTAGATGCAGCTACACCAGGTGGACAAACAAATTCACAACCAGTTTCTTTAGATGCGATCGAACAAGTTTCTGTATCTATTGCACCGTATGATGTTACACAATCTGGTTTTACAGGTGCCTCTATTAATGCGGTTACCAAAAGTGGAACAAACGAATTTAAAGGAACCGTTTATGGTTTCTACAGAAATGAAAATTTAACTGGAGGTAAAATAAAAGGAGAAGATGTTTTTAAACCAAGCCTATCTCAAAATCAATACGGAGTTAGTATTGGTGGTCCAATTATTAAGAACAAATTATTCTTTTTTGCTAATTTTGAAAAAGATGAAGTAACCGAATTAGGTTCATCCTTTATTCCAAATACAGGAAGTGGAGCGATTAATGAATCTCGTGTTTTAGAATCAGATTTAAAATTGGTAAGCAATATCTTAAGTCAAGTAAGTATTGGTAACGGAGAATTTTACAATACGGGCGATTATCAAGGGTTTACGTATGGAGCAAGTTCTACAAAAGGGTTGTTTAAGTTAGACTATAACATTAATGAGAATCACAGAATGTCTTTAATTTATAACTTCTTAAGAGCTTCTAAAGAGAAGCCAGCACATCCAACTGCCTTAGGGTTTAGAGGTCCTAATGCAACCACTTTGCAATTTGAAAACTCAGGGTATGAAATAAATAATAATTTAGACTCTTATCTTGTAGAATTTAATTCTACATTTAATGAAGAAACAACGAATAAATTACAAATTGGTTTTACACAATTTGACGATTTCAGAAATGCTTTATCTACTCCAGCCCCTACAATTACGCTCTTAAGTGGAGGTTCTAATTACATTATTGCAGGGCATGAGCCTTTTTCTATCAATAATAAATTAGATCAAAAAGTGTTTCAAGTAACGAATAATATGAACTTTTTTAAAGGAGATCATGTATATACGGTAGGTTTTTCTTTTGAAAAATTTCAATTTGATAATTCTTTTAATTTAGGTGCTTATGGCGCTCAAGGTGTGTTTTTTCCAACAGGAGATATTTCTGAATTTAGAAATACTGTCGGAAATCCATCAGCAGAGGCAGCTTTAGTTGCAAATTTTCAAGGTCAATTTGATGGAGCAAGAGCAGCGAATGCAGAAAGGTTGGCAAATGGAACTGGAAATCCAGGAGGATTTGCTTTGGCAGAAACCAATGTAGGTCAATTAGGGGTGTATATTCAGGATGAATGGGAAGTAAATGATAAATTAAAGTTAACCTACGGCGTTCGTTTTGATAAGCCTTTATTTTTCGATTCTTCTCAAAAGGCACAAGAGGTCATAGACAATGCATGTTGTTTTGTGCCAGATATTCCTTACACAAATCCAAATACAGGAGAAACTGTATTTTTAGACAATAGAAAAATGCCGACAAATCAGTGGTTGGTATCCCCTAGATTTGGTTTTAACTGGGATGCGAAAGGAGATAATACTCTACAAATTCGTGGGGGTACAGGATTATTTACAGGACGTTTACCTTTTGTGTGGTTAGGCAACCAAATAGGAAATCCAGAAGTATTCTTTTACCAAGCAGTAGATCCAGATTTTAAATTTCCACAAGTTTGGAGAACTAATTTAGGTGTAGATTATAAATTAGAAAGTGGATACGTGCTTTCTGGAGACGTTTCGTACACGAAAGACACCAATGGAGCACATGTTCAAAACTGGGGTTTAAAAACTCCGACAGCAACTTTAAATGGTGCAGATGGGAGAGCGTATTATGAAGATGCAAATAAAGGGAATAATGCCTATGTTTTCACAAATTCTGATAAGGGAAGAACGTATAATTATACAGCAAAAATTGAAAAAACATTTGATAATGGATGGTATGCAAATATGGCATATAACTATTTGAACTCAAAAGATGTAAATTCTATTGAGGCAGAAATTACAGGAGATGCCTTCGCTTTTAACCCGGTAATTGGGGATGCAAATACAGATGTTTTGGCGTATTCTAAATACGGAAATACGCACAGAGTAATTGGTGTTGCGTATAAAAAGTTTAACTTTTTTGGAGAAAGTGCTCCTACAACCATCTCTACATTTTTCGAATACGCAAAAGGTGGAAGATTTAATTATACCTATGGTGGCGATATAAATAATGATGGCTCTTCGGTAAATGATTTATTATACGTTCCTACAGCATCAGAACTTTCACAAATGCAATTTACAGAAGCGGGTCAAAGTGCGAGTTTTGAAGCGTATATTCAGCAAGATGCTTATTTAAGTGGAAAACGTGGAGATTATGTAGAGCGTTACGGTGCTTTAGCTCCTTGGAGAGGTCGTTGGGATGTTAAAATATTACAGGATTTTAATTTTAATATTTCCAAAAATGAGAAAAATACACTTCAAATTAGCTTAGATATTTTAAATATTGGAAACCTTATTAATTCGGATTGGGGTTTAGTGCAACAAGCAAGAAATTTACAACCTTTAGGAGTAACGGTAGATCCAACAAGTTTAGTACCAACATATACCTTTGACAATAGTTTAAAAGAAACTTTTGCTACTGATGCTGGATTACAATCTAGATGGCAAGCACAATTAGGACTGAGATATATTTTTTAATTCACAAAGAAAATGAGATATTTGAACCGCCCAAAAATGGGCGGTTTTTTTTATAAAAATAACAATGAAATACAGACAACTTACTAAAGAACAATTTGAAGGTTTACATAAAGAATTTGCACAATTTTTAGCAAGTCAGCAGATAGATGTAAAAGAATGGAATCAAATAAAGAAAGACAAACCAGAGGTAGCAGAAGATGAAATGAATGTTTTCTCTGACGTAGTTTGGGATGATGTTCTAACAAAAACTGCATATATCGAGCACTTTTCTGAAACATCTGTAAATTTGTTTAAATGTGATGATGAAGAGATTCACAGAATAGCTATAAAAATTACCTGGGATATTAATTTATTGGAGCAAAAAGGTTTTGAGTGGTTAATGCAAAACCCTATGGATAACTCAGTTGAAATTTTTAAAGGTACCAAACCGTACTTTTCAGAGAGAAATGTAGAAATTTTCGATTTAATTGAAAAAGGAAGTGTTATTTCTAAAGGAGAAATCTTCGAATATTTTAATACCTTAGTATCCTAATTAGTTTCAATAGTTTATACTTACCATTAATCGATATTTATGTGCATTTTAGCGATACTCTTATCTAGTTAGTCCCTAAATAAAAATAAATTTTTATTAATATCTTATATTTCGACGGTAAAAGAGAAAACAAAAGAATGAAAAAACAACTGAACGTATTGCTAGTTGAAGATAATTTAATTGAGGTAATGAAAATGAGAAGAACCGTTTCATTATTAGACTTAAAGCATAATATTATAGTTGCTAACAATGGTGAAGATGCATTAGAACATTTAGAAGATAAAAGTAAGTTTCCTGATTTAATTTTATTAGATTTAAACATGCCAAAAGTAGGCGGTATCGAATTTTTAGCGATCTTAAAAAAAAATAACGAGACAAAACACATACCTACTGTGATTTTAACCACTTCAGACAATCAAAAAGATTTAGAGGAGTGTTACAGGTTAGGAGTTTCTGGTTATGTGTTGAAACCTTTAAAATACGACGATTACGTGGAAAAAATCAAGAATGTACTGTCTTATTGGAGTATGAATGAGTTAAAAAAATATTAATATGAAAGGCATCATTTTTACTGAATTTTTAGACCTAGTAGAGGAACGATTTGGATTAGAAATGGTAGACCAAATCATTTGTCAATCTAGATTAGAGTCTCAGGGTGCATACACCTCAATAGGTACTTATGATATCTATGAGTTTTTGCAACTACTGCATAATTTAAGTAAAAACAAAAGTATTTCTATAATTAACTTACTGAGCGTATATGCAACACAAATTTTTTCTGCTATGCATGCCATTCATCCAGAAATGCTTGTAAACTACAACAATCCCTTAGAAATGATAGCTGCTATGAATCAGCATATAGAAATAATATTTACTACAAAAAATGCTTCACCCTCAGGGTTGTTAAAAGCAGAGTCATTTTCACCCTTTCCTCTTTTTATAGTCAAAGAAAAAACTGCAAATTTATTAATTATAAATTATAAATCTAACAGGGGCATGCAACATTTTTGGCTAGGATTAATGCATGAGATGTTTAAACATTTTAATGAAACAGCTACGATAGTATTAGAAAAAATAAAAAAAGATGGCACAGAAATAAAATTCACGATCAACAAAAATTAATGAGCCAGGAAAAAATTGACATATTAGAAAGAAGCTTAAAAAGAGAAAAAGCAGCAAGAAAATCTGCGGAAAAAATATTGGAAGATAAATCAAGAGATTTACACTTCTTATCAGATGAACTTAAAGCAACTAATTCTAAGTTAGAAAATCTTTTACATGAGAAGTCTAGCCAATTAAAAGGTGTTTTTGAAAACATTATAGATGCGTTTGTCGTTATAGATCTTTGGGGCAATGTTATTAAATTTAATGACGCAGCGACCCTTCTTTTTGGTTATAATATTGATATAGAAGCTTTAAATATTTTAAGTCTAATCTATGTTGAAGACATGGAGTATGCAAAAACTTCTTTCACAGATTTGCAAATAAAAGGTTTTTTTAAAAATTATAAAGCAAGAGTTTATACCAAATCAAACGGAGTAAAATGGGTGCATATAAATGCAAGCATAATTTACGATAAAGATAAAAACCCAATAGCAGCTCAGGGTATTGTAAGAGATATTACAAAAGAGAGAACTTCAAAGGAAAAACTTATAGAATCAGAAAATAGATTATCTACACTCGTATTAAATCTAAATAGTGGTATTATTTTAGAGGATGAAAACAGAAAAATAGTGTTATCTAACACAAAGTTTTGTGAATTACTTGACAGAGATATGCATCCTGATGATTTGTTTGGACTGGATATTACATTGCTATCGGAACAAAATAAAAATTTGGTTAAAAATCCAGAGCTATTTGTAGAAGGGCTGCGTGAAATAGTTGAAAAAAAGGTTGCTGTTTTTGGAGCTCAAATAGAAATGATTGATGGTAAAGTGATAGGAATAAATTATACGCCAATAATTCTTGATGGCAAATCAAAAGGATTCTTATGGACGTTTACAGACATTACTTTAGAAAAAAAATACAATTTAAGCCTAGAAGCACAAAAACTAAAATTCAGTAGTATAATTGCCAACATGAATTTAGGGTTGGTAGAAGTAAACAATGACGATGAAATTCTTTTAATAAACCAAAGTTTTTTAGACATGTCTGGTTACTCTGAAGAAGAGTTATTAGGTGAAAAAGCAAACCGTATCTTATTCAAAGAAAAAGGAGATAATATAATTTTACAACAAAATAAACAACGTTTAACAGGAGATTCTAATTCTTACGAGTTAAAAGTAAAAAATAAAAATAACGAATTTAAACATTGGTTAGTAAGTGCAGCACCAAGCTATAACTTGTTAGGAGATATTGTTGGCTCTATAGGAATTCATTTAGATATTACAGCGCTAAAGAATTTAGAACTACAGAAAGAGTTGATATTAAGAGAATTAGAAATCAGTAACAATCAATTGCATGAATATGCGCATATTGTTTCTCATGACTTAAAATCTCCATTAAGAAGTATTGATGCTTTAGTTTCTTGGATTAAAGCAGATAATGTGGGTAAATTTGATAAAATAACCACACAAAATTTTCAGCTATTAGACACTACCTTGGAAACCATGGAAAAATTAATTTCTAATGTTTTAAAATACTCTAGTGCAGGATCAAAAGCAAAAGAGAAAGAAAAGGACATAGACCTAAATAGCACCGTAAGTGATTTAAAAAACATGTTACTTATTCCTGACAATATTTCTATTAAAGTACTAAACAAGTTGCCTACTGTTCAAGGAGATAAAACAAAGTTTCAGCAGTTATTTCAGAATTTATTAAGCAATGCTATTAAGTTTTGTGATAAAGAAAACGGAATCATAGAAATAAATTATGTCGATAATAATACGTTTCATCAATTTTCTATAAAAGACAATGGTATTGGAATCCCAAAGAAATACCACGATAAAATTTTTCAAATTTTTCATTCATTAAACGAAAGAAAAGATTCAACGGGAGTAGGATTGTCGATAGTTAAAAAAATAATTAATTTACATGAAGGAGATATTTGGTTAGAAAGTGAACCAAATGTGGGAACTACTTTTTATTTCACTATAAAAAAGTTAAATGAAAACCGCCCAACGTTAAAGAAATAACTATTCTAATTGGGGAATACGTATTTGATTAGGTACAATTAATATAGCTTTTATGGCATAGCCTTGTAAAACTTGGTGGTCACTGTTTTAAAAAAATAATTAAACCCAATATTGTCCAAGTAGTAATTCCAGAAAAATTACCAATTATTAAAGGTGATAAATAAAGATTAGAAAAATTATTTTTTTATATTTTAGACAATGGAGTAAAATACAATAACCATGAAACAGCAGTCATAAAAATAGGTTACAAAGAACAAACTGATTTTTGGGCTCTTATATAAAAAACAATGGTAGAGGTATTAAAGATAAATATTTTGATAAAGCTTTTGAGGCTTTTAAAAAATTAGATAAAAAATAATAAATCTGCAGGATTAGGGCTTTCTGTAGTATAAAAAATAAACATTTATAACGGTCAAATTTGGATACAATCTAACCAAACTTGGGTGCTACTTTTTGTTCTAATTTAAAGAAATAAATATGCAAAAACCAAATTTAGAGTATATTAATAGATTATCAAGAGGAGATAAGTCTATTAAAGCAGAATTAATAGAAGTTATAAAAGTAGAATTTCCAAAAGAAAAGAAAGAGTATTACGAGAGCTTAGAAAAGAGGGAATTTAAAAAAATAGAAGAAAATGTTCATACACTTAAGCATAAAATTAGTATTTTAGGGCTTGAGAAAAGTTATGAAATCGCAAATCAGTTTGAGCACAATCTTCGGGAACATAGTTTAGATAAAAAAGAAGATTTCGATAAAATTTTAATAGCAATTTCAGATTACATAGAAACTATATAAAGATCCCTATGAATTGTATTATTATTGATGATGAAAAATTAGCTAGGGTTATTATAAAAACCCTGTGTCAAGAGATTGGTTCTTTAAATATTTTAGAAGAGTTTTCTAATGCTATGGAAGCAATTAAGTATCTAAACGAAAACAAAGTAGATCTTATTTTCCTAGACATCCACATGCCAAATTTTAATGGTTTAGATTTAATTAGAAGTTTAAAAAATCCGCCAAAAATTATCTTAATAACTTCAGATCCAAAATTTGCAATAGAGGCATTTGAATATGATTTCATTATAGATTATCTGCTAAAACCTTTAGAACTTCCCCGTTTTAAGAAAGCAATTGAAAAAGCAGATACAAAAGAATTAAAGTCAGCTCCGAAAACAACGAAAGCAAAACCGGGTACTTCTGATATTGATAATGATTTTTATATAAATATAGACAGACGTTTAATAAAAATTGATTTACCGAGTATTTACTTGATAGAAGCAAAAGGGGATTATATAAAAATAAAAACAGAAAATAAAGATTATGTAGTGCACTCTACATTGAAAAAGATAGAAGACAAATTACCAGATTCTTTATTCTTAAAAATACACCGTTCTTTTATTATTAATATTAAAAAGATAATAGATATTGAGGATAATAGTGTGTTAATTCAGAAAGACGTTATTCCTGTTAGTCGCTCTAAAAGACCAGAATTAATGAAACGTTTAGACCTGCTTTAGTAGTTGGTCTGCATTAAAACCAGTTTTCATCGTTAGAAAAAGTGCTAAAATCGAACATCAACGGTCAGATTTAACTTATTTATTAGATTTGTGATATATCTTCTATATCATGAAAAAAATACTATTCTTTTTAATTGCGACAGTAATTGGATCTTTACACGTGTATGGGCAGTTTCATCAATCCGTTGTGGAATCAAATTCAGCTAAAATCCAGAGTTCAATTGGTGTAGATTTTGGCACTGTAGCTGATTTTATCATCTTTACAGGAGTAGGAGCAGTTGCCAATACAGGAGTTTCTACAGTTACGGGTAATGTTGGCTCTAATGCAGGCGCAATTGCTGGTTTTGGACTTCCTTCCGTCTTAAACGGAGTTATAGAAAACGCAAACGCAGTTACCTTGCAAGCTTCTTTAGATTTAGCAGCGGCTTGTATTGAATTACAAAATATTCCTGCAACAATAACAGATCATAGCGGTATTTTTGGAAGTGTTGATGGAGAAACTATTTTTCCAGGTGTCTATAGTATTGCAGCAGCTGTTGCTATTACAGGAACATTGACTTTAGATGCGCAGGGAGATCCAGATGCTATATTTCTTTTTAAAATTACGGGAGCATTGAACTCAGTTGCCGGAGCTACTGTTCTTTTAGCGAACGGAGCTTCTTCAGACAATGTCTTTTGGATTGCCGTAGGTGCCGTTGGTCTGGGAGCAAACACCACAATGATTGGCACTGCAATAGGCTATCCTGGAGCAGTTTCTTTAGGAGCAGGTGGTGCTATGGATGGAAGACTGTATGCAACTGTTGGTGCAATTGCTACAGACTCATTTGAAGCAACCATTCCAGTTGCAATTATAGCAGATACAACGATTCCTGTAATTACTTTAACAGGAGACGCTGCAGTTTCATTAGAATTAGGAACAACTTATACCGACGCTGGAGCCACAGCAAGCGACAATATAGACGGAGATATTACTGGAAATATTACAACAGTGAATCCAGTAGATATAAATACTGCAGGAAGCTATACACTAACCTATAATGTTAGTGACGCGGCAGGAAATGCAGCAGCTCAAGTTACACGAGTTGTAACAATCACCCCATTACCAGCGTATAATTATCTTGGTACCTATACCGCAAATGGAACCCCTCTTTATTTAGAAACACCTGGCGATGTTCTTTCAACAGAAGCGCAAGAAACTATTAGTAACTCACTTCCAGACGGATACCCTGTTTCAGATTACAATCCTCAATATATTAGTTCTGGGTATGATACAGATATTCAAATTGAAGCAAGTACAGATGTTTGGGTAACCTTTGTAAGTGAAGGAGTAGCAACTTCAAATGTTTTAGGTTTTTATACATATGACGTTAATAATCCCTTAGCTACAGCACCAGCAAAAGATGACATTACAATCATTTTTCCAAATATATCAAATGTAGAAAGTGGAGGTGGTTTAGTAGTTGGTGATAAAGTAAATATAGGAACTTTTGAAGCAGGTATTGGAATCGGATGGGTGCTGCTTAATGATGCTTGGAGTTCTAGTGAGGAAAATGTTGGAGATGCTGCATTAAATTTATATTCGGATATTAATTTTAATCCAGAAACGGATGAAACGTTAAGAACTCATAACGTATTATTAAATGATGTAACGAATGAGAGAATTGTGCTTGGGTTTGAAGATTCAAGGAGAGACGATGTTGATAATAGTCAAGATTTTAACGATGCCGTTTTTTATATCACTGCAAGTGCTTATGAATCTTTAATTACAAATAATTTTGCCGATATAACACAAGCGTATGATGTTTCTTCAGGGAATGACGGTGGTTTAGAGAGTAATGGCGATTTAGCAAATTTAATAGCAAAAAGAAATTTTAAAAGAAAAAAAGAAGGGAATTTATTAAATAAAAAAGAAGCGCAACTAAAATTTAATAAAAAGCAATTTAAAGCCAAAATTAATACAAATTCTTTGATAGATTACTTGCCAGAGACAGGCATGTATCAAACAGAAACTGCTAGCGTTTCTAGTCCTACAGATTTATTAGGAGTTACAAATGCAAAAGAAATATTCTCTATAGATTATTACCAAGGAGAAAGAAGAATTTCTGCTGTTTTAGCAACAACAACTGAGAACGCAATCTATGATCATTCAAAAATTATTTGTGATCGATTAAATAGCTCGAGTCTCGAAGATATTAGAACGGTAGAAACAAGAGGGCATCAAATTATAAGTTCTAAAATAAAAAGAGCAACCGGAGAAATAGAATATACCTTAAGTTTCTCTATTAAAATGGGTACTACAGAAAACGAATTGTTCAGTTTCTGGAACATCGATCAATATCCGAGTGGTAATTATCAGAATTTTCAAATCTGGGGAAGCGCATTCTCTCAAGTATTCTCTATTGCAAATTTCATTATAGATAAACATACCAATGATAACGGGTTAACAAGTACTAAAGTAGCGGAAGTATTACCAAATGTATTTGTAAAATCTGGTTCATATGCCAACGGAGTTCTTGAATTATTCCTGGTAAATAAAACCAATGAAACTTCTATTATTTTTGACGGTAATATTGCAGAGACAGAAGTTTCAGAGCATAATAACGTTAC
>JBNMOF010000012.1:0-24825 GCA_051277175.1 Polaribacter sp.
TTTTTTCGATAGCAAATAAATATCCAACTGATACAGCGTTTAAGAAGCCTTTTTCTATAGGAATACATCCTTGGTATATTAAACCTTTGAATGCTGAAAAAGAACTTTTAATTATTGAAGAAAAATTACAAGACAAAAATTGTTTTGCGTTGGGTGAATGTGGTTTGGACAAAGTTACAGAAACGGATTTTGAACTGCAAAAAATAGTTTTCAGAAAACAATTGCAGCTTTCAGAGACATACAAAAAACCAGTGATTATTCACTGTGTAAAAGCATTTTGTGAAATTATTGAGATTAAAAAGGAAATAAAACCTACACAAATTTGGATTTTACATGGCTTTCATAAGAATGTACAAGTTGCGGAAAGCTTACTTAAAAACGGAGTTTTAATGTCTTTTGGTGCTGCTATAATACATTCTAAAAAATTACAAAATATCGTTTCAGAAATTCCTTTAGCATCCATTTTATTAGAAACAGATACTTCAGGGGTTTGTATTCAAGATATTTATAAAAAAGTAGCAGCACTAAAAAATATTGAAGTTGAAATACTGCAACAAAAAATAGAACAAAATTTTAAAAGGATTTTCAAAAAATGAGTTGGTTAGAACGTACAGAGTTATTGGTGCAACAAGAAGGATTAGAAAAATTAAAAAAAGCAAATATTTTAGTCGTTGGTTTGGGAGGTGTTGGTTCTTATGCAGCAGAATTTATTGCAAGGGCTGGCGTTGGGAAAATGACCATAGTAGATGGAGATGTTTTTGACGAAACAAACAAAAATAGGCAATTACTTGCATTAGACTCCACCATTGGGAAGTCAAAAGCGAGGGTTTTAGCCGAACGATTAAAAGACATTAACAAAGAACTAGTGCTAACCGTGATAGAAGAATTTTTATCGCCAGACAGCGCTTACAACATTGTTTCTAAAGAGTTCGATTATGTATTAGATTGCATAGACACTATTACACCAAAAGTAAATTTAATAGTAGCTGCTAGAAGAAAGAAAGTCAAAATTATCTCTTCTATGGGAGCAGGAGGTAAGTTAGATGCTACTAAAATTAAAGTAAAAGATATTTCACAAACTAGAAATTGTACCATGGCAAGAGTTTTGAGAAAATGCTTAAAAGAACGCAAAGTAAATAAAGGAGTAAAAGCGGTATACTCAGACGAAATGCAGATTCAAGAAAGTTTAAAAATGACGGATGGAACCAATTTCAAAAAATCATTTTACGGCACAATAAGCTATATGCCAGCAGCTTTTGGTTTGCAAGCTGCTGCGCATGTTATTAATTTTATTATAAAAAGGGAATAAATAGTTTCCATGGGAAATAAAAGGATTGTATATTTGCTTAGAAAATAATTCTAAATTAATTAATTAAATTAAAATAATATGAGAAAAGTAATTTTATCATTCGTATTAATCGCATCAGTTTTAACTGCATGTAAAAACGAAAAGAAAGAAAAAGTAGAAGCTAAAGATGCAATAAAAGTAGCAGTAGTTGCCAATTTAAATAATGCAGATGTTGCAAGTTCTGTAATTACTTGGAAAGGTAGCAAACCAACAGGATCGCATGATGGAACAATCATGTTAAAAGAGGGTTCTTTAAACTTAGAAGCAGGAAAATTAACAGGTGGTTCTTTTGTAATAGACATGTCTTCTATGAAGAATTTAGATTTAGATGCAGAAAGCGGAGCAAAAATAGTAGGTCATTTATCTTCACCAGACTTTTTTGATGTTGCAACCTATGCAACTTCTAAATTTGTAATTACAAGTGTAGCAGAAGTTGAAGGGAAATTAGCAGTAACAGGGAACTTACAAATTAAAGATGTAACTAAAAGCATCACAATTCCTGCAACGTTAATGTCAGACGGAAATATAACTACTTTTAAAAGTGAAAAATTTAATGTAGACAGAGCAGATTTTAATGTAAAATATGGATCTAAAAAATTCTTTGACAATTTAAAAGATAAGTTTATCGATGATATGATCGAGTTTTCATTTACTGTAAAGACAAAAGCATAATTTTATATTCACAAATAAATATTTAAAAATATGAAAGCAAATAGACCAAAGTGTGGATGTGGAAACACAGTAGACCCAGATGGGTATTGCGATGGATCACACGCAAATAAGTAGTAAAACCTACTAGAATAAAGAAATAATTAATACAACTCAGAACGAAAGTTCTGAGTTTTTCTTTTTATATTACATTGCTATTTAAAAAAACATTGCATGAAAAGAAACATTTACTTCACTGTTATCACATTTATCTTTGCGTTCAATTTTACTTTCAGTCAGAAAAATGAGTATTCTGCCGTTCTTATACCTTCTAGTTTAAAAGAAAATTCAAATGCAGTTGTTCGAGACAATTCCATAGAAATTACTATTGAAGATTTTGATAGAATGGTTGTTAAGAAAAGGGAAGTGGTAACTGTTCTTAATAAATTAGGAGAAGTAGATGCAAGAATTGCCGAAGGTTATGACAATGATACTAAAATAACTGATTTATCTGCTGTAATTTATGATGCTTTAGGAAATGAAATTAAGAAATATAAAGAACGTCATTTCTTAGATGTTAGTGCCGTAGATGGTGGAACTTTATATTCAGATTCAAGAGTAAAATATGTAGATTACACGCCAGTTTCTTATCCATATACGGTAGTTTTTGAATCAGAATATAAAACATCTACCACCGGTTTTATTCCCTGGTGGCAGCCGATAAACGGATATTACGTTGCTGTTGAAAAGAGTTCTTATAAAATTAATAATCCAAATAAAATTCTTTGGCGAAGTAAAAAAACTAATTTCGAAAACTTTGATATAAAAGCAATTGAAACAGCGACACAGATTTCATTTTCTATAGAAAATCAACCTGGTTATAAATATGAAAACGCTGCTGTTCATTACCGAGAAACTCTTCCAAATGCAATTATTACTTTAAACGATTTTTCTTTAAAAGGCGTCGCAGGTCATTATAAAAATTGGAAAGAATTTGGGTTGTGGATGAATTCTAAATTGTTAGTAGGAAGAGATGCACTAGAACCAGGAACAGTCGCGAAAATTCAAAGTCTAGTAGCAGGTTTAGAAAACCCAATAGAAAAAGCAAAATTAGTGTATGCATTTATGCAAAACAAAACACGTTATATCAGCGTGCAAGTTGGTATTGGTGGTTGGGAACCAATAGCCGCAAATGAAGTGGATAAAGTTGGGTATGGAGATTGTAAAGGATTAACAAATTATACAAAAGCTTTATTAAGTGCCGCAGGTGTAGAATCTTATTATACAATTGTGTATGCTGACGAAAAAAGAGATATCGATAAAGATTTTTCTTCAATGCAAGGAAATCATGTGATTTTAAATATACCAAATAAAGGAAAAGATATTTGGTTAGAATGTACAAGTCAAACAATGCCTTTTGGTTTTTTAGGTGATTTTACAGATGATAGAAATGTTTTGGTTGTGAGGCCAGAAGGAGGAATTATAAAAAGGACTACTTCTTATAAAGATGAAAGAAATCTTCAAATAACAAAAGCAAATATTCAGTTAGATAAAAAAGGAAATATAAAAGCTACTTTAAATAGAACTTCTAAAGGATTACAATATGATGATAAATATGGGTATGAAACTTTTTCTGAAGAAGATTTAATTAAACGATATAAATCTAATGATTGGAGTTATAATAATAATTTAGAAATCAACTCTTTGACCTTAAATAATGACAAAGAAAATGTTGTTTTTACAGAAAATTTAGCGCTTTCTATAAAAAATTATGCATCTATAAGTCAAGGTGAATATTTATTTAAAGTAAATATTTTTAATAGAATTAGCTATGTTCCAAAGCGATATAGAAATAGAAAATTACCCCTGAAAATAGCCACAGGTTATAAAGATATCGACGAATTTATAATTAAAATTCCAATAATATATTCCCTTGGTAATTTACCGGAAATAAAAGAATTTTCCACAAAATTTGGTACTTACAAAGTTACTTTTACTAAAATAGACGATACCACTTTTAAATATCATAAAGTAATGACTATTAAAGAAGGAGTATATCCAAAGGAAGACTATAGATTGTACAGAGGCTTTAGAAGAAGTATTGCTAAATATGAAAATTTAAGAATTGCTGTTACAAAAAAATAAATTATATGAAGAAGACCATAATTTTATTACTGTTACTGAGTCAACTATCTTTTTTTGCACAAAACTACAAGTTTGGTAAAGTTTCTAAAGAGGAACTACAAGAACAGTTTTACCCTTTGGATTCAACCGCAGATGCGGCTTATTTGTATAAACACAAAAAAGTTTCATATGAGTATTCAGGAGAAGAGGGTTGGACACTTGTTACAGAGGTAATAGAAAGAATTAAAATTTATAATAAAGAAGGATTGGATGCGGCTACAAAGGAAATTGCTTACTACAAACCAGAAAGTGGAAGAAACGAAACTGTTTCTTCTTTAAAGGCAACTACTTACAATTTAGAAAATGGTAAAGTTGTGAAAAATAAGCTGTCAAAAAAAAATGTTTTTGATGAAAAAAGAAATAAATCCTGGAGTTTAAAAAAACTCATATTTCCAGCAGTAAAGGAGGGTGCTATTTTAGAATTGAAATACAAAGTAAACTCTCCTTATGCGCAAAATATAGAACCTGTTATTTTACAAAACGGCATTCCTATAAAAAAATTAAATATTCATATTAGAATTCCTGAGTATTTTGTGTTTAAGAAACATTTAAAAGGGTATCTGCCTGTTAACCTGAGAGAAACTAAAGAAATTAGAACCATTAACTATACGTACAGAGAAAATGATAGAGATGTATCATTAGATATAAAAAAACGTACTCTTTTTGAAAATATTTACAAAATAGAAGAAGAAAATATTCCTGCCTTAAAAGACGAAAGTTATGTTGGGAATTTAAATAATTATAGAGCTTCTTTTTTATTGGAACTTTCCTATAAAAAATTCCCAAATAGTCCTTTAAAATATTATGCCAGGTCTTGGGAAGATGTGAGTAAAAAAATTTATGAATATCCGAGCTTTGGAAGAGAATTAGAGAAAACAAGTTATTACAAAAACGACTTTCCTGCTGAATTACTGAAGACCAATAACGTATTTGATAAAGCAAATATTATTTTTAATTTTGTAAAATCTAAGGTAAAGTGGAATAATAATAAAAGTAAATATACCGAGTTTGGCGTTAAAAAAGCATATCAAGATGGTATAGGTAATGCAGCAGATGTTAACTTAATGCTTATTTCTATGTTGCGTTTTGCAGGATTAAAAGCAAATCCAATTTTAGTAAGCACCAGAACAAACGGAATACCTATATTTCCAACGTTAGATGGATTTAATTATGTAATTGCAATGGTAGAATCTTCAGATGGTAATTATGTATTGTTAGACGCAACAGAACCTTACAGTGTGTCTAATATTTTACCTGCAAGGGTTTTAAATTGGAATGGTAGAAAAGTTGCAGAAGATGGAGTCTCTTCTTGGGTACAATTAACTCCTTCGAAACACGCTTTAGAGGAAAATATGGTTATGGTAGAAATTTCTGAAGACCTTATTGTGGAGGGTTTGATAAGAACCAAATATTATAATCTGAATGCCTTAAATTATAGGAGAAATAATAATCACATAAAAGAAGAAAATTTAAGAACCAAGCTAGAAGATAAATTCAAATTTCAAATAGCAGCTTACAAAGTTGTGAATAAAAAAGTATTAGATAAGCCAATAGTAATGAGTGTTAAGTTTATGAGCGAAGATTTAGTAGAAGAAATAAATGGGAAATTATATATTGAGCCTATTTTATTTTTAACAACTCACAAAAATCCTTTTAAATTAGAAGATAGAAAATTTCCCGTAGACTTTGTAAGTCCTTGGAAAGACGTCAATAGGGTATCAATAGCAATTCCTGAAGGATATGAAGTAGAAGTTTTACCAGAACCACTCGCTATTAGTTTACCAGATAATTTAGGAGTATTTAAATATCAAGTATTACAAAAAGGGGGTAAAATAAGTGCCATATCAATCTTAAAGTTTAATAACGCAATTATACCACCACAATATTATGCTACGTTAAAAGATTTTTACAGGCAAATAGTTCAAAAACAAACCGAGAAAATTGTTCTTGTTAAAATATAAAATATAAATTAAGAGGGAAAACCAAGCATATTTCCCATTCCTACAGTAAATAGCCAGCAGCCGTAAATGCTATGTTCAATAGAAACTAGTACTGTTGATTTAGACTTTTTAAAGGTGATTGCAAATAAAACGCCACCAATAAAAGTAAGTAGCAGCACCAATGTATTTTTAAAAAATAAATGAGCCAAAGAGAACAATAAGGCATTTATAAAAATAAATATTTTTTCATTTTTAAATAAGTTTTCGTAGCGTTGAAAAAAGAAAGTTCTGTAAAGTAATTCCTGAGGATATACTGAGAATAAAGAATAAAAGAGTAAAATTAACACCCATAATTTTGGTTTGTTAAGCATCACCGCAAAGAGGTTTTTCGCATCTGTAAACCAAACAAAAAGTGATGTGATAATCATAATAATTAATAATTTAAGGATTGTTGATTTCCAAAAGACTTTCCAATTGATATTGTTTTCAAGTCTAATTTTAATTTTTTCAATTTTAAACAATACATAAAGAATATAGCTAAAACCTAAAACACCAATTATTAATTTTAAAATAGGCGCATAATTAAATGCAAAACTTAAAGGGATTAGAACAAAAATTATTAAAATTTCAAGAGACTTATAGCGGATAGATTGCATTTTTTTATAGATTTATAGCGGTTGTGTTTTTTACTTGTTCAATTGTAAAAGTACTATGTGTACTGCCAATATACTTTATGGCAGTTAATTTTGTAACCACAAAATTCCGATATGCATCCATGTCTTTTACGTAGACTTTTAGAATATAATCATAATCTCCACTTACATGAAAACATTCAGAGACCTCCTCAAGTTTTAAAACTTCACGCTCAAAAGTAGTGACGTATTCTTTAGAATGCTGAATCAATTTTATATGACAAAAGACTAAAAAAGATCTTTCAATTTTATTTTTGTTGATAATTGCTACATATTTTTCAATTACTTTCTGATTTTCTAACTTTTTCACGCGTTCGTAAACAGCTGTTACAGATAAGTTTAATTGAAGAGATAATTGCTTTGTAGTTTGTTTGCTGTCTTGTTGTAATAAGTTGATGAGCTTCTTGTCGATAGTGTCTAGCATATAAATTTTCTAAAATTTGAAACTTAAAGAACATTTTTTAGTTTTTTAAATTATTAATTACATCAAATTTAGAAAAATAATCTATATTTTATATTTTGTATTGATTTTATTTCTAATTAATTGTCTTTTTGTATTGTAAAAAACTATTATTATGAAATTTAAACCAGCAGATAAAATTCAAGATTTACAATACTTTGGTGAATTCGGTGGCGTAAATCCGTCAATTTCAGATTCCTCTACGTACACATTTATATCGGCAAAAACCATGTTCGATACTTTTGAAGGAAATGCGGATGGTTGTTATTTATATTCACGGCATTCTACACCTTCAAATTTACACTTAGGGGAAGCTTTAGCAGTCATGGAAGGCACAGAAACGGCCAACGTTGCTGCTTCAGGAATGGGGGCAATTACAGCCGTTTTATTGCAATTGGTAGGTGCAGGAGAACACATTGTATCTAGTAGAACTATTTATGGTGGAACCTATGCTTTCTTAAAAAACTTCACACCAAGACTAGGAATCGAAACTACTTTTGTAGACATCACTAAATTAGATATTGTGGAAGCTGCAATTACAGATAAAACAAAAATTTTGTTTTGTGAATCTGTGAGCAATCCGCTTTTAGAGGTTGCAGATATCGAAGGATTGTCTGCTTTAGCAAAGAAATATAATTTAAAATTAGTCGTAGACAATACGTTTTCACCATTGTCAATTTCACCTGCAAAATTAGGAGCAGATATCGTTTGTCATAGCTTAACTAAGTTTATAAATGGTTCTTCAGATACTGTTGGCGGAGTGGTTTGTGGTACACAAGAATTTATCAATGATTTACGAAACGTAAATAATGGTGCAAGTATGTTGTTGGGTGCTACATTAGATTCTCTGAGAGCTTCTTCTATCTTAAAGAATATGAGAACTTTGCACATTCGAATGAAACAACACAGTTTTAATGCTTCTTTTTTAGCGGGTAAATTTGAAGCTGATGGTTTGAAAACAGTGTATCCCGGTTTGGTTTCTCATCCTTCTCATACGCTTTTTAAATCGATGATGAATACAGAATATGGTTTTGGCGGAATGTTAACTATCGATGCGGGTTCTCTGGAAAAAGCAAATGCATTAATGGAATTAATGCAGCATAAAAACATAGGTTATTTAGCAGTAAGTTTAGGCTTTTACAAGACCTTATTTTCTGCTCCTGGAAGTTCTACTTCTTCAGAAATACCAGAAGAGGAGCAAAAAGAAATGGGCCTTTCAGATGGATTAATTCGTTTTTCTATTGGTTTAGACAATGATATTTCAAGAACTTATGAAATCATGAAACGGTGTATGAAAGAAGTTGGTGTTTTATAATACTTGGTGCTTTCGTTGTTATTTTATGTACCTACTGAATCCTTTATAGCGCTTAAAAATTATAAAAATTTTGGGGTCAGACAGGCATTAATGTCAGGATGCGCTTAATGGGATTAATTATCATGGTGATTGCGGTAGAATTCTTTTTTGCAGGAATGAAACCGGTACTGATAGATATTTTTAAATCGGAGTTTTACCATGTATGTTATTCGCAAGGAGTCGCGGTTCTTGGGGGAATAAAGAAACTTATTCTATCAAATCACGATTTTTTAGTAATGATGATGATCGTGTGGCAAGGGCACTTATATTCAATAAAGAATAAAAAGTAAGTGATTAGATTCAATTTGCATAACCTCTTCTAAAATCGTAACATTACAACATTAAAATAAAGAGATAGAATGCAAGACGAAAAGAATCTTTCAGAAATAAATATAGAAGATCAAAAAATTAAAGAAAATAAAGAATTAAACTTATTTGAGTCTTTAATTCCAGTGGTAATTCTAATGTGCTTGTTAGCATATAATATCTTTTTTGTTGAAGATCAAGAATGGTTTGGCGCATATACAAATCAATATATTTTACTATTGGGAGGTGTAGTCGCTGCAGTTGTTGGCTTTTATAATAAAGTTACTTTTTCAACAATGATTGCTGAAGTTTGGGAAAATTGGAAGAGTGTGTTTGTTCCTATTATGATTTTGTTTTTAGTAGGTGCTTTGGCAGGGACTTGGTTGGTGAGCGGAATAATTCCTGCAATGGTGTATTACGGATTGCAAGTTCTAAGTCCGGAAATATTTTTACCAGCATCGGTAATAATTGCAGCTATAATTTCTATTGCAACAGGAAGCTCTTGGACCACTTCTGCAACCGTTGGTATTGCTTTGGTTGGAATTGGTAGTGCGTTGGGAATTCCAACAGGAATGATTGCAGGAGCAGTAATTTCTGGAGCCTATTTTGGAGATAAAATGTCGCCACTTTCAGATACTACAAATTTGGCACCTGCAATGGCTGGAACAGATTTATTTACACATATAAAATACATGGCATATACAACGGTGCCTACAATTATTGTTACGTTAATTGTGTTTGCAATTTTAAGTGGAACAATAGATACAACCGGTAGTGCAGATATCAGCAATTTATTAGCTTCTATAGACAACACCTTTTATATTACTCCTTGGTTATTTCTAGTTCCAGGAATTGTAATCGCCATGATTTTGATGAAAACAAAACCATTAATTGCTTTGGGAATTGGAGTTGTTTTAGCGGCAGTTTTCGCATTTATTTTTCAAGGTGATGTTTTAGGAAATTTATCTGACTCTAAGTTTCAATCGGTTTTAAATGCAATTTTAACAGACACCAATATAGAAACAGATGATGAAAAATTATCTGAATTATTTTCTTCGGGAGGAATTGTAGGAATGTTATGGACTATTCTACTAATTATTTGTGCAATGGTTTTTGGCGGAATTATGGATGCAATCGGAGCATTGGCAAAAATAACAAAAAGTTTACTGGCAGTTGCGAGTTCTGTTTTTGGTTTATTTGCAAGTACCGTTATTAGTTGTTTGGGTTTAAATGCAATTGCATCAGACCAATATTTAGCAATTGTAATCCCCGGTAAAATGTTTAAAAAAGCTTTTGAAGATAAAGGGTTGGCACCAGAAAATTTAAGTAGAACCTTAGAAGATTCGGGAACCGTAACATCGGTTTTAATTCCATGGAATACTTGTGGAGCTTATCAGTCTGGAGTGTTAGGTGTTTCTGTTTCAGATTATTTTGTGTACGCAGTTTTTAATTATTTAAGTCCGTTTACAACCTTATTATTTGCAGCTTTACATATTAAAATTAGACAGTTGGTAAAAAAATAAGTCTCTATATAATTCTGTTGATACTAATTATTCTTCTTATGGATTATTTCTTTTTCAATAGTATAGACCTCTAATTTGAGCTTCAATTTTTAAAAACTGATGCATTGTGCATTGATGGTGATGACGAAACAAAAAACATCTTAAATAAAGATTTAATTGTTCACACAAATCCTTACGGTTTTATAACGCGACCTAAAGGAAATTCCGTAAGAAGAGTTGCTTGCTAAAGAATAATTCGTTGAGATTAAATTTTTCTTTGTTACCAATTAAACAAGTTTACAACTACTGTTTCCTCACAAAGAATTTAGTTTGATTTGTGGAAATTTAATTAAAAATTTGATCTTTCAATCAAATCCTATTTTTAAATTCCAAAATAGCATTGTGTGGTTTCAGCGCAATTAGTGGTTTTATTTGAATAGGGGATTCCTTTTCAATAATTTCGAATTGCGCTACCAAAGCAATAATTGTTAAAATCATTTCATACATGGCAAAATTATTACCAATACACATTCTAGGTCCCGCACCAAAGGGAAAATAATTTTTTGAAAACTTAATATTTTCATCTAAAAAACGCTCAGGAATAAATTCATTTGGCTGTTTCCAAAAGTCTGAATGACGATGAATTTCATAAATTGAAAACAACAAATTCGAGCCTTTGGGTAAAACAATTCCGTTGTAAGTGTCTTCCTCAATATTTACGCGGTCCATAAAATAGGCTGGAGGAAACAAACGCATAGATTCTTCAATAACTAATTTTGTATAACTCGCATTTTTTATCCAATGCATGCAATCCGTAGATTCACTTTTTAGTTTTTTGATTTCAGATGCTATTTTTGACTGTGCTGCAGGATTTCGAGCTAATAATTCGCAGGTAAAAGTAAGTGCATTTGAAGTTGTTTCATGACCCGCTGCAAACAAAATCAATATTTCATCTGCCAATTGATTTTCATCCATCTTAGAGCCATCCTCATATTTTGCATTTAAAAGCATGTCCAATAAATCATGATGATCTCCGTTGCTTTGCTTTCTTTCTTCCACCAATCTTTTTAAAATTGTTCTCGAATTTTGAGTCAAGTCTAAATGCTTTTTCGTTTTTCCTGAAAGGTTAAACCACCAAACAAAAAAAGGTTGTCTTAGTTCTTGAACCAACATTTTTTGATTAGCTTCTGTGGTATGTTGCAATGAATCAATATCAGCATCAGAAATGTTCATATTGAAAATTGATTTAATAACAGTTTGAAAAGCCAAATCATTAAAAACAGGAAAAACATCCATTGGTTTTCCAGTTTTAATATTTTTTAATTCTGCTAAAATGGTTTTTTGAATGGTATCAACCAACAGCTTAAGTTGGCCTTTATGAAAAGCTGGCTGAATTAATTTTCGTTGTTTTTGCCAATGCTCTCCTTCAGTAGTTAACAATCCTTTTCCAACATATTTTGCTAGATCTTTGGTTTGAATATAAGATTTAGTATAATTTTTTTGATTCTTTTGAAGCACATGTTGTAAAAGTCCAGCATCTCTACAAAACAAAACAGATTTTCCAAGACCAATTTTTAAACGAAAAATATCTCCTAAAGTATCAAAGTTTTTTGCGTGAAAAGGTAAAGGATTTTGTAAAATAGCATTGGCATGCTTTAGAAAGTTAAAAAAAGAAACTTCTGGAATTTTATTGGATACACTCATTTTTAATTTTATTTGCACTTATTAACAAGCCGTTTTAAAGAATTTATAAAAGTTAACTTGTTGTATTTATTTTATACAAATTTAAGCATATTCGCTTCTGTAATTTGTTGTATTTCTATTAAATATATACTTATAAAAGATCATTCTAAAGTTTTAACTAAACAATTCTGTCCTAAATAAATTTCATGCGCCTAAAATTTATTTCGGAAAGGATTGTATCAAAATTTATAGTTGCTAAATATTTTTTTATTTGATTAAATCGCTATTATAGTTTGAAGTTACTTGTTTGTTTACAAATACTTATTGGAAATCTTTTTTTGTCAACAACCCAAAAATATTTAACAGTATACAGATCAATAATATAACCTAAGGCAAACTATGCAGCAAAACATCAAACCAATTCTGTTCTTGCATTCCGTTTTCCGAAGAAAAAGAATTTTCACCAAAAGCCATGATAATTTTTCTAAATATATGGCAAATTAAAAGGTACTAAACTCAGGATTAAACTTACTAGGAGAAAAATTTCCAATTATTTTTTAGTTGCTTTTTAAGCATTAAAAGAGTCGTTGTTTACACTCATCTGCCACATTGTGGCTATATGAACCAATTCCAAACCAAGCCAAAACGAATGGTCAAATCTCGGTAAGGATAATTAGGTGCAGAAAAATAATTTTTAGCAGTAAAATCAGAAGTTGCATTGTCAACTTTTAAATACAAACGAGTTCTTCGCACTTGTGCATTAAAGAAAACATCAAAAGTAGGGAACCCTATTTCTTCTTCATTTTGTATTCTAAACTCGGCTAAAAGCGGATTGTAAGCATTTGCATTGTACTTGGTGAAATATTTAAAAGTAACACCAATATTTACCAACATCGGTTTTCCTTTAAACCAATAATCGGCATAATAAAATGTATTTCTTGTGACCAATTCTGGAACTCTAAAAACAGCACTTCCACTGCTTACATTTTGATACATGAAGGTATTGTCTAAAGCAAACTTACCAAGTTTAAATTCTCTGTTAGCCTTAATTTTTAAGTACGTGATTTGATTTTCAAATTGCTGTGGTTTGCTCTCCTCATCAAAATAAGTATAATTGTCTAAATTGGTGAAATTTAAAGAAGCGTTTACCCATTTAGATTTAAAGTCGAAACCTAAATCTCTTGTATTTACGTTATTAAAATTATTTTGCCAATTATAAGCGTCATATTCACTTTGATGCAATAATGTATTAAAATTTGAAGATTTAGAGCTAATCAATAAAGTACCTTTTATACTAAAAATACTGTCTTTTTTAAATACAGCTTCCCCTTTTAGATAGTTTCCTGAAAGACGCCCGTCGCCTGGAGTAACACTCGCAGCTGCATTTAGCTGAAAGTTTTTAATTTTGGCGTTCCAATCTGCACCAAAAGAAATGGCATTTCCTTCTATTTTTAATTTATTGATGGTGCTATTACTATTTAAAATAGTATCATAACCATAAGAATAGCTGGTTAAATTGGTCTTTGCTTTAAATTTACCTAAAACATATTTAGAGTTAAATTCTAAATTTAACTCGTTATTAGTAATTGTACTTATTGCATTTTTATTTCTTGGATTCGAGGAGTTTGCAGTTCCAAAAAAATCTTCTGTCAATTTTTTTTGAATAAATTTGTATGTTTTTTCCTCATTGGTAAAAACATGCCCGATTTTTAGATTGCTAAAATCTTTATTATTAATGGTGTCTTTGCTAGAAAACAGCTTGTAACTTTGAGCTAGATAAGCTCTTTTACCCTCAAACTGGCTTTCTGAACCTGTTAAATTAACATCTAAACGTGCTCTTGTAGAAAACTCACTTTCATCTTCAATGAAATTTACAAGAGACTCTGGAGTTAATCCTCCACTTTCTTGATGAAAGAAGTCCTGAGATGTTAGATGTCCTCTCATTTCATATTGATTTTTTTTAGTTCTATAATGAAAAGAACTTCTAAAATTACCATTGCTAACCAACGCTTGTCTGTAAGCACCTAAAGAACGAATTCCTTTGTAAGAAAGCGATATATTTAATCTTTTAGAAAAATTTAATGAGAATATAGCATCTAAAACTTGTCCCTGTTGCAAGCCTGTTCTGTATAATATTTCTGAGGTTGGTGTTGGTACTTCATAATACTTGATGTCTTCGATGTCTAAATAACTTGCTTGCTTTGCAGAAAAACCAATGTCTGGAAATCTGTAAATAGTATTAAAACTATAGCCTAAATTATTTAATGCCTGCCCTTGATTATGGAATTCTAAAAACTCAAATAAATCTTTTCTTAGATAGTTGAATTTGTATTCTTTTTGCAGTGTAAGTGTAGTATCTATGTACGTTGTATCTCTTTTATGTGAAAAAACCTTATAATCTGTATAGACTGTTTCTCCAGACAAAGTTACAGTAACATTACTTGAACTTTTAAGGCTATCATTCTGTATATTGTTAACAGGATTAAAACCATTTCCCATTTTAGTTGGCTTCACAAATTTTTGAGAAAATGCGTTGTTTACTGCAAATAAAACAAGGATTGATAAGAAAAATAATAATTTGTTCATAGATTGTTGCAACAATGGCAAATGTAAAATAATTAAACGAAAATAATCGAAAATAATTATTATGAAAAATGTTAATTATAGAATGTTTCTTTGAATGCATTAAGAAACAGTATTCTTATGGAAATAGAACTCCATGGAATTTTCCTTTACTTTGCAATATGTTAAAACTTAATTATAGTGGTTTTTCTTTGGAAGCAGGTACAGACGAAGCAGGAAGAGGTTGTTTGTCTGGTCCAGTAGTTGCTGCCGCAGTAATATTGCCAGATAATTTTACGCATCCTTTTTTAAATGATTCTAAACAACTTTCAAAAAAAAAGAGAGAAGAAGTAAGACCATTTATAGAACAACACGCATTGGCTTTTAGTGTTTCTTTTGTTGGGCAACAGGAAGTAGATGAAATTAATGTTTTAAAGGCATCAATTACAGGGATGCACCGTGCAATAACTGCATTAAAAATCATACCAGAATTTATCATCGTAGACGGTAATAAATTTATAGATTATAAAGAAATTCCGCATGAAACCATTGTAAAAGGGGATGCTAAATTTTTAAGTATCGCAGCAGCATCCGTTTTGGCAAAAACATATAGAGACGATTATATGGCCAAGATTCATCTTGAATTTCCCATGTATAATTGGGCAAAAAACAAAGGCTATCCTACCAAAGAACACAGAAATGCAATCAGAGAATTTGGTGCGACACAGCATCACAGAAAAACATTTAGATTGTTACCAGAACAAATAAAGCTAAAGCTTTAGTTTTTAGAATAAGAAATATGTAAAATTTGTGTTCATATTTTTTTTTAGAGAATCCTTATTTATATTAAAATCATACCCAAACTTTTTCTATTTTTACGTTCTAAATTTTGATGATGATTAAAAAAACACGTGCAGAAATTACCAAATGTATTCTTCATAAAGTAGCGAATAAATTTAACAGTGGACAAAATGTTTTTTCAGATGATTTAATTCGTTTTGACCAAGAAAGTTATGATTTAATGAAGAATTTCTTGCTAAAACCATTTGGAACTTTAACACAGAGTTATCGTTTTTCTCATCATGCAGATGTTCGTTTAAATGAACTAAATAATTATGCTTCAGAGGTATTCAAAGAAGAAAGTGCATTTGTAGAATACTCTAAAAATATTGTAAATCATTTGTTTGAACAATCTAATTCTGCACAAATAAAAACGGGTGACGTACTGATCGTTTTTATTGAAGGAATAGAATATAAAGATGTTTTAACTGAAGCAATTGGTATTTTTAAAATTGAGAATAAGGTCGATTTTTTTCAAACCTATTTAGATGATAATAAAAGTTTTGATGTTGTTGTACAAAAAGGAATTTCAACAAAAAGAATAGACAAAGGTTGTTTAATTTTAAACACTTCAGATACAGAAGGTACCGTTGTTTTGTCTGTTGATAATAACAATTATGACGCACAATACTGGATCAAACACTTCTTAAGTGTGAAGTTAGCAGATGATTTCAATTCACATACGCAGAGTTATTTAGAAATGTGTAAAGAGTTTTCTGAGGAGGTTATTAAGCCAGAATTAGGAATGCAACAACAAGGAAATTTTTTAGCAAATACGGTGGACTATTTCAAAGAAAATGAATCTGTAGATTACGCTACTTTTAAAGATGAAGTCTTTGAAGAGGAAAAACACAAAGAACAATTTGACGAGTACAAAAAACACTTTGAAACTTTAAATGATGTGTTAATTAGAAATAATTTCGATGTTTCTGGGGTGGTGCTGAAAAAAGAAAAAAATAAGTTAAAAACAGAGATTAAATTAGATACTAACATTAGTATAAAATTAGATGTAGATGCGCCAGAAGCAGCCTCAGAATATTTAGAAAGAGGGTATGATGAAGAGAAAAAAATGAAGTTTTATAAAGTCTATTTTAACGAAGAAAAATAGGGTTAAAAATACTGTAAGTTTCTAAGATATCAATATGCTATGATGCTATAAAAGCCGGAACTTCAAACAGAACTTTAAAGTGTTTTAAAATTTTTTCTTTTACTACTTCTATGTCTAACTTTTTTCCTAATTCAGCTTCCATAGAGGCCACTGCTTTTCCGCGAATTCCACAAGGAATAATATGGTCAAAATAACCTAAATTAGTATTTACATTTAAAGCAAAACCGTGCATGGTTACCCAGCGTGAAGAGCGAATTCCTAAGGCACAGATTTTACGAGCAAAAGGGGTTCCAACATCTAACCAGACACCAGTTTCACCTGCACTTCTCTCGCCTTTTAAACCATATTCAGCAATGGTTAAAATAATAGATTCTTCTAATAAACGAAGGTATTTATGAATGTCTGTAAAAAAATTTTCTAAATCTAAAATAGGGTAGCCAACAATTTGTCCTGGACCGTGATACGTAATGTCTCCTCCTCGATTTATTTTATAAAAAGTAGCTCCTTTTTCACCAAGCTGTTTTTCAGTGAGTAATAAATTACTCAAGTCACCACTTTTACCTAAAGTGTATACATGTGGATGCTCAACAAATAAAAAATGATTTTCTGTCTGTTTGGCAAGGTTTTCTCTTCGATTAGCAGCCTTTACAGCAACAATTTCTTGAAGTAAAGCTGATTGATAATCCCAAGTTTCCTTGAAATCTTTAATTTTTAAGTCTCTAAGTAGTATGTTTTTATTCATATCTTCTTTTACAAAGATAAATCTTTCGTTATATTTGGAAACCTTATATACCGAAAATATGATGATTATAAAAAAACAATTTCAATTTTCAATAATTATGCTGTTGTTGTTGATGCTTTTTTCCTTTAAAAGCAATGGCCAAGAATTATGGAAAAAATTAGACATAGAAAAGGATGCTTTTCAAAAGAAGGAAATTAGAGATTTTAAAAATTTCCCCATAAAATATAGTTTATATCAGCTAGACATAGATCAGGTTAGAAACCGTGTGTTTAAAAATTCTAAATCTTCAAGCAAAACAATATTATTACCAAATGCTACCGGTGTTTTAGAAGCTTTTGAAATTAGAGAATCCTCTAACTTTGAAAAAGGTTTAGCAGCTAAGTTTCCAACCATAAAGTCGTATTCAGCTTCAGGAATTGAGAATCCCACTTCTTTTGCGAAAATTAGTTTAGGATCAGATGGGTTTCATGCAGTCATTTTTGCTGCAAACGGGAAGACCGTATATATTGATCCATATTCTAAAGACAATCAGCAATACATTGTTTATAAAACATCAGATTTAAAAGAAGAAGACGCACTTTTTAAATGTAATGTTGAAGAAATAGCAAAAAAATCAATGTTTACAGATGCAAAGTCAAGTGTTGTAAACGACGGAAATCTAAAAATTTTTAGACTCGCTTTAGTGTGTAGTGGAGAATATGCGCAATTTCATTTAGAAAATCAAAATGTTTCTGAAACGGCAAGTGAAGCCGAGAAAAAAACAGCAGTTTTATCTGCAATGAATACTTCAATGACAAGAGTTAATGGTGTCTTTGAAAAAGATTTGGCGGTTAAAATGGTAATTGTAGCCGACAACGATAAGGTAATTTTTTTAAACGCTGAGACAGACAATATTACAGATGGAGATCCAGATAAAATGATCGACGAAGTACAAACTATTGCAGATTCAGAAATAGGAAATGCAAATTATGATATTGGTCATATTTTTAGTACTGGTGGTTCGGGTTTAGCTGGCTTGGGTGTTGTTTGCATTACAGGACAAAAAGCCAGAGGCGTTACTGGTAGAGGTTCTCCTATTGGAGACCCGTATGACATCGATTACGTAGCGCATGAAATGGGGCATCAATTTGGGGCAGGTCATACACAGAACAACAGCTGTAATAGATCAAATTCTACTGCAGTAGAACCTGGAAGTGCCTCTACAATTATGGGATATGCAGGTATTTGTGCTCCAAATGTTCAAAGTATAAGCGATGCTTATTTTCATGCTGTAAGTATAACTCAAATGCAGGCAGTTATTGCATCATCTGGAAGTTGTGCAAACTTGGAAGCTAATGGTAATAATGCTCCTGTTGCCAATGCGGGTCTAAATTATAACATTCCTAAGTCCACTCCTTTTATTTTAAAAGGAACCGCTACAGATCAAGATGGCATGGCTTCTTTGACTTATAACTGGGAACAGATAGACAATGAAATTGGAGTAACAATGCCACCTGCTGCAACTAATACTGTAGGACCCATGTTTAGGTCTTTGCCTTCAAATACTTCCCCAAATAGATATATGCCAGCACTTGCAACAGTAATTTCTGGGAGTATATCTTCTACTTGGGAGGTAGTACCTAATGTTGCTAGAGATATGACTTTTTCTTTATTAGTTAGAGACAATAATACAACAGGGGGAGCTACTTCTAGAAGTAATATGCTCGTAACTGTAGAAGATGCAATTGCATTTACAGTAACTTCGCAGGATGCAGCAGTAACTTGGGATGCAGGTAACACACAAACCATTAATTGGAACAAAGGAACTACAGATGAAGCCCCAATAGATTGTCAAAACGTAACGATTAAATTGTCTGAAGATGGAGGTTTAACGTTTCCAATAATATTAGCAGAAAACACACCAAATGACGGCTCTGAAAATATTATTGTACCAAATAATGTGACTACACAGGCTAGAATTATGGTTGCAGCCACAGATAATATTTTTTATAATGTCAATGCTGTAAATTTTGAAATTCAATCGACAATACCCTCTTTTGTTCTAAAGAATACAAGTGGAGACTTGTTTGCATGTAATTCAGGAGATCAAACGGTAGATTATACATTAAATTTAGATTTTATAAATGGTTTTTCAGAAACTGTTTCTTTTGCAACAACAGGGCAACCTGCGGGTTCTGTAGTATCGTTCAGCCCGTCAACGGTTAATGAAGACGGCGACGTTGTAATGTCAATTTCTAATTTAGACGGCATCACAGCGCAAGATTACACTGTAAATATTGAAGGAAATAGTACAAGTGTAAATCAAAATATAGCTATTAAATTAAGCATAACGGCTTCAGATTTAGAGACTGTAACCTTAGTATCTCCAGCGAATGGTGCAACCGGTATTTCTTTAGCTGATTCATTAACTTGGCAAGAAGATACAAACGCAAGTTTTTACGTTGTTGAAGTTGCAACTGACGCAACATTTTCGGACGTTATCGCTAACGGTGAACCAACTACAAATGCATTTAATTTAATGAACTTAGAAGGAGATACCGAGTATTATTGGAGGGTAAAAGCTAAAAATAGTTGCAATGAAGGATCCTTTTCTAGTGCATTCAGTTTTACAACTGAGATACCTTCTTATTGTACTTCAACTTTTACAGATGAAGCAGGAGGTGGAGAACATATTATTAATGTTACTTTTGGGGGTATTAATAATACTTCAGATAATAATATAACCGACGGTTATTCAGATTTTACATCAATAAATACAAATATTCTTAGGGGGCAAACAAAGGAGATAAGTGTAACTTTAGATACAGACGGATTTCAAGATCACTGTTTTGTTTTTATAGATTGGAATCAAGATTTTGTATTTGACAAAACAACAGAAAGATATGATTTGGGTTCAAAAACAGAAGATATTGGGACTGCAACATTTTCTATAAAAGTACCTTTAGATGCGCGATTTGGAAAAACAAGAATGCGTGTATTAATAGAATATGACGATCCTAGCGAGGGTTTTGGTGATGGCGCTTGTGATGCAGACCATTTAACAGAATATGGAGAAACAGAAGATTATTCATTAACCGTTGTTGAGCCAGTGTTAAATGATAACAATTATACTATAGAGGCGATAGCTGAAACTTTTTATAATAAAAAAGATGGAATTATTAATGTAAGTATGATTCAAAGTGAATTTAACTATTTAATAACTGTAGTCGGGGATGTTTTGAATAATTCTGAAACAATTTCAAATACAAGTTATTCTATTGAGGATTTATCTCCAGGTGATTATGAAGTTTGTATCACCGCTATAGAGGCAGATGTTACAGAATGTTTCGCTATTGTGATAAATAAAGCTGAAGCGATTATAAGCTTTGATAATTATACAATACAAACTACTTCCGAATCTTGTGTTGATGAAAACGATGGAATTATCACGGTAGACATTAATCAAAGTGAATTTGATTACCAAGTAAGCGTATCTGGACCTTCAACGAATATAAATGAACTATTAACAGGCACAACTTACACGCTTTCAGGTTTAGCTCCTGGAGATTATGAAGTTTGTTTTTTAATAGAAGAATTAAATTATACGCAATGTTTTGAATTAAATATTGTAGCGTCTGAGCAAATAGCGTTAAAAGTAGCAAGCAAACAATCGAATATATATTCTTTTAATATTGAGAGTGGAACGGCGCCTTTTAAAGTATACCTTAATGAAGAGTTGTTAAGTGTTTCTGATACCAAAGAATTTGAATTAGAAATTTTTGGAAATGGAAAATTAGAAGTTAAAACAGCAAAAGATTGTGAAGGTGTCTACAAGACTGGTATTGGTGAAGTCACATTAAAGCAAAACCCTGTTTCAGATTCTATTGATTTGTTATTACCTATGGGTATTAGTGAACCTAATGTCAATGCAATAATTTTTGATTTGAATGGAAAAATAATTTTTAGCCAGCGTATAAAAAGAGAAGAGAATACCTTATCAATTCCGTTTAAAGACTATGCTTTAGGTGTTTATATCTTAAAATTATCTATTGAAAACTCAAAACCTATTAAAATTATAAAATAATGAAGAATATATTAATAATTACAGTTTTAGTTTTTTTTTCTTTTTTGAATATGCAATGTTCAAAGAAGGAAAAAAATCAGGCACCGAGTGCGGTTAATTTAATATACCCAGCGCAGAATTTATTGTGTATTGATAATACGATTATCTTTGAATGGAGTGACGCAACAGATCCTGAAAACGACGTATTAGAATATAATATTATCATTGCTAAAGATAGGGACATGAAAAATGTTATTGAAAATAAAATGACAACTTCTACGCAATTAACAGTTACTTTAGAGAAGAAAACTGCGTATTATTGGAAAGTTGATGCATTAGATATAGACAATAATCAAGGAACGGAGTCAGAAATATTTGCTTTTTATACCAAAGGAGAAGGCGATTTAAATTATGCTCCTTTTACATCAGAATTAGTTTCTCCTGAAAATAATAGTCAAGTCAATGCAACTTCTGTAAGTTTAACGTGGGAGGCAGCAGATACAAATGCAGGCGATACCTTAACCTATGAAATTTACTTTGGAGAGAACTCTTCTCTAACCTTAATAGATGATACGCTAACAGTGAAATCCCAGTTAGTTTCAATAGAATCAGGTAAAAGCTATTCTTGGAAAGTAAATGTAAAAGATCAAGATGGAGCAAAATCTATTGGACAAATATGGAGTTTTACAGTGAATTAGAAAACCGTATATAAAAATAAAAAAGCCTCCTCTATAGCTATAGAGGAGGCTTTTTAAATGAGGTATTTTAAGCATATCCTCAAAAAAATATGGATAATTTGTTGAGCGTTATTAATGGAAGTAAACAAACTACTAGAAAGCTAATTATTGAATAGATTAAATATTTAACCAATAAGTTAATTTTAAATTTAATGATTTAAATCGAGGCGCAAAATTGGAAGCATAATAATTGTCATTGTACACAATAAAAAGATCTGAAAGCGGGGCAAAACGCCACTGTAGTCTTGTGTTAATACCTATGTTTTCCTGTTGACTGCTGTATTGAATAAATGTAGACCAAAATAAACTTTTATTAAAAGTAAGGTCTATTTTAGGTCCTATCAACCAAATAGAGGCATCTGGATAAGGTCCTGGTAGGTTTATTTTATCGTAATTAACCTGAAGAGATCCTGAAAATTTAGGTTGAATTCTCCAAGCTAAATTGGCATTAAAAGAATATTTTTTACCATTAAAGAAAGTTCCTATGGCAGGTTCTATTTGATAAGAGAATGTTTTTCTTTTGTCAGACCTATAACCTACACTAAATGTTGTGTAAGTATAACCACTGTCTGTCGGTAAGCGAATGGCATCTGGCGTTCCTGTTGGATCAAATTCACTAAAAAGATAGGTAAACCGATTTGATACTTCCATGGTTAATTCTCCTGTATTTCTAAAACTTGCTTGCCATCTGCTCATTATTGCATAATCAGAGTTTTTAAAATTTAGATCTGGTTTCCAAATAAAAATAGGAGTTATAGAAAAGCTGTGTTTTTGAATTTTACTTTCTAATGGCCAAAAAGTGCGTTCTAATTTTGGTGTAATTTTAAAGATATCTGTTCTTCTTAGAAAACCCAGGTCAGATTCGTAATTATCTCCAACATACACACCACTTAATCTTACGCTAAAGTCTCTATTAAAATACTGTGTAGAAAACCCGCCAGAATAATTTTTATTTTTGATATTTGGAGAGAGAGATGTGTGTAAAAAATATTTTCCTACCCAAGAATTATCTTCTGATGCCAAACGATAATCGACACCAATAATTCTATTATACTTGTCTTTATCTGAAAGAAAATCGTATTCTTTTGTTGCCTGTTTATTAATAAACATGAAGCTAATATTAGACCTGTTAAACAGTTTTTGCTGCAGCGTAATAATCGCATTGTTCACAGTAGGAATTTCATTTTTAACATCTTCAGCTGTTTGCATTGTTAGCAAACCAACTCTTAAATTATTATTTACTTTACCACTTAGCCTAATACCTGCAATAATGTCATTTTCTATGGTATTTCCATCTGCATCTTGTGCAATGCCAATTCTTCTAGAGAAAAAAGGATTGGAATCTCTATTGTTACCAAAATCTGCAAAAAGATCGCTATTTTCAATAAAAAATTGCCTTCTTTCTGGCAAGGAGATCTCAAAACGCGTGAGGTTAGTAAGCTGTTGGTCTACTTCTACTTGTGAAAAATCTGGATTGATAGTTACGTCTAAATTTAGGCTATTTCCAATGGTAAACTTTGCATCCCCACCAAACTTTATAGCTGTTTTTGAAATATCATTTGTAAAATCTTTGGACGTAATTGTATTTACATAAGGTATTATAGAAACCGGAGTTTTAGATTTACCCAAGGGTTTTTCAAAAACCATTTCACCCATGTACGCTAGGTTAAATATAAATTGATTCTGAGGGATGTTTACCCAGGTATTTCTTTCATTGTCTTGTGTGTCGAAATGGTAACTATTAAACCGCCATTTTGTTTCACCTTCTCTATATTTAAAAGCCGATAAAGGAATAATCATTTCTGCAATATAATGATCTTCTTTTATAGCCGTTTTACATTTCCATTTGGTGTCCCAAGCCATGGTAAAACCTCTTAATTCCGAACCACCACCAGAAAGTAGCATTTCTCTTTTTACTCCGTAAGGGTTTGTTCCAAAGATAAAAGCATTTGTACCGTCATTAAACGTATCAAAAAGTAAAGTGATATTGTCGCTACCGCCAGCACTAAAATCTCTTCTAAGCGAAGGAATTATAAAATTATTTGCTGGTGCATTTACTTTTATGCCAACATATAGGTTGTCATCATCAAAAAGAAACTTAATAATCGCTTGTTGTTTTGCTTGTACAGAATCTAAAGGAAAATATTGCCAAAAACCAGCGGCCCCTTTTGTGTCTGTCCAAACCTCTTCATTAAGATTTGCATCTAATACAATAGGTTCTTTTATGTAGTTGACAAATACAGATTTATTTGTTGTTTGGGAGAAACTATGTATTACAATAAATAATGCGATACTAAATAAGCCGTTTTTCACTTATATTTTTTTTGTAAGTCAAATATAATAAAAAAAAATCGGTATTACTTTGAGGATTTTTACTAGAGATAGGCACCAAAGAAAAACAAATAATTTTAGTTTATTATTTAAATTATGAGGCACAAAAAAACCCCATCAAATTTGATGAGGTTTTTTATAAAAAAGTGTATTTACATTATCCTAAAAAAGGATATTTATAATTTGTTGGTGTAACAAAAGTCTCTTTAATTAAGCGTGCAGACGTCCAACGTAACAAATTTTGTGCAGAACCAGCTTTGTCATTTGTTCCTGAAGCTCTCGCGCCTCCAAATGGTTGCTGACCTACCACTGCTCCGGTTGGCTTGTCGTTAATATAAAAGTTTCC
>JBNMOF010000013.1:0-24631 GCA_051277175.1 Polaribacter sp.
TTCAAAGGAAAATAATATTATAAGCAAGATAAAAACGAAGGAGAGATGCCTAAAATGAAAACCAAATCTAGCGCCAAAAAACGATTTAAAGTTACGGGTACTGGAAAAATCAAAAGAAAGCACGCGTTTAAAAGTCACATCTTAACAAAGAAGTCGAAAAAACGTAAATTAAGGTTAACTCACGATGGTTTAGTACATAAATCGGACAAGTCTAACATTATGCAACAATTAAACTTGAAATAAGTTTAATAGGGAATTTAATTATTAACCATGGAGATAGGCCAAAAATAAAAAGTATTCTTAATTGAATCGCCTACTACAAAAAACATTGAAATTATGCCAAGATCAGTAAATTCAGTAGCCTCAAGAAAAAGAAGAAAAAAAATCTTGAAGGCAGCAAAAGGTTACTTTGGACGTAGAAAAAACGTTTACACAGTAGCAAAAAATGCGGTTGAAAAAGGAATGCTTTATGCATACCGTGACCGTAAAAATAATAAGAGAAACTTTCGTTCTTTATGGATTGTACGTATTAATGCTGCAGCTCGTTTACACGGAATGTCTTACTCTCAGTTTATGGGAAAAGTGAAAGCTAATAGTATTGAATTAAACCGTAAGGTTTTAGCCGATCTAGCTGTGAACAACCCAGGAGCTTTTAAGGCAGTTGTAGAAAAAATTAAATAATTATAAATTACTTGCTTATAATAAAAACCCAAACGTTTGCGTTTGGGTTTTTTTATTACTTTTATCTTTTAAAATAACCAATCGTAAAGCTTAAAAAATGAAATTATATATCTTAATTTTTACTGCTATATTCCTTACAACAACTTCTTTTGCACAAGAAACAGTTGTTGAAGACATTTCTATTAATGGACAGTTTGAAACAATATTAAGAATCTCTACCAACTACAAAGGATATAAAGTAATTAATAAAGAAAAGTTTTTACAATTAAAACAAAATGTTTTAGACTCTATAAAAACCTCTCAAAATCTTGTAAACCAAAAAAACAGACTTCTTAAAGCTGATAAACAAACTATCAAAAGAACGCAAGATTTGCTTAACAAAACTCAATTAGAGTTAAGTGCAACAGTACTCAAAGAAGACTCTATTTCATTTTTAAGCATGCAATTAAGTAAAGTCTCCTATAATATAATCTTATGGACGCTAATTTTAAGTTTGATAAGTGCCTTAGTTTATGTTATTTTAATATTCCTAAAAAACAATATACATACCAAAGAAGCAAAGAATAATTTATTAATTGTTGAAAAAGAACTTGAACAACATATAAAAAATGCGATTGATAGAGAGCAAAAATTAAGAAGAAAACTGCAAGATGAAGTTAATAAACAAAGAAATTCGTAAAGTAAAACTACAAATATTTCTTTTATATAAATTTCATATTCTGTTTCATAACTTACCCTTTGAGATTATCCCTATTCAAATAGGTAATGCAGTAATTGAATTAACCACTGAAAATGCTTTTGGAGCCCAGTCTAACAACATACTAAAAGTTTACAGAATTGCATTTATTTAGAAAATAAAAAATTCAATATTTCTGTTTAGAAATTATAATTCATAAAAAAACCTCAGAAAATTCTGAGGTTTTTTTTATATATTAAATTAAATAACGTTTATATTCCGTCATTTAAACTTTTTAACTTCTCTGTGTTTTCAGCCAGCATTAATTCATCTATAATCTTCTGAATATCACCATTCATTATATTCGGTAAATCGTATAATGACAAACCAATTCTATGATCTGTAACACGTCCTTGTGCATAATTATAAGTTCTAATTTTTGCACTTCTATCCCCAGACGAAACCATAGAACCACGCTTTAAGGCATCTTCAGCATTTTTCTTAGCCAATTCCATATCATACAAACGAGAACGTAAAACTTTAAAAGCTTTCTCTTTGTTTTTATGCTGACTTTTCTGATCTTGACATTGCGCGACCAAACCAGTAGGAAGGTGTGTTAAACGAACCGCTGAATAGGTTGTATTTACAGACTGACCTCCAGGACCTGAAGAACAGAAAAAATCGATCCTAACTTCTTTTGGATTAATCTCAACATCAAACTCTTCTGCTTCTGGAAAAACCATGCAAGTTGCTGCAGAAGTATGCACACGACCTTGAGTTTCTGTTTGTGGCACACGTTGCACACGGTGCACACCAGCTTCAAACTTTAAAATCCCATAGACATCAGCGCCATTTACTTCAAACTGAATTTCCTTAAAGCCACCATTTGTACCCTCAGAATAATCTACTGTAGAAACTTTCCAGCCTTTACTTTCGCAATATTTAGAGTACATTCTAAATAAATCTCCTGCAAAAATACTTGCTTCGTCTCCACCTGTTCCTGCACGTAATTCTACTACTGCGTTTTTAGAATCTTCTGGATCTGTTGGAATTAATAAAAATCTAATCTCATCCTCTAAAAAAGGAATTCTAGTATTGGCTTCATCAATTTCCATCTTTGCCATCTCGTTCATCTCTGCATCAGAACCATCAGCAAGAATTTCTTTTGCCTCTTCGATGTTATTTGTTAAAGTTTGATATTCATCTCCCTTTACAACAACACTTCCTAAATCTTTATATTCTTTCATCAATTGCGCATAACGCTTCTGATCCATGATAATTTCTGGCTGAATAATTAAATCAGAAACCTCATCGTAACGTTGTTTAACAATTCTTAATTTATCTAACATTTGTTGCTTTTTTCTTGGAATGCGAATTTACAATTTTTAAAGGAAAGTTAAATAGTTCGTTTTGAGTATCTTTTATATCCTTTAATAAGGCTTTCAAAACTAAATTTTTCTAATACTCAAAAACCCCAAACGCACTTGAAATCGTTAATTTTTTAGTCTCTGACGCTTCTACCCTACCCACAATTTTAGCGGCTACATTAAAAGATTTTGAAATCGCAATAATGTCTGCTGCAATTTCTGGAGAAACATAGATTTCCATTCGATGTCCGCAATTAAATACTTGATACATTTCTTTCCAGTCTGTATTCGATTGTTCTTGTATTAATTTAAATAAAGGTGGAATTGGAAACATATTGTCTTTTACAATGTGTAAATTATCTACAAAATGTAAAATTTTTGTTTGTGCACCACCAGAACAATGAATCATTCCGTGCACAGTATCTGCATTAAATTTAGACAAAATTTCTTTAATAATTGGTGCGTAGGTTCTTGTTGGAGACAGCACTAATTTACCGGCATCAATAGGTGAATTTTCAACTTTATCTGTCAGTTTTGTATTACCAGAGTACACTAAATCTTCAGGAACAGCAGCATCAAAACTTTCTGGGTATTTGTCTGCTAGATATTTATGAAAAACATCATGTCTGGCAGAGGTTAATCCGTTAGACCCCATTCCTCCATTATATTCGGTTTCATAACTTGCTTGCCCGAAAGACTCTAAACCAACTATTACATCACCAGATTTTATATTTGCATTGTCAATAACATCTGAACGTTTTAATCTTGCAGTTACAGTAGAATCTACAATAATTGTTCGTACCAAATCGCCAACATCTGCAGTTTCGCCTCCAGTGGAATGAATCGTTACTCCAAAACGCTTTAAATCTTCAATTAATTCCTCTGTTCCGTTTATAATAGCGGATAAAACTTCTCCAGGAATTTTACTTTTATTTCTACCAATGGTAGATGACAACATAATATTATCTGTTGCACCCACACACAATAAATCATCAATATTCATGATTAACGCGTCTTGTGCAATACCTTTCCAAACAGAAATATCACCTGTTTCTTTCCAATACATGTATGCCAACGAAGATTTTGTTCCTGCGCCATCTGCATGCATTATTAAACAATAATCATCATCATTTGTTAAATAATCTGGCACAATTTTACAGAACGCTTTTGGAAATAAACCTTTGTCTATATTCTTAATTGCATTGTGTACATCTTCTTTTGATGCCGAAACGCCTCTTTGTGCGTATCTTTTCGAAACTTCTTGACTCATGTTGTTATGTTGTGTGCTGCAAATTTAGTCTTTTACATAAAAAATCCTACCGAAAAGTAGGATGTTTTTATGATTACTTTGTAAACAATAATTCTCTGTACTTTGTTAATGGCCACAAATTATCATCAACCATTGTTTCTAACTTATCGCAATGATAGCGAATTTGCTCGAAAAACGGTTTTACTTTGTTGCAATATTGCGCTGCAGACTTCAAACCAACTTGCATATTCGCTTTTACACGCTGCGCTTCCATCTTAATAACTAGGCTATTAATTTCTGTAATATGATTCGAAATTATCATGATCAATTCTATTTGTTCTTTCGCAATATTTTTATATTCTCCGCCAAATATTTCTTTTAGATTTTTTGTATTCTCTAACAATGTATTTTGATAAATAATTGCTGTTGGCACCACATGATTCCTGGAAATATCTCCTAGTACTCTACTTTCTATTTGTAAACGCTTGGTATATTCCTCTAATTTAATTTCGTAACGCGCTTCAATTTCTACCTTATTCATTACATTCATTTCTTCATATAAGCGAATCACTTTCTCTGAAATTGTAACTTTTAAAGCTTCGGGCGTTGTTTTATTATTGCTTAAACCTCGTTTTTTTGCTTCTTTTTCCCAAGTTTCCGCATAACCGTCTCCATCAAATCGAATATTTTTAGATGCTTTAATATACTCTCTTAGCACGTTAAAAACAGCTTCATCTTTCTTCAGGTTATTCGTTTCTATTAATGCATCTACATCTATCTTGAACTCCTTTAGTTGTTTGGCAACAATCGTGTTTAAAACGGTCATTGGTCCTGCACAATTTGCAGACGACCCTACTGCTCTAAACTCAAATTTATTACCCGTAAAGGCAAATGGAGAGGTTCTATTTATGTCTGTATTGTCTAATAAAATTTCAGGAATTTTACCAATAATATTTAGTTTTAAATCTGTTTTCTCTTTCGGAGATAGTTTTCCTTTGGTTACGTTTTCTAATTCATCTAGCACTGCAGAAAGTTGACTTCCAATGAAAACAGAAATAATTGCTGGTGGTGCTTCATTCGCACCTAATCGATAATCATTACTTGCAGAAACTACAGATGCCCTTAATAATTCTTCATTTTCATACACCGCTTTTATTGTATTTACAAAGAACGTTAAGAATTGTAAATTCTTCATTGGAGTTTTTCCTGGACTTAATAAGTTAATACCATTCTCTAGTGACAAAGACCAATTGTTATGTTTTGCAGAACCATTAATGCCTGCAAACGGTTTTTCATGAAATAAGACTTTAAAATTATGCCTTTTGGCAACTTTATGCATCACATCCATCAATAAAGAATTGTGATCTACTGCTAAATTTGCTTCTTCAAAAATAGGAGCAACTTCAAACTGATTCGGTGCAACTTCATTATGTCTTGTTTTTACAGGAATTCCTAAAAGCATACATTCTTCTTCTAAATCTTGCATAAAACTCATAGCTCTTGCAGGTATTATTCCAAAATAATGATCATCTAATTGCTGTCCTTTTGCTGAAGAATGCCCTAATAAAGTTCTTCCTGTTAATTGAATGTCTGGTCTAGAAAGCGCCAAAGCGTCGTCAATTAAAAAGAACTCTTGCTCCCAACCTAAAGTTGTATTTACTTTATTAATATTTTTATCAAAATACTTACATACTGCAGTGGCGTGGGTATCTATGGCTTGTAAAGATTTTAACAAAGGTGTTTTATTATCTAAAGCTTCCCCAGTATACGCAACAAAAATTGTTGGAATACAAAGTGTTCTTTCATAAATAAATGCTGGTGACGTAGGATCCCAAGCCGTAAAACCTCTTGCTTCAAATGTATTTCTAATTCCTCCGCTAGGAAAACTAGAGGCATCTGGTTCTTGTTGTACCAATTGCTCGCCATCAAATTTTTCCATAGCCAAACTGCCATTAATAGATTCGAAAAAAGCATCGTGTTTTTCTGCTGTTGCACCTGTTAATGGTTGAAACCAATGTGTATAGTGCGTCGCACCTTTAGACATTGCCCAATCTTTCATACTTACAGCAACCTGATCTGCAATTTTACGATCTATGCGTGTACCATGTTCAATTGCATTCATTACGCTCTCGTAAGCTGCACGGGTAAGATACTGTTGCATCGCGTATTTATTAAATACGTTTTGTCCAAAAAGTGTCGATCTTTTTTCACTCTGATTTACGGGTATCGGTTTTCTTCTTAATGTTTCTTGTAAAGCATTGAATCTAATAATTGACATATTGTTAGTTTTTTACGTATTTTTTTTACTTATAATTAAATACCCCCTAATAATATTAGGGATAAAATTATTTTTATACAAAATTAAACATTTTACCCCTATATTTTTTGATATGTAGGTATTTTATTTCATTTTTGCATAACTAATTTCACAGAAACAATTATTATGGCAAAGATCAAGTTAGAATACATTTGGTTAGATGGATACAAACCCACTCAAAACTTAAGAAGTAAAACAAAAGTTGAAGAGCATGAAAACTTCCAAGGAACTGTTGAAGAGTTAGGACTTTGGTCTTTTGATGGTTCTTCTACAAAACAAGCTTCTGGAGGAGCATCTGACTGTATTTTAAAGCCAGTTGCTGTTTATCCAGATCCTCAAAGAAGAAATGGGTATTTAGTAATGACTGAAGTTATGAATGCTGACGGAACTCCGCACATTTCTAATGCACGAGCTACTATTGAAGATGATGATAATGATTTCTGGTTCGGATTTGAACAAGAATACTTTATTATGGATACCGATACAGATTTACCTTTAGGTTTTCCAAGAGGCGGTTACCCCGCTCCACAAGGAATGTACTACTGTTCAGTTGGTGGAAAAAACACACATGGACGAGCATTCGTTGAAGAGCACGCAGATTTATGTATTGATGCTGGTTTAAATTTCGAAGGAATTAACCAAGAGGTTGCGTCTGGACAATGGGAATACCAATTATTTGCAAAAGGCGCGAAGAAAGCTGGAGATGAAATCTGGATTTCTAGATATTTATTAGATCGTTTAACTGAAGGGAAAGGAATGTACATTGAGTACCACCCAAAACCACTAGGAAATACAGATTGGAATGGATCTGGAATGCACGCAAACTTTTCGAACACGATCTTAAGAACTTGTGGTTCTAAAGATAAATATATTGAGATATGTGAAGCTTTCCGTCCGCTTGTAAAAGAGCATATTGAAGTGTATGGTGAGCACAATGATTTGCGTTTAACTGGAGATCACGAAACTGCATCTATTCATGATTTCTCTTGGGGAGTTTCAGATAGAGGAGCCTCTATTCGTATTCCAATTATCGCTGTAGAAAAAGGATACAAAGGTTGGTTAGAAGACCGTCGTCCGTCTTCAAACGGTGATCCATATAAAATTGCATCAAGAATTATTAAAACGGTAAAACCAGTTAAATAATTTAAACATATTTACTACAAAAAAACGCTAACAGTCAATTGTTAGCGTTTTTTTTATGCGATTGTTTGAAAAACGAAATAAATAAATAATGAATATCCTAGAAATAAAAAAACACCTTTAAATCTTCCTATCACAAACTTCTTTGGAGTAAAAACTATAGGTATCAATATCGCAGAAAAACCAAGCATCCAAAAAATATCTCTAGATAAAATTTGCACCTCTGTAACCGGAATCTCCTTTATAAGCGATGTTACCCCCAATACAGAGGCTATATTAAAAATATTAGAACCAATTAAGTTTCCCAAAGAAATTGCTTTTTCTCCTTTTATTACGGCTATTAAAGAGGCTGCTAATTCTGGCACACTTGTACCAATTGCAATCATAGTAATAGAAATAACCCCTTCACTAACGCCCATATTTTGCGCAATCTCTTTTGCACCGTCTACTAAAAATACAGATCCAAAATACAAAGCAGCAGCTCCAATTAACAACCAAACAACTATTTTCCCATACCCCACTAAAGCCAAGGCATCATCCACCTCCGTTGCAACAACCTCTTCTTTTCTTGCATTTCGTATCAATACAAATAGAAAAATAGCCAATCCTAATAAAAGTAATACCCCCTCTAATTGAGTTAAAACATTATCATTCCATAAAAAATAGTATAACACAAGAGAGAACAACATCATTACTGGCCAATTCAATTTGTAAAAGTCTTTACTTACTGAAATCGGCCCAATCATTGCAGTGATCCCCAATACAAGGGCGATATTTGCAATATTAGAACCAATTACATTGTTAATTGCAATTGCAGGAGAGCCGTCTAACGCAGCCTGTAAACTCACTAATAATTCTGGTGCAGAAGTAGCAAAAGAAACTACGGTCATACCAATAACCATTTTAGAAATATTTAGTTTAAAAGACAAACCGATAGATGATCTTACTAAAAATTCACCACCAGTAACCAGCAGTATTAAGCCTACAACCACATAAAAAATACTCATACCTATTCTTTTTTGCGAAGATACATTTTTATCACTTTGTTCTCAAAACAAAGTGATAAGCTAGCTGTAGAAAATCTATATGGTTAGCTTAAGAACACTTTTATAGTTGCTTTTTTCTCTTTCCACTTCAAAGAACATACGTGAGCATTGCGCAACTTATACTGCAAAATTGATTATTTTTTATTAAATTTGATTTAGAAATAATTACTAATGAAAAAACAAGTTTTTAAATTTCTAGCAAAAGCAAATAAAGTAATATTACCTTCCTTTACAAAAAAAGGATTGGACATTACTAAAGCCTCTAAAAGCCAACTTGCTATTATTGGTTGGAGATCTTTTGTAACACAAAACTCTTTAAACTAAAACCCACACACCATGCAAACAGAACACATAACAATATTTTCAGGATCTTCTATCATTGTCAAAGGACTTCAAAACAGATTAGAAGACATTCAAATAAACGCAATCACCAGAGACAGATTCGAGTCTGCTAGACTTGCCGGCTTTGGTGCAGATAGAAATGCCGTTGAATTACTTATCTTAGAATCTGAGGTAGAAAAAGCGCAACCTATTGTAGATGCGTACAAAGAAGAAATTAATTCATAAAAAAGCGTGTAAGATTTCTTAATTTAAAAAAATGCTATTATATTTGCACCCGCTTAAAGGCCCTGTGGCGCAACTGGATAGCGCATCTGACTACGAATCAGAAGGTTACAGGTTCGAATCTTGTCAGGGTCACAATTATAAAAACAACTACCTGTTTATTAGGTAGTTGTTTTTTTTTGCTCCAAAAAGCAATTACTTTATAATATATTGAGTGTACCTATATTTCAGAAGCTATTAAAAACTAATGTTCTTGAAATACGCAACAACCAGTACCTCAGTACTTTTTGTTCGGAAGACTAGAATCCTAGACAATTATAATTATTTAGAAATAACGAAGTCCATATTCATAAAAACACATCAATAGAGCACTTATGAGTCTTGAAATAATAAAAATATTAGCAGCAAAATAAAGCGAATTCCCCTCATAACTTTATTCCATTAATTGCTAATTTATTAAGTGATAACAGAAATTGATTCAACACTATTTAAAACTGATTTTAAAAAACGACGCCAACACCATATAAAATTAATAGCTTGTCCTAGCCTATTTACAAAAGTACGAACAGGTTTTCTTGGTTGGGTTTTATTCACTAAATTGGGTCTCTAATCCAGTTAAATTAACCCAAAACAACAACGTAATACCCCATAAAGTGAACTATTTAATAGAAACAGAAAGGTTATTGTTCAGAAAAATTACACTAGATGACAAAGAGGTCTTATTTAAATTGCACTCTAATTTAGCAGTGCAAAAATATACCGGAGAACCGGTGGTTGAGTCGATAAAAGAAATAGAAACCGCAATACGTGAAAGAATTAACAATTACAAGAAGTATGGTTATGGAAGGTGGGCCACTATTTTAAAAGATGGAATGCAATTTGTAGGATGGGCAGGTCTGGCGTATTTGCCAGAATTTGATGAAATTGATCTTGGATATAGATTCTTACCAGAATATTGGGGATCTGGAATAGCAACTGAGGCATCACATGCAATTTTAACCTATGGATTTGATACACTCAAATTAAAAAAGATAATTGCAATTGCAATGAAAGAGCATACAGCGTCTATCAGAGTGATGCAAAAAGTTGGGATGGAATTCGATAAATTTGCTCCCTATGAACTTGGGAGTCAAGATGCCGTCTGGTATTGGTGCAACCAAAAGAGTATAACCCAAAATAAAGCGTATTAAAAAGGTTGTATTTAAACCGTTTTCTTTCATTTAAAAGAACCCTAAAAATATACAGTTCTAATCGATAAGTAGCACGCTACTTTTTTTTAATGAAAGCAAAAAATTCAACGAAAAAGAATGTAATGTATTTTATAAACCTTCTTGCATCAAAAAAGACCTCAAACTTTCGCTTAAGATCTTTTTATCTAACTAAACCAAATATAAAAACAAATAAACTAACTAATAATTTACGCACTATATATCTATCTTTTTTACTTCAAAGCTTATTCCCCCTAGAAGAAATACTTTAGTAAAACTATGTAATCTTAGGTTCGGTAATGACTACAATATCTGTGCAAAACCTTTCTCTAAAAATTAAAACTAGTTATAAATGCGTTTCTATCTTTAAATTGAATACTTGTTATTTATTTAGTTACTAGCAAGTTAAGTGAAAAAAGGAAATTTTTCATATTTAATAGCTGAATTACCGTTTAATGAAGATAAAAACTAGCTTCTTAACGATATGCAGAAACATCGTTACACCAGTTTTAGCAGTAATGCTAATAAAAAACCAAATATTTGCTTAAAATCCGTGGGTAAACAACTCATTATTAACACTAAAACCTATTGCTATTATTTTTAAACTTTTTTTTAGATTCATAGAACCTCTGTATAGCTAATAACAAACCTACAAAAAGCTATATAAAAACCTAGTAGCATTGGTAATAGCATTATTTTCAGAAACCAATCAGAAGAAGTACTAAAATCATAGCACTTATTTTTAAAAGTCATATATCGTATTTTTTGGTCCTAGAAATAGCTGTAAATAGTAAGTAAATATGTTTTTAACGTAAAAAAACTTGAGAATGCTCTCAAGTTTAACCCATATATTGTCTTAATGCAATTCGATGCTCTGGAATGCTTTTATCGTAGTCTAAAACAATCAACTCTAGTATTTCTGGTGGTGTAAAACCAATATCTTTTTTTTGAAGAAATTTTGACACAAATAGATTATACTTCAAATTGTTCTTTTCGAAAATTAAAAAATGAGTTTCATTTAGCACTGTAAAACAAATTTCATTTCCTGAAAATGCACCAGATTGATCTTTAAAAAAGTCTGAAAACTCAAAATACTTAAATACGTTTTCCATAAATTATATCAATTCTGCAGATAAACCTAATTGTAATAATTTAGAACATCTTGGCTCTAAATCTTTATACTCGCCAGATTTTACCGTACATTTTCCTTTATAATGCACTAAAGTTGCACATTGTTCTGCTTGCTCTGGTGTATGTTCACAAACACTTACTAAAGAATCTATTACATGATCAAATGTATTTACATCATCATTATGTAAAACAATTTCATGCTGAAAAACTTCTTTTTCTAAAACATCTACCTCTTCTAGAATTTTTTCTTTTGTACTCATACTATAAAAAATTAATTATTGTATTTTAAAGCCACCCAATTATTTCGTTGAATCGTGGTTTCTAACGTTAATCCAAACTTAGAAACTTCTGCATCTATTACCGGAATATCTGCTTCATAAAAACCGCTTAACAGTAAAACACCTTTTTCGTTTAAGCAATTTGTATACACTTTCATATCCATTAGTAATATATTTCTATTGATATTGGCAATAATAACATCATACTTTTTATCTTCTAAAAGCGAAACGTCTCCTTCGTAAACGGAAATATTTTCACAATTATTGCGTGCCACATTCTCTAATGAATTTTCATAACACCAATTATCAATATCTATAGCATCTAAAGGTTTTGCACCTTTCATTTCAGCAAAAATTGCTAAAATGCCAGTTCCACAACCCATGTCTAAGACTTTTTTGTTTTCTAAATCTAATTTTAATAAATGCTGCACCATCATGTGCGTTGTTTCATGATGCCCTGTGCCAAAACTCATCTTTGGCTCTATTACAATATCATATTTTAAATTAGGGTTTTCATGAAATGGAGCACGAATACTCACTAAATCATCCACCTGAATTGGTTCGAAGTTTTTTTCCCATTCTGCATTCCAGTTTGTTTGAGCAACTTCATTATACTCGTATTCAATAGAAAACTCATCAGAGTTTAAAACGAAAATATCCTCTAAAACATTAATTCTCCATTCAGTTTTTTGAATATATGCAGTTACTCCCGCTTCACTTTCTACAAAACTTTCAAAGCCAGCATTTCCCAATTCTGCTATTAGAATTTCTGTGGTTGGTTCTTTTGGTGATACTGTAAAGTTGTATTCTATATAAATATTGTCCATAATTATTAAATCAAAAAAAAATGCATCAAAGTTTTAAACCTTGATGCAAATTTATTGTAAATATCTTTAAACGCCCTGCTTAAATAGCATTAATAATTCCTGTAAAATCAGCTACATTTAAAGCTGCTCCTCCAATTAATCCACCATCTACGTCGGGTTTAGAGAAAATTTCTTCTGCATTTGAAGGTTTTACACTTCCCCCGTATAAAATAGAAACTGCATCTGCCACTTCTTTAGCGTATTCTTTTTCAATAATACTTCTAATAAAAGCATGCATTTCTTGCGCTTGTTCTGCACTCGCCGTTTCACCTGTACCAATTGCCCAAACAGGTTCATACGCTAAAATAATATGTTTCCAGTCTTTTGCTGCGATGTGGAATAATCCATTTTTTAATTGACTTTCTACAACCGTAAAATGATTGCCAGTCTTTCTGTCTTCTAACAATTCCCCAAAACAGAAAATAGTTTCCATTCCTTTTTCTAAAACGGTATTCACTTTCTCTGCCAAAGCAGCATCCGTTTCATTAAAGAAAGTTCTTCTTTCTGAATGTCCTAAAATAACGGTTTCTACACCAATCACTTTTAACATATCTGCAGAAACTTCTCCAGTGAAAGCACCATTTGCAGCTTGATGCATATTTTGTGCAACTACTTCTATCTTCGATTTTTTTGCTGCTTTTACAGCCGATGACAAATTCACAAAGGTGGGCGCAACAATAACACGCGTGCTTTCTAATGGATTGTTTTTAATTGCTTTTTTTAGTTCTTTTATTAGCTTTTTACTTTGCTCTTTATCGTAATTCAACTTCCAGTTACCTGCAACAATCTTTGTTCTCATAAGTGTAATTTTTTAGGCTTCTAAAAGCTGTTTTTTCTATATTAATATCTGAGGTAAAACTAAGAAATGGAATGGTCATTTATCCTTAGAAATGAAAATAGTTACTAAAACGATTTATACACTTTTTTTTAGTGCTTCTATAATTCTAGAATCTGAAGCGCTTGTGGCCTTAAACAGTGAAATTTTTCCTCTTTCGTCAATCACCATATATCTAGGAATCCAGGTTAAACTCATAAAATCTATAAATTCGCCAGATTTCATACCTTTTGGAAAGTTGTAATGCTCCCCCTTTATTTGGAATCTCTGGACCCCGTTTTTCCATGCATTTTTACTTTTATCAACAGATAGGAATAAAAAAATCACTTTTGGATATTCTTTTTGAAGATTCCGAACACTTGGTAATCCCTTTATACAGTCACCACACCAAGAAGCCCAAACGTCGATAAGAACCTTCTTTCCTTTGTATTGGTGTAACACCTCTTTTATAGAAAACGGTGTATTATTTAAATCGTAAACAGTATCATTTAAAGCCAATTCAGAAAATTGAGTAGGCTTCTCAAGATTACAACCTGCACATAAAATTATAAAAAGAAAGTATATTTTCTTCATAGTAAATTTAGAATGTTTAAAAATTTGTCTTCTTTAATTCGTTAAACTTACAAAAGAAAATCTAAATTAAGTATTTTTGTTTCACTTTACAAAAATTATGACAACACAAGAATTAATAGCTCAGATAAAAGAGAAAAAATCCTTTTTATGTATCGGGTTAGATGTGGATTTAGATAAGATTCCTTCTCATTTACTGCAAGAAGAAGATCCTATTTTCGAGTTTAACAAAGCAATCATAGATGCAACACACCAATTATGTGTTGCATACAAACCCAACACTGCTTTTTACGAAGCGTATGGCATAAAAGGATGGAAATCTTTAGAAAAAACAATTCAATACCTAAATAAAAACTATCCTGAAATTTTTACAATTGCAGATGCTAAACGTGGTGATATTGGAAATACCTCAACCATGTATGCAAAAGCTTTTTTTGAAGATTTAGCTTTTGATTCTGTAACGGTTGCCCCGTATATGGGAAAAGATTCTGTAGAACCTTTTTTAGCTTTTAAAAACAAACATACCATAATGTTGGCCTTAACTTCTAATACGGGTGCTTTTGATTTTCAAACAAAAAAAATCGATGAAAAAGAACTGTATAAACAGGTTTTAGAAACTTCAAAAAATTGGAAAAACTCAGAAAACTTAATGTATGTTGTGGGTGCTACTAAAGCAGAATATTTTAGAGAGATTCGAAAAATAGTTCCGAATTCTTTTTTATTAGTTCCTGGTATTGGTGCTCAAGGTGGAAGTTTACAAGATGTTTGTAAATACGGATTATCGAAAAATATTGGGCTCTTAATAAACTCTTCGAGAGGAATTATTTATGCTTCCAAAAATGAAGATTTTGCCATAAAAGCCTCTGAAAAAGCGCAAGAATTGCAACTTGAAATGCAAAAATTTATTTAACGATTGATAAAAGACCTGAAAATAATATCATTAGTACCAAGTTTAACCGAGTTATTGGTAGATTTAGGTTTGGAAGACAATATTGTAGGTGTTACTAAATTCTGCATACACCCTAAAAACTTAAGAAAAGATAAGGTAGTTGTTGGCGGAACAAAAAATATCCATTTAGAAAAAATAAAAGCACTTCAGCCAGATTTTATTCTTTGCAACAAAGAAGAAAATACAAAAGCGATTGTAGAAAATTGCAGTAAGATTGCTACAACACACGTATCTGACATTTGTACAATAGATGATATTATTGCATTGACTACCTATTATGGGACTCTTTTTTCTTGTGAAAAAAAAGCTGTAATTATTAACGACGAGTTGAAGGCTAAAATTAAAGATTTTAAAAACTTTCTAGCGGACAAAGCAACTTTAAAAGTAGTCTATTTTATTTGGAAAAATCCTTGGATGATTGCTGCAAACAATACCTTTATAAATCATTTACTAGCGATTTGCAAATTTGACAACTGTTATAAAGATAGCATTAGATATCCAGAAATATTCTTAGAAGATTTAAAAACAAAAGAGATTGACGTTATTTTTTTATCATCAGAACCATTTCCGTTTAAAGAAAAAAATAGTTTAGATTTTAAAAAACATGCAAAGAACACCAATATAGTTTTGGTTGATGGAGAATATTTCTCTTGGTACGGAAGCAGACTTTTAAAAGCTTTTGATTATTTTAAAGAGCTAAGAAAAAGATTGTAACTCTCTATCTAAATAACTAATTCTGTTGATTTTACCTAAAATCTTCATCGCTTCAAATGCCGCTAAATCGCTTTTGTTTTCATCAATAAAACGATAGTCGCTGGATCTTTCCAAAAGCCTAAAATAGCTTTCTTGTAAATGCTTTTTGTACGTTTTTACGGGTTTTACTGGGGACATAGTACGCTGATTATAGGTACAATATAGACAAATATTTAATGATTAAATCTTATAATTTCATTATTTATTATCCTGAAGTGCAAAAAACCGCTTCAACCATAAAGAATTGCTTAAACCTGTTTTTTTTATGAATTCCTTTTTATTTAATAGAAACTTTATTAAAACGCCTTTTATGAGTTCTTTTTTTATAAAATATGTTAATTAAATACACATGTGCTAATTATACAAACCTATTTTAAACAAAATCCTGGCGATAACTTGTGATTTTATGATCAAAATAATTTTTACGAATTCATCCCGATAAAACCATATTTAGAGATCAATCTAGAAATCTACTTTTTAATTCCGTTCTCTTAGACTTATTTTAGACCTTTGCCTTTTTAAGCATGAAGCGATCCTAGCTCCATTGGTAAGTTCTTAACTGTGTTTCTCTTTTCGAGAGGTTTCATAGCCTTAAACACAGTAGTGCCTCTCATTAATCCATCCAACATAACCTCAGCTATTAGATTTCTCAATTAACTTGATATATCTTTCCTTTAGATGCCTTTTGAAGCTATCTAATTTTTTAAAGGTAACATAAATTGTATGTATCAACATTTAAGTGAACACCATAAAAATCTCTGACTTATAAATGAGTTAAAATTATTTTTTTACAATCTTATGTGTTGATGTTCCTTTTTCTGTTTCTAATTTTATGAAATATATACCTTCTGATACATCAGAGATATCTATCGTTTTCTTTAAACTATTTTGAATAAAAACTTGAATTTTTTGCCCTGTTAAAGAATAAATGGTTCCTTTAATTTCGCCTAAGTCTGATGAAAATTGAATATTTAATTTGTCATTTACTGGGTTTGGAAAAAGTTTTACGTTTATCACATTGTTAATTTCAGAAACAGATGCTGTTGCTTCTTGATATACTCTAACGTAATCAATTTCCATCGCGCTTTCTGTATATGAGGCTTGGGTCCCTCCTTGTTGAATAGCAATATTTAAAAGAAAATATTGCTCTGAACCATAAGGCCATGTGCTAGAATTTTTAGTTTCAGGATTATAGGTGTAATGTACAATTCCATCAACACTAAACACCATTTTCTCTGAAGTCCAAATCAATTCATAAAGATGAAAGGCGCTAGATGCTGTAGGTATTATTTGCCCACCATGGTTTATAGTTCCACCAGAACTAGAAGGGGTATGCATAGCACTAGATACATAGTTTTGATTATTACCCCAATGCTCCATAATATCTATTTCACCACAAGCCGGCCAAGGAGTAGTTCCATGAGAACTAGTCCAATAACCACCAGGTTCTGTAATATTTTTGCCCAGCATCCAGATAGCTGGCCATGTCCCTGATCCTACTGGTAATTTAGCTCTAATTTGCACTTTACCGTAAGTAAAAGCATACTTAGAATTTAGCCTTGCAGAAGTATATTGTTTGGTATAGCCTTGGTCTGTAAACGTTTCTTTTTTAGCAACAATGTGAAGATTGCCATTTTCTACAAATGAATTCTCTTCTCTATTAGTGTAGTGCTGTACCTCTGAATTATACCAACTTCCACCTATCGGTAATTCTGTTTGATGAAACCATTTATTAATGTCAATAGCACCTGTTCCATTAAATTCATCAGACCAGACTAAGTTATCAAAAATTGGATCTTCTCCATTGTTATCATTACTATCAGTAAGGATTCCATCATATAAAAAATCATCAATATAAGCGGTTACCTTAGCGTTATTGTTTTCACCATTTATTTGTATTAACACTCTATTATAGTCTGTTCTATTTATTGGGTCAGGCGAGTTATCATTATAGTTTAAAAAGGAGTCGTTTTTAAAATCGAAAGTGATAATTTGCCATTCATCTAGGACAATCGGTTTTATAATCTCTGTTTGAGTAGTCCATTTATCGCCTAAAGTATTGTCTTGTAATTTTAACGATATTTGGTGATTTTCGTTTTTTGTAATACTCGCTGAAGGAACATATATTTTTAAAGTAAATATATGATTTATCGATAAATCAAATGTATTGGAAACATCAAAAAATATATTTGCATACGCACCTCCATTATCTTTATACTCTAAAACGGTGTTTGAAGTGTTAATGCTTTCTTTATAAGGATTTGTATAAGATGTGTTCATTTCTGATTCATCGGTACCCCAATTAGAAATTGTTCCATTTCCTTCAAAATTATCTTCTACAGTTTGTCCGTTAGTAAATAATGTGATCAATGAAAATAATATTATGGATACATCCTTCATAAATTAATTTTTTCTCGAAATTAATTTATTTACAAATATTTAACAAAATAAACTCCAATACAAAAGCCATACATATTAAAAAAAATAAACATATAATACTTAGAGCTTTTTGAGTTCAAGACAACCCCATCTCAATTAGTAAGTTCTAAATTACATTCTGTAATTATCCACACCCAAAAATTAAATTGCGATCACTAAAATTATCTTTATTATTTTAATGAATTTATAACGCTTTGTAAAACTATTTTCTAAAGAAGTACTCTTTAATTAAAAGTATCTGTTTTTTTATCGTAACCGTAAGGGCAATGTTTACAACCGTTTTTACAACAATATCCCCTTTTTAAGTGGTATTGTCCTGTAAAAACTCTGTAGCCCTGTTCATTTTCATAATAATCTCCTTCCTCTAGGGATATTTTTTTATTGTACATATTACAAAAATAAGATATTCGTGCATAAAAAAAGCGTTCATTAGAACGCTTTTTTTGTTTATTTATTTATTTTTTCCTGGAGGAAATTTAGAAACAATTTCTTTTACAAATTCTTTAATTCTAGCTTCCTTCTTTTCTCTATTTTGAATTTTCAAAGCACCTGTTCCAATTCCTTGCCAAACCAATTCTTTCTTCTGTTTATCTATAAAGTCTATAAAAAGTGTTCCTTCTGTATATTGAGAAACATTTACGTTTCTATTCATTCCGTTCCCCATCCAAGGATTCCAACCCCAGCCAAAACCATAACCAAAATTATTATTTTGATTGACATTTACTTTTTCTCTAGATTTTGTAAAAATACTTACGAGCATATCTGGATTTTCTGATTTCACCAAACCTAAAAGAGAAAGCTCTGACTCAATTGCTCTTAAAATTCTTTTCTTATCTAAGTCAGAAATTTCAGCTTTATCAATCCCTGTTTTATAAAAAGCGAATGTTTTGTATTGATTGAAATCTACTTTTGTATCATAATCCGTTGCAACCCTCACAGAACTGCAAGAAGAAAACACAAGAACAAACACTAACAACATCGATTTTATATAATTCATAATGACCGTTTTAATTTTTAAGTTCATGCAAAATACACCAATAATTATGCCAATAATAATAAATTTCATCCAAAAAAAGAAGCTTTTAATTTTAATTTATAAAACGTTAAAGATTTCTATATTTTTTTAGGATTTTCGTAAATTGCACATCTAAAAATAAACATTTATTACGAATGGAACAAATAGCACCCTATAAACCCAAATATAAAGTAAGAATTGTAACTGCCGCTGCGCTGTTTGATGGTCATGACGCTGCAATAAATATTATGCGCAGAATCATACAATCTACAGGAGTAGAAGTCATTCACTTAGGTCATGACAGAAGCGTAGAAGAAGTAGTAAATTGCGCCATTCAAGAAGACGTGAATGCCATTGCAATTACTTCTTACCAAGGAGGCCACAATGAATACTTTAAGTATATGTATGATTTGTTACAAGAAAGAGGTGCAAGCCATATTAAAATTTTTGGTGGTGGTGGTGGTGTAATTCTTCCCGAAGAAGTGAAAGATCTGATGGACTATGGTGTTACTCGAATTTATGCACCAGATGATGGCAGAGCATTAGGTTTACAAGGCATGATTAATGATTTGGTAAAACAATCTGATTTTGCAGTGGGTGACCAATTAGATATTGATATTAATGATTTATCGAAGAAAGATGCTGGGAAAATTGCAAGAGTTATTTCCTCTGCAGAAAACTTTCCTGAAGTTGCAAAAGAAACTTTAGCAAAAATTCATCAAAAAAATAAAAAATCTAAAACACCTGTTTTAGGAATTACAGGAACCGGTGGTTCTGGAAAATCTTCTTTAGTAGACGAATTAGTTCGTAGGTTTTTAGTTGATTTCCCAAAAAAAACAATTGGTTTAATTTCTGTTGATCCTTCAAAAAGAAAAACTGGTGGTGCTCTTTTAGGAGATAGAATTAGAATGAATGCTATTAATAATTCTCGTGTTTATATGCGCTCTTTAGCTACGCGGCAATCTAATTTAGCATTGTCTAAATATGTAAACGAAGCATTACAGGTGTTAAAAGCCGCTGAATTTGATTTAATTATTTTAGAAACTTCTGGAATTGGGCAATCGGATACCGAAATCATAGAACATTCTGATACTTCTTTGTATGTAATGACCCCAGAATTTGGCGCTGCAACACAATTAGAAAAAATTGACATGCTAGATTTTGCCGATTTAGTTGCCTTAAATAAATTTGACAAAAGAGGTGCTTTAGATGCGGTTAGAGATGTGAAGAAACAATACATGCGCAACAATAATTTGTGGCATATTCATATGGATGACATGCCTGTATATGGCACCATTGCTTCACAATTTAATGATCCAGGGATGAATACTTTATACAAAAGTATTATGGATAAGCTAGTAGAACAGTCTGGTGCAGATTTAAAATCTACCCTAGAGATCACCAAAGAAATGTCTGAAAAGATATTTGTAATTCCACCTGCAAGAGTTCGTTACTTATCGGAAATTGCAGAGAGCAATAGAGCTTATGATAAAAAAGCGGATGACCAAGTACTCGTTGCTCAAAAATTATACGGAATTTATCAAACCATCTTATCACTGACGGAAACTGAAAGTAGTTCGTCTATGCGTAAGCCAAATTTGAGCGAAGTTAAAATAAAGCAATCGCATCTTATAAAATCAGGATTAAATGAGGATGTAATTTTAGCACTTGAAATTTCTGAAGATGATAAAGCGTTTTTAAAATTACTCTTAGCACAATTTGAAAAAGTAAAACTAAATTTAGATCCTCACAATTGGGAAATACTTTTAAATTGGAACGAAAAGGTTCAAAAATATAAAAATCCTATTTACACCTTTAAAGTCCGTGATAAAGAAATTAATATAGCAACCCATTCTGAATCGCTATCACACTCAAAAATTCCTAAAATAGCCTTACCTAAATACAAAGCTTGGGGAGATTTATTACGCTGGAATTTACAAGAAAATGTTCCTGGAGAGTTCCCATACACCGCAGGTTTGTATCCATTTAAGAGAACTGGTGAAGATCCAACAAGAATGTTTGCTGGTGAAGGAGGCCCCGAAAGAACAAACAGACGTTTTCATTATGTAAGTTTAGGAATGGATGCAAAAAGACTTTCTACAGCTTTTGACTCTGTTACTTTATATGGAAATGATCCTGGACGCAGACCAGATGTTTATGGAAAAATTGGAAACGCAGGAGTTTCTATTTGCTGTTTAGATGATGCCAAGAAATTGTATTCTGGGTTTGATTTAAGTCATCATATGACTTCTGTTTCTATGACAATTAACGGTCCAGCTCCAATGCTATTAGGTTTTTTCATGAATGCTGCCATTGATCAGAATTGTGAGAAATACATTATCGAAAACAAGTTAGAAAAACAAGTTGAAGCAACATTCAAAAAAATTTACGAATCAAAAGGTTTAGAAAGACCTACCTATCAAGGAAACCTACCTGAAGGCAATAATGGTTTAGGTTTAATGTTGTTAGGTTTAACTGGAGACTTGATTTTACCATCAGAAATATATCAACAAATAAAGAAAGATACTTTAGCACAAGTTAGAGGAACCGTGCAAGCAGACATTTTAAAAGAGGATCAAGCACAGAATACCTGCATTTTTTCTACAGAATTTGCATTAAGATTAATGGGTGATGTGCAAGAATACTTCATCGAAAAACAAGTAAGAAACTTTTATTCTGTTTCTATCTCTGGATATCATATTGCGGAGGCCGGCGCAAATCCAATTACGCAATTGGCCTTAACATTGTCTAACGGGTTTACCTATGTAGAGTATTACCTAAGTCGTGGAATGGATATTAATAAATTCGGACCCAACTTATCTTTTTTCTTTTCAAACGGAATTGATGCAGAATACTCGGTAATTGGTCGCGTTGCTCGTAAAATCTGGGCAAAAGCCATGAAAATTAAATACGGTGCAAACCCAAGGGCACAGATGTTGAAATACCACATTCAAACTTCTGGTCGTTCTTTACATGCACAAGAAATCGACTTTAACGACATCAGAACTACATTACAAGCATTATATGCTATTAATGATAACTGTAATTCTTTACATACAAATGCGTATGATGAAGCCATTACAACACCAACAGAAGAGTCTGTAAGAAGAGCGATGGCAATTCAGTTGATTATAAATAAAGAACTAGGGTTAACGAAGAATGAAAATCCAATTCAAGGTGCATTTATTATTGAAGAATTAACAGATTTAGTAGAAGATGCTGTTTTGTTAGAGTTTGACAGAATTACAGAGCGTGGTGGTGTTTTAGGCGCAATGGAAACCATGTATCAACGCTCTAAAATACAGGAAGAAAGTATGTATTATGAAACATTGAAACACAACGGAGAGTTTCCAATTATTGGTGTTAATACTTTTTTAAGTTCTAAAGGATCACCAACGGTGCAGCCTGAAGAAATTATTCGTGCAACAGAGGACGAGAAACAGTTCCAGATTCAAACCAAAGAATTATTAAATACCGCAAACCTTAAAAATGTTGAAAAACAAGTTGCAATTTTACAAGAGGCAGCAATTCAAAATGAAAACTTGTTTGACAAACTAATGGAGGCGACCAAAGTCTGTTCTTTAGGACAAATTACAGAAGCGTTGTTTAAAGTTGGAGGACAATATAGAAGAAATATGTAGGTAAAAACTAACATTTAATCCCATAGAAAAGACATACTTTGTCTATCCTTTTTAAAGATAAACCAAATTCTCAGTCTCTGCATATAAGGTTAAATTAAATCTTTTGAATTTATTTCAAAGTTTACATTACTTAAAAAACCGCTCAATATGAGCGGTTTTTTTTATTTTTTAATTGAAGTATCACAAATACTAAATAACATTACTAATATCTATTTGGAATGCTTTCCTTCAGAGTGAAAGATTCGTAGATTCTTTTAAATTCATTAAAAGCTTATGTGCTTATTATGACAGTTTTATACAGAAAAAGGGCAATTAAAGCTATTCATTGGCTAAATACAAGAAAAAAGGATTGTTGTTTATGTTTTTAACGTGTTCTTTGAACATTTTTTTATAATTTAGCGTTTTAAAATTAAAAAAACTATTTTTCAATGAAAAATAACTTAGCGAGCATGATGTGCTTAGATTTATTTATAGCTTCTCAAGAAGAGAAAGAATATGAAGCTATCAAAGAACTAATCACACCTTTAAAATCCATTCAAGCACCAATAATTGGTTTTGACTTTTACATTGACTATTTCGCCACTGAAATGGAAAAATTGAATAGAGAAAAAGATATCAGCGTCATAAAAGATTTTGCTAATAAATTTCAATGGAGCAATAATCTTGATGAAATTTTTAAGGATGAAACTTTTGAAACGATTGTACTTACTAATAAAAAACAAGAAATTCTTTGGGTAAACGAGGGTTTTAAAAAAATGACAGGATTTAGTAAAAGTTTTGCGCTAAAAAAAACACCTGCTTTTTTACAAGGTGCTAATACTTGTAAAGAAACGAGTGCAAGAATTAGAGAGAATATTCGTATCAACAGACCCTTTAAAGAAATTGTTTTAAATTACAAACAAGACAAAACTCCCTACAAATGTGAGATTAAAGTTTTCCCACTATCTTACAAAGATACTACACATTATATTGCTTTAGAAAATGCAATATAAGACACATCCTTCACGCATCTTTTAGATAAAAATTTACAATTTTAAAATAGACTACACGCATTTCAGTATATTTTTTTTTAGAATAAAATAGCTGAATAAAGAAGATATAAATCAAAAAGTAGTTGATGTATATCCATAAAAAAAATAGCATCGTCTTTGTGCAGAGACGAATAATGCAAGACTAAAATCAGAAATTATTTCGTGAATCGCTTTACAGCGAAAAAAATAGCGCGTATCCTCTTATAATTAGCTAATTGATAAGTATAAGAGGATGCGCGATGTAATTAGATGAAAATTACTTGTTATTTAGGAACGCTTATTTCTGCTCCTAAAAACAATGCATTTAAAAACAATTTATTAGTACCATACCAAGCTCCTCTAAAGTTAGGATTGTCTGCAAATAAAACCACTCTACCTTTTCCTAGTTCACTTACTATTAAAGATGCAGCAGGTTTGATGAATTTTTCTAAATTATCTTTTGAGATGAACCCATCAATATGAGGATTCTCTGTATATTTTGCTACCGTAGCATATGGATTTTTACTTGGAGCTAAAAACACCAAATTATTTTTATAAACTGGTAATTTTGAAGAACGGTATCCAAATCCTAATGGATGTGTTATATCTAATTCTACCTCAAAAATAGCGCCTCCTATACGTTCTCTTCCTATATGTTCTGAAGCTTCTACATAGGGTAACCGCTTTGTTAGCTCAACCACTTTTGTACTTGTATCTTCTTTCTTGTTTTTATTCTCCTTCTCAGTTGCTGTTTCTTTTTTAATCAAACTTTCTTTGACTATTTTTTTATCAATCACCCATTTTGAACCTCCAGCGATTGTAATTAAAGTATTCCCTTTTGCCGTCCAATTTTTTAGCTTTTGTCTTTTTAAAGAATCTAACTGATTATATTTTCC
>JBNMOF010000014.1:0-24129 GCA_051277175.1 Polaribacter sp.
TTTGAAGGTGCTTTAAGACGTAAACAATTGAGCCTAGTTTTAGCAGGGAAATTAAAACCAAATGAAGCTACTGCTTTAAAGGCTTTGTTTAAATAAAAGATGCAATAATTACGCTTCTTATTTATATTTTAGTAATTGTGGTGATCTCCTTCTTTAGAGGAATTGAGTTTTTTTGATAGTGGTATTATTCTGGTCTTAAACTACCTTACAAAAAATAGGTGCGTTTTTATCACTTTAAGAACGCCAAAAAAAGACTTCATTACATTGCCAAATTCTGGCATTGTTCAAAAAAATATAAAATATTTCTCTAGCACTAAGTAAAATAAATTACCTTTTTAAAATCCAAGAAGACGGATTTAACTTTGTTGTATTTTTATATAAAACAAAAATTAAAGTCGTTTTTCCAGAAACTTTATCTGTAAAAATCTGACCAATTTTCTCTCCTGTCTTTACTGTATCTCCTTTTCTAACGTAGAGTTTCTCTAAATTATTATAAGAAGTAATGTAATTTCCGTGTTGAATTAAAACATTTTTTCTCCCTTCGGAAGTAACTAATATATTCAATATTTTTCCATCAAAAATAGCTGCTGCGCCTTTACCTCTTTTGGTTACCATGTGCAAACCTGTGCTATTAATTGTAATTCCAGGAAAGGTTGGATGTGGCTGCTTTCCAAACCTTCTCGTTATCAAACCTTCTTCTATGGGCCAAGGTAATTTGCCTTTATTTAATTCAAACTTTGCAGCCAATGCTTTTGCTTCTGGACTTAGAACAAACTCGTTCTTTTTGGTAACCTTGAGCTTCTCTTTGCGTTTTGCATTTGCAATTCTATTTGCCTTTGCAATTTCATCACGGATAATTTGGTCTATTTTCCTAGCAACACTTCTTTCTGCTTTTATTTTATTCTGAATTTCTCTGCGATACTTTCTTTCCTTATTTTTAATCGTAGAAATCAATTTTTGCTTGTACTGTTTATCTAGCTCAATTTTTTTGTTTTGATCTTTTTCCGCAAGAATTAAGGTGTCTTTTACTTGTTTTTGAAGCAGTAAAGAATCGTTCATCTTTTTTACTAAATCGGTTTGAAACCCAATTCCTTCCCCTTGTCTTTTTCTAAAGGAGGTATACTGTTTCATATATTCGAACCGCTTATAAGCTTGATGAAAGTTTTGAGAAGATAATAAAAACATAATTCTACTTTGTTGAGATTTGCTCTTGTAAGATTTAAAAATCATGTTTGAATAATCTGCTTTTAAAACCAAAAGTTCTTTTTCTAATTTGGCAATTTCTCTCTTATTCTTTGTGATTACTGTAGCTAAAAGTTTTGCTTCTGCTTTAATAGTTGCAATCAACCTTAACCTCACATCTATTTTTTGATTTAGATCTTTTAAATCTTCAAGAACATTCTTTTCTTTTTTTTGTTCTTGAAACAACAAATTATTTACTTGAGCAATCTCTTTATTTAATTTTTTACGCTGTTGTTCTAACTGTCGTTTTGTTTGACTAAACGAAGACAAACAAGTAAAAAGTACCACCAAAAATGCTATGTAAAATCGAGTTTTTATCACTATATATCTATGCGTTTATATCCTTTAGGAATTGTGAAAGAAGTGTTTAACTCTTTATTAAATTCAACAGTATTTAAAATGAAATCTATTGTTGTAAATTTTTTGTTTTGTGCTGCTTTGATGTTTATTTCTTGTGGAAAAACCTCATCTTCAATCAACTTGTAAGAAGGGTACGTTATGTCTAACTGTTTCCTTTTTAAAGAATTCCCAATAGATTGATAATCCAATTTAAAATGTGCAGGATTTACCGCAAAAAAAGCATCGAATAATTGTGCTTGTATCTCTGGGGATAAAACATAAGAATTCTTTATAATTTCTACTTGTTGCTTTTCCTCTTTAATGTCTAAAATTGCTTGACCTAAAAACAAGTTCTGTAATTGCTGAAAGTTAATTTCTGTTCCTAATAATTTTTCTAACATAGAAAAATCTCCTTCAAAATAGGTTTTTTCTAAAGGAGAATAAAAACGTACTTTTTGTGGTGTTATTTTTGCTTTAAAAACGTTAATAAACTTAGTTCCTTTAAGCCAAATTACTTCATCTTTTTTAATTTTTAACTGCAAAGAAATACTTTGTTTAAATTTTGTGTTCCTAAAATTTACTTTAAATTTTGCATCTAATGTCTCTTTATTAAAGCTAGTAGAAATATGCTTTCTAACCACTTTTTTTGCAGATATTTCTTTTGCAGTTATATCCGCATCTACTGCATATTTTTTTGTTTTACAGGATGCAAAAACAACAATTAACACTACTAAATATTTTATATATCGCATTCTAATCTTTTAATCTTTTAATCTTTTCTTTGTATTTCTCAGCCGCTACTTCATTTCCTAAACCCGTGTATGAAATAGAAATTTCTTTGTAAAAATTGACTTCCATCGCATCTTCAAAAACAAAATCGAGTCCATTTTTTAAAATTTGTAAAGCTATTTTATATTCTTTTTTGGTATTTAATGCTTTTCCATTGATTAAATATACAAAAGGTTGCGCAGGAAACAGTAAAATACCTTCTGTACTATATTTTATAAGTTGATCTAGTGTGTCTTTAGAAACCTCTAAAATTTGTTTTAATACTGGATATGATTTATCTGTTTCAAATTTCTTAAAAATATCTTCTGAAGCCCTTTTTTCCTTGAATATTGTAGTTTTTCTTTGTTCCAAGCTATCCTTTATTTCTTTCAGTTTTGATGACAATAAATGCTCGTTTTCTAAACTATTCATTAAAATTAAAGCATTTTTATAATCACTATTTTGCAGGTACAATCTTACTAAAAACCCGCTTTCATTTGAATTTAAAATAACAATTTTTTGTTGCACTTTTATAGCTTCTAAAAAGTTATTTTCTTTAACAAACACTGCTACTAGATGCTTTTGCATCCAGATATTTTCCACCTCTTTTTCGAGGGCCCTCTGAATGTATTCTTTTGCTAAAAGCGTATTGTTTAGTGCTAAATAATTTTTTGAAAACTCAAAAAACACGGTCCCATTATTTGGTACTATTTGATTGCAACTTTCTAAATTCTCGATTGCTTTTTGATAATTTCCAATAGATTTCTGAGACAAGGCTTCAAAGAAAAATTTCTGAAATTTCAATTCGTTTTCTTCGGTGAAGTCTTTCGCTTCAGGAATACTATCCTGGGTAAAACTATTAAAAGAAATCAGAAAAAAAAGCAAAGAAAAAAGAGACACCTTAAAATAATAAAGTGGTCTCTTTTTCCTCAATGCACTCTTTTTTATATTCAAAATAATTAAGTTAATTCTGTATAATCACCAATACTAACGGATGTAAAATTACCGTCATATTTAGCATGATTTCCGATCATAGCATTGTCTAATTTCGCGTTAGAAATCGCCACATTTGTCTGTATTAAAGAATTTGTAATGGTTGAATCTTTCACAATACTGTTTTCTCCAATAGATACATAAGGTCCTATTTTGGTATTCTTCAAAACTACATTTTTACCAATATAACAAGGTTGAATAATTTCTGAATTTTCTAATACAACGTCTTTCGAAACTAAATTATTTCCTGCGTTATGTTCAAACTCTAACACTTGTTTATTTGTATCTACCGTTGGATCTTTTTTTCCACAATCCATCCAAGTATCTACAGTTCCCGGAATAAATTTCGCACCATCTCTTTTTAAAGTCTCTAAAACATTGGTTAATTGATACTCATTATTTTCTCTTAAATTGTTATCAATTAAATACTGAATTTCATCTCTTACTTTATCTCCATCTTTAAAGTAATAGATTCCTATAATCGCTAAATCTGAGACAAAGTCTTTTGGTTTTTCTACAAAATCAGTTATAAAGCCATCTTCTAACTTAACCACGCCAAAAGCACTCGGGTCTGCTACTTGTTTTACCCAAATAGCGCCATCTGCACTAGCATCTAGCTTAAAATCTGCTTTAAACAAAGTGTCTGCATACGCAACAACACAAGGTCCACTTAAAGAATCTTTTGCACAAAAAAGTGCATGCGCAGTTCCTAAAGCTTCTTCTTGCACATATACAGCACCTTTAGCACCTAACTCTTTGGCTATTTGTAATAAATTATCTTTTGTATTCGCAGGAAATCCTTTTTTTGCAGGCCCAATTATAAAGGCAATTTCATCTATTTTCTCATCAATTACAGAAGAAATATCTTCTACTAACCTCTGTACAATTGGTTTTCCTGCAATTACAGTTAAAGGTTTAGGAACTGTTAAAGTATGCGGTCTCAAACGAGATCCAATACCTGCCATTGGTACAATTATTTTCATATATTTTTTTATCAAAATTAAAGTCGCAATATACTATTATTAAAAAGATTTAAAAAAAAGGAGATTGTACAAAGTAGTAGCCTTTAAAAATGCCTGTTGCAAATTTTAAAAAAAGAGCACTCCATCTAAAATGCTAGAAAAAGCAGAAAACTATTTTCTTTAGTGTCGCAAAACCTAACCACAGACAAATTTATATTTCTAAAATTTAAGAATCGCTATCCCTGAATTCAGGGATGCTAAAAAAACACTGTTTTCAGTGATTGTGATATTTTTAAATATACCATAAATTTGTTACCTATTTTATAATATTTTAACTATAAATAGTAACTATATATTTTATTTATTCAAAATAATCAATTATTAATTCAATCAAAATCCTACCAACACATGAAAAAAAACAACTTCAAAAAACTCTTTCTTTTAGGAGTGCTTTTTATTTTCTCTTTGAGCTTACAAGCACAAAGCAAACAAGAATTAAATAAAATTAAAGAAAATTATGACCAAAAAAAACTTACCTCTTTAAAAAACAGTTTCAAAGAAAAGTCTTCTACTCAAAAACAAGATGCAATAAAAATTGCAAAAGAAAAAGGATGGGAAATTAAATTTACGACACAAGATGGTCGTCTATTAGAATTACAAAAAATAGTGAATGGTAAACCTATCTATTATACTACATTTAATGTAGCTGCAGCAAAATCTACTAGAGTAGATCACTTAAATGCTGGAGGATCTCTAGGATTAAACTTAGAAGGACAAAACATGACAGCACATGTTTGGGATGGTGGTATCGCAAGAGCATCACATCAAGAGTATGATGGCGCAGGAGGAAATAATAGGTTTTCTGCAGGAGATTCTGGATCTCTGAATTATCATTCTGCTCACGTTACTGGAACAATTATGGCTTCTGGTGTTGTGGCCAATTCAAAAGGAATGGCGCCACACTCAAGTGTAATAGGATATGATTGGAATAGTGATTTATCCGAAGCAACGAGTGCAGCTTCAAACGGAATGTTAGTTTCTAACCATTCTTATGGATATGCTACTAGAAATGCTTTAGGACAAGTACAAGTGCCACAATACTATTTTGGAGGTTATATTGAAGATTCTAGAGATTGGGATGATATCATGTTCAATGCCCCAAATTATTTAATGGTAGTTGCCGCAGGGAATGATGGTGATGATGACACAGCAAATACAGACCCAACAGGAGGTTATGGATTTGATAAATTAACTGGACACTCTACAGCTAAAAATAACTTGGTTGTTGCCGCTGCAAATGATGCAAATATCGATACTAATGGAAACTTATTAAGTGCTACTATTGCTAATTTTAGTAGTGAAGGACCCACAGATGACTTTCGTATTAAGCCAGATATTGCTGGTAACGGAGTTTCTGTGTATTCTACTTATGATAACAGTGATACTGCCTATAACTCTATTTCAGGAACATCTATGGCTTCACCAAACATCGCTGGATCTTTAGTACTATTGCAGCAGCATTACAACAATCTTAACAATTCATTTATGAAAGCAGCCACCTTAAAAGGGTTAGCGCTTCATACTGCAGATGATGCAGGTTTTTCTGGACCAGATGCTATATTTGGATGGGGATTAATGAATTCTAAAGCAGCAGCTGAAGCTATTTCAAATAAAGGAAATGAATCTAAAGTTGATGAATTAACACTTACTTCAGGTCAAACATATTCAATTACTGTTGATTCTGACGGAATTAATCCATTATTAGCTTCAATATCTTGGACAGATAGAGCTGGTACAGCCAACACAGGGACCGTAAATTTAACAACTCCTGTATTAGTGAATGATTTAGACATTAGAGTAACGCAAGGAGTAACATCGCACCTACCTTATGAATTAACTGGAGCTGTTACAAATGCTAAACAAGACAACAATGTAGACCCTTATGAAAGAGTAGATATTTCTGGAGCTTCTGGAACTTACACAGTTACTGTAACCAATAAAGGTTCTTTAATTGGAGGAAGTCAAAATTTCTCTTTAATTGTTACTGGCTTAACAGGAACTCCAGTAATATGTAACGCTACTGTTCCTTCAAATGTAATCGTAAATAATTTAGATACTTCAACAGCATCAATTTCTTGGGACGCTGTAGCAAGTGCTTCTTACGATGTAAGATACCGTCAAACAGGAACATCTGCATGGATAACTTCTGCCGTTTCTGCATCTAATGTTTCTTTAACAGGATTAAGTTCAGAAACTTCTTATGAAGTTCAAGTAAGAAGCAAATGTTCAGATGGTGCAACATCTGCTTATAGTAATTCATTAAATTTTACCACTACAGAAATACAATTAAACTACTGTGCTTCTAACGGTAATAGTGTTGCTGATGAATATATTAGTAATGTAAATTTAGGAAGTATTGATAACACAACTGGCGCTTCCTCTAGTGGTTATGCAGATTACACATCTCAATCTACAAATTTAACTAAAGGAACTTCTGCTACAATTACAATTACACCAACTTGGACAGGGACTTTATACAATGAAGGTTATGCCGTATTTATTGATTATAATAAAGATGGAGATTTTGATGATAGTGGTGAAACAGTTTGGACAAAAGCCGCTTCACAAACAACACCCGTTAGTGGTAGTTTTACCGTTCCAACTTCAGTAATAACTGGAACAACTAGAATGAGAGTTGTGATGCAATACAATACAACACCATCTTCATGTGGTTCATTTGATTATGGAGAAACAGAAGATTATAATGTGAACCTTGTAAATGCAGCAGCAGATACAACATCTCCAATAATTACCTTAAATGGAGCACCAACAATTGACTTAAATGTTGGTGATACATACAATGAATTAGGAGCAACAGCATCTGATAACGCAGATGGAGACTTAACTGCTAGTGTTACGATAACAGGAACTGTAGATACTAATGTTGTAGGATCTTATACTATAAACTACAATGTAAGTGATGCTGCGGGAAATACAGCTACTCAAGTTTCTAGAACTATAATTGTAAGTGATGGAACTGCTCCAATTATAACTTTAAACGGAGCAGCAACAATAAACATAAATGTTGGTGACACTTACACGGAACAAGGAGCTACTGCAACAGATAATGTGGATGGAAATTTAACTTCTAGTATCATTACTACAGGAACAGTAGATACAAATACAGCAGGAATTTATACTGTAAATTACAATGTAAGTGATGCTGCTGGAAATGCTGCAACTCAAGTTTCAAGAACTGTAAATGTTAATAATGTTAGCAATGGTGGATGTGCTAATGGAGTTTCAACTTTTCCATATAATGAAGGTTTTGAAAACACATTAGGAGCATGGACACAATCTTCATCAGATGATATTGATTGGACTATAAGTTCTGGAGGAACTCCATCTGGTAGCACAGGACCCAATTCTGCGAAGCAAGGTACCTACTATATTTATGTAGAAGCTTCTGGAAACGGAACAGGTTACCCTACAAAACAAGCTATTATTAATTCGCCTTGTTATGATTTATCAGGTGAAACAGAAGCTACTTTTTCTTTCAACTACCATATGTATGGAGCTGCAAATATGGGAACAATTGATTTAGAGATAAGTTCTGATAATGGAGCTACTTGGAATAGTATCTGGAATGAATCTGGAAATAAAGGTAATTCTTGGCAAACTGCTACCATTAATTTAAATGCATATGTTGGAGGTAGTGTTCAATTGCGATACAATAGAATTACGGGAAGTACTTGGCAAGCTGATATTGCGTTAGACAACGTTCAAATTACAAATGGTGGTGGTAATGGAACTAATGGATGTGTAGCAGAAATAACTTCATTCCCGTATACAGAAAGTTTTGAAAACACTTTAGGTTCTTGGAGTCAGTCTTCTTCTGATGATATTAATTGGACAATTAATAGTGCTAGAACTCCATCTAGTAATACAGGACCAACTGCAGCAAATCAAGGTAATTATTACATTTACGTAGAAGCCTCAGGAAGTGCAGGATACCCAACTAAACAGGCTATTATTAACTCTCCTTGTTTTGATTTATCTGGGTTATTAGTTGCCTCTTTTAATTTTGATTATCATATGTATGGTGCTACAGATATGGGAACTATTAACTTAGAAGCTAGTACTAATAATGGGGCTTCATGGACAAGTATTTGGAGCCAATCTGGAAATAAAGGAAACTCATGGCAATCAGCAAGTGTAGATCTTTCTTCCTACTTAGGAAATACAGTTCAGTTAAGATTTAACAGAGTTACTGGTGGTACTTGGCAAGCTGATATTGCTTTAGATAATATTAATCTTTCAAATACAGCAGCCAATAATGTAAACTTATTCACAAGTACTACTTCTTCTAATTCAGTTCAAACATTTCAAATGTATCCAAATCCAGCTAAAGATATCTTAAATATAAAATTAGCAACTGATGGAATAAGTACTTTTAGAATCGTAGATATTTTAGGTAAAACAGTAAAATCTGGAAGTATTTCTAACCAACCTATCAATATTTCTAGATTAAAAACAGGAATTTATTTGATAGAAATTAATGATGGAGAAGAAATTATTTTAGAAAAATTCATTAAACAATAAGTTTATAGATCTAAGAAACCTATTATTGATAAATAAACTTCAACTAAAACCCAAGCGAATGCTTGGGTTTTTTGTTTCTTCTAACGGTTTTCCATGAGACAAAAAAATCACGGTTTTCAGGAATTGACAGATACTATTATTTACAACATAATGAAGTCATTTAATTTTATTCGCCCTAAGAAACCTCCCATCAAATTAAATGATTCAAAAACCCAAGCCTTTGCTTGGGTTTTTTGTTTCTTTGTAAAAAATTAAAAATAGTGAATTATTTATCAGTAGAAAATATCTCTAAAGCTTACGGAGAGCGCGTTTTATTTGAAGACATCTCTTTCGGAATTAACAAAGATCAAAAGGTCGCTTTCATTGCAAAAAATGGAAGTGGAAAGACATCTATATTAAATATTATTGCCGACTTAGATGTTCCAGATTCTGGACAAGTAGTTAGTAGAAAAGGAATTTCTATTGCTTATTTAGCTCAAAAAGACGATATCAATCCAGATTTAACGATTGAAGAAACTATTTTCGCGACTGATAATAAAATTCTTTCTATTGTAAATCAATATGAAAAAGCTTTAAAAAACATTGATGATGGTGATGCATACCAAGCTGCATTCGATTTAATGGACCAACACAATGCCTGGGATTTTGAAACCCAATACAGACAAATTTTATCAAAACTAAAATTAGAAGACCTCACCTTAAAAGTAGGTGCACTTTCTGGTGGACAAAGAAAAAGATTGTCTTTAGCCATTGTTCTTATTAACAAACCAGATTTATTAATATTAGATGAGCCTACAAATCATTTGGATTTAGAAATGATAGAATGGCTAGAAGCGTTTTTTGCAAAAGAAAAAATAACCTTGTTTATGGTGACCCATGATCGGTATTTTTTAGAACGTGTTTGTAATGAAATCTTAGAGTTAGACGAAGGCAAAATTTACAAATACAAAGGAAATTATTCTTATTATTTACAGAATAAAGAAGAACGTTTGGCTTTGGAAGCGACCAACTTAGGAAAAGCCAAAAGTTTATTTAAAAAAGAATTAGAATGGATGCGCAAGCAGCCAAAAGCAAGGACTACAAAATCGAAGTCTAGGACAGACGATTTCTATCAGATTAAAGAAAGTGCGCATCAACGAAGAAAGGACCATCAAGTTCAATTAGAAATTGATATGGCACGTTTAGGAAGTAAAATATTAGAACTTCATAAAGTATATAAATCTTTTGGAGACAAAAAGATTCTTGACGGATTCGATTACATTTTTAAACGCGGAGAAAGAATTGGTATTATTGGTAAAAACGGAACCGGAAAATCTTCTTTTTTAAATATTATTACAGAAAAAGCAGCACTGGACGGTGGAAAAGTTATTTTAGGAGAAACTGTAAAGTATGGATATTATACCCAATCAGGAATTACCATAAAACCAGGCCAAAAAGTAATTGAAGTTGTCAAAGAATTTGGAGAATTTATTCCGCTTTCTAAAGGTAGAAAAATATCTGCTTCACAATTATTAGAACGTTTTTTATTCGACAAGAAAAAGCAATATGATTTTGTTGAAAAACTTTCTGGTGGAGAACAAAAACGTTTGTATTTGTGTGCTGTTTTAATTCAGAATCCTAACTTTTTAATTCTCGATGAACCTACCAATGATCTAGATGTGGTTACCTTAAATGTCTTGGAAAATTTCTTATTAGATTACCCAGGAAACTTGTTGGTAGTGTCGCATGATAGATACTTTATGGATAAAATTGTAGACGCTCTTTTTGTTTTCAGAGGTGATGGTGTGGTAGAGAATTTTCCAGGGAATTATTCAGATTTTAGAGCTTATGACAGTTCTGAAACAAAAGAAATTGCCCAAAAACCGGTGGTAAAAAAAGTAGCAAAAAAGGAAAATAAGAATGCCTTAAACTTTAACGAAAAAAGAGAGTTTGGGTCTTTAGAAGGAGATATCGAAAAACTTCAAAAAAGAAAGGCAACGATAGAAAAAGAATTTTTAAATGTTGAAATTGCACCTGACGACATTGCGAAAAAATCGAAAGAACTGGAAGAAACAATCGAGAACTTAGAACAAAAGGAAGAACGCTGGTTAGAACTTTCTATGAAATTAGAAGATTAATCAACTTTAACGATATCTTCCTCTTTTAATAAGGCCTCATTGTTAAAACGCAATAAAATTTGTGCAACCGCTATGGTATCTTTTTCGCAATAGGTAACAATTCTTTGCAAATCTTTTTTTTTGTAATAAACATGCGCGACTTCACTGCCGTTGATGTCATCTTTTGGAGACGGAACCCCTAAAATAGCAGTTAATAACTTTAATGAGGTATAGTGTTTATAGTCGCCAAACTTCCATAATTCTAGTGTGTCTAAGTGCGGAACTTCCCATGGTTTTTTACCAAATAGATTTAATTGTGTTGGCAATTCTATTTGGTGCACAATCATTCTTCTAGCCATAAAAGGAAAATCGAACTCTTTGCCATTGTGCGCGCACAAAACAGTACTCTTTTTTGTAAAATGGGTGTCTAATAGCACTTTAAAATCGGTGAGTAACTTGTGCTCGTCATCACCAAAAAAAGAAGTGATACGCAATTTTTTATGCTTTGCTTCTTCTACAAAATAACCGACTGAAATACAAATTATTTTACCAAACTCAGCCCAAATTCCTGCCCGATCATAAAAGGCTTCTGCAGTAAACTCCTCTTTGCGCTGGTAGTGTGTTTTTTTTTCGAAAAGTTCTTGCATTTCTGTAGATAACTGATTCCAATTTTCGTTTTCTGGCACCGTTTCTATATCTAAAAACAATATATTATTGAGCTTGTAGGTAAGATTCATAGCGTATTCTTTTTTCTTTTTCAATACTAAAGTAGTGAAAATATAAAAGCTCTAAAAATTAATTTAGAGCTTTTAAAAATAAAATAAGCAATTGAATTATCTAATCACTAATTTCTCAGTAGCAGTTTTACCACCTTCAGTTACTTTTAAAATGTAAATTCCTGAATTAATTCTAGAAACATCAACATTAGATTTTACACCTGAAAAACTTGATGAAAGTACTTTTTTACCTAATACATTGAAAATTGTTATCTCCTTAGTATTCATACTATTTGAAGTAACAGTGAATCTTTTGTTCGTTACTGGATTAGGATAAAAACCGATTGATAATGAATTTAATTTATCAATGCTTAGAACTGAACTTAGTGTTGAATTAAAAGTATTTCCAACCACTAAATTATCAATAGTATGTATAAAATCTGGAGTAGCACTAGCCTGTCTGAAAGCGAAGGCACCTATATCATCGACTGTAGAAAGGGTTGTAGTAGTTATTGATGTGTTTGATTCATCTGCAGCGTCAACCCATAATTCAGCTTCTCCAACTGTCGTTGAATACCTCACAGAAACTCTGTAAGTACCACTATAGCTAAGCTCAGTGTCCCATAGAAGCTCAGCAGTACTTGATCCAGAACTAATACCTAATTTAAAACCTGTTTCACTAAATTCAGCTACGTCTAATCTAGCTTTATAAGCGAAACCACTTAAAGGTTTTAAAAACGCAAAATATTCAAAGTCTGTTCCTGAGACATCTGCGGGTTTCGTTACAGTAATATCAAAAGCATAATAAATATCACCTGTTACTGCACCTCCTGGAAAATTGTATTCTACGTCTTCAGATTGACTATCCATTAATTGTATAGCACCGGAATTTACTAAAATCTGACCTACAGTACCACTAAATTGTGACCAATTATCTGTATCACTTAGAAGTGTTCCATCAGAATAAGAAAAATCCTCAGCTAAAATGACCTGCCCAAAAGAAGCTCCGGTTAAACAAAATGTAATTAATAAAGTAAAAATGTAATTTTTTTTCATGTTATATATTTTAGTTATTTGTGTAACGAAGATAAGTAATTTTTTTAAACCTACTTGTTAGCAAATCATTAACAAACAGGGTATCAACTATAAATTTACCAAAAACATCTTATCGTTAACTAAACGTTATCTCTTTAGTTACAGAAATAAAATGAAAGTTAAGAACCCGCATACTAATATAATAATTGTTATTTTTGATATCTATATTCCTATAAAATCATGAATAAAAGCGATATTAAAATTCTATTGGTTGATGATGAACCAGATATCATTGAAATTGTTGGCTACAACCTTAGAAATGAAGGATATCAAATTTTTACTGCAACAAATGGTCAAGAGGCCATAAAATCTGCGAAAAAAAATATTCCACATTTGATTTTATTAGACATTATGATGCCAGAAATGGATGGCATCGAAGCTTGTGAGAAAATCAGAAAAATAACTTCTTTAGAAAATGTAATCATTTCTTTTTTAACTGCTAGAGGAGAAGATTACTCTCAAGTTGCTGGTTTTGAAGCCGGCGCAGATGATTATATTACAAAGCCAATTAAGCCTAAAGTTTTGGTGAGTAAAGTAAAGTCTTTGTTAAGACGCTTAAAGTCTGAAAAAGAAAATGAAGAAACGGTTACCATTGGCGATATTATTATAGACAGAGAAGAATACGTTGTTTACAAGGCTGGTACTAGAATCTCTTTGCCAAGAAAAGAGTTTGAACTTTTTTCATTATTAACCTCTAAACCAGGAAAAGTATTTAAAAGAGAAGTTATTTTAGATACTGTTTGGGGAAATGAAGTTGTGGTTGGTGGCAGAACGATTGATGTTCATATTAGAAAATTACGGGAAAAAATTGGAGATGACCATTTTAAAACTGTAAAAGGTGTAGGTTATAAGTTTGTATTATTAGAGGCAGATAAATAAATATGCTTTTATGAAGATAAAAAAAACATATTCTTATGCACTTTGGTCCGCAATTTATTTAACATTGTTGTCAGTTGCCATTGCGACCATTTCATACTTTATTATTGCAAAAGACTTAGGAGTGGGACCTGTACTAATTTGTATTCTAGTCCTTTTTATTATTTCATTTTTTATCATCCAATACAGAGCAGAACACTTTATTTATAGAAGGTTAAAAAGAATTTACGAAGATGTTTCTATTTTAGATGTGAACGATTTAAGAAAAGAATCTGTAACTACAGATATCGATAAACTTTCTAAACGCATGCAGACCTATGTAGAAGGAAAAGGTTTGGAAATAAAAAGTTTAACCGAAAGAGATTCTTTTCGAAGAGATTTTTTAGGAAATGTTGCACACGAATTAAAAACGCCTCTTTTTACGGTTCAGGGTTATATACTTACACTGCTTGAAGGGGCAATGGATGATAAGAATATTCGTTTAAAATATTTGGAACGTGCCAATAAAGGTGTTGAAAGATTGGTTGCAGTAACCAAAGATCTAGATATGATTGCAAAATTAGAAACAGATGGCCTAAAACTAAATATGGAAGTTTCTAACATCTTAGAAATTATTCAAAATGTTTTTGATTTGTTTGAAATGAAAGCAAAAAAAAGAAACATTATTTTAAAGTTTGATAGAATCTATGAGTTCCCAGTTTTTGTGGTTGGAGATGTTGAAAAAATAGAGCAGGTACTCATTAACCTAGTTGTTAATTCCATTAAATATGGCAAACCAAACGGAACAACTATTGTTGCTGTAGATGATTACAGTAAGGGTAAATATGTAGTTCGGGTAATAGACAACGGCGAAGGAATTAAGCCACAACATTTACCACGCCTATTTGAACGTTTCTATAGAGCAGATCAAAGTAGGTCTAGAGAGCAAGGAGGATCTGGATTAGGTTTGTCTATTGTAAAGCACATTGTTGAAGCTCATAACCAAACTGTTTTATTAAAAAGTACTTTTGGTATCGGATCAGAATTTTCTTTTACCATGAAAAAGGCAAAATAAATTGATTTCTTTTTTAGTACTTTAAAACAAGTTTTATGTTTGCTTACCTTGTTTTATTTATTGCAAAGTGAAACTGGCCATCTCAGAAAATTGTACTAATTTTTCTACCGATTATATTAAATCGAAACCAATATCTTTTCTATAATTCATTTTGTCAAAATTAATTTTATGAATACTTCTATAGCTTTTTTCTAGTGCTTCTTCAATGGTATTTCCAAGAGATGTTACTGCCATAACGCGACCACCGCTTGTAACTACTTTGTTGTCTACAACATCAGTTCCTGCGTGAAAAACGATAGATTCGTTCACATTTTCAAAACCTGTAATTTCTTTGTGCTTCTCATATCCTTCAGGATATCCACCAGAAACTAACATTACGGTTGTTGCTACTTTATCGCGTACAGAAAACGATTTTTCATGTAAATTTTGATCTGCAACACCTTCGAACAAATCAAACAAGTCTGAGGCTATTCTAGGCAATACAACCTCCGTTTCAGGATCTCCCATTCTTACATTGTATTCAACCACAGAAGGATTTCCGTTGTCATTCATCAGTCCAATAAAGATAAAACCTCTATAATCAATTCCGTCTTTTTGCAAACCTGCAATTGTTGGCTTTACCACCAATTCTTCTACTTTAGATAGAAAAGCTGTATCTGCAAATGGTACTGGAGAAATAGCACCCATTCCACCTGTATTTAAACCTTGATCTCCTTCTCCAATTCTTTTGTAATCTTTTGCCGAAGGTAGTACTTTGTAGCTTTTACCGTCTGTTAAAACAAAAACAGACAATTCTATCCCTTTTAAAAATTCTTCGATTACAACGGTTGTAGATGCTTTTCCAAATTTCTCATTAGAAACCATCTCTTTTAATTCGGCTTTTGCCTCTTCTAAAGAATTTAAAATTAAAACTCCTTTACCTGCGGCTAAACCATCTGCTTTTAAAACATAAGGTGCTTCTAAGGTTTCTAAGAAGGTAAAACCCTCTGTTAGATTTTCCTTTGTGAACGATTTATAACGCGCTGTGGGCACACCATGCTTTTGCATAAACTGTTTGGAAAAGTCTTTACTTCCCTCTAACAATGCTCCATCTTTCTTAGGCCCTATCACAGGAATTTTTTTCAACTCATTATCGGCTAAAAAGAAATCATGAATTCCCGCAACTAAAGGTACTTCTGGTCCTACAACTACCATTTTAATGTCATTTTCTAAAACCGTCTTTTTTACTGCTTCAAAATCTGTAAGATTAATATTGATATTAGTAGCTATTTTATGGGTTCCAGCGTTTCCTGGAGCAACAAAAAGCTGTGTTACCTTTTTACTTTCAGTTAATTTTAATGCAAAAGCGTGCTCTCTACCTCCAGAACCTAAAATAAGAATATTCATTTGTGTTGTGTTGTATTGTTGTTGCAAATATATTTTAAATTCTTTGGATTCCCGCTTTCGAAAGAAAGACATTTTAGAAAAAACAGCAGGGTTCAAAAAAAAGTGTTGGATCTAAAAACCCCACTTTAAAAAATATTTCACTACAGAAATAGTGTGTCTCAAAAATAGTTTTAAACTTTTAGATGAACCTTGTTTTAACACGTGAGTTACCTCTTCCTTAGGGTAATAAAATTTTTTCTTACCTAATAAATCTATTTTTTTACAAATATCTATATCTTCCATATAAAGAAAGTAGCGTTCATCAAAACCTTTTAAATTTACAAAATCTTTTGTTTTATATAGATGAAAGCAACCCGTTATGTATTCTGCATAAAAAGAATTGCTCAAATCTTTATCTCTATACTGCCCCTTGTAGATCGTTGTTCTAAATAGTGGCTTTAAAAAAAGAAATCTTCTAAAAAATAGCTCTTTTATTGAAGGGTACCTTCTGCATGAGTATTGATGTTGGCCATTTGGAAATAACACCTTCGGTGCTATCATTGCTATTTGATTATCCTTTTCTAATTCTAAAATTAAGTTTGGAATTACATTTTTTTGAAAAACAACATCCGGGTTTAAAATTAAATGATAGGAGGAAGAGTTCTCAATTTTATCTAAAATAATATTATGTCCTGAGCCAAAACCAATATTTTTCCCAACAGCAATATATTCTATGTCTTGATGGTTAAAAATATTTTCGAACTGTTTCTCAAAAGTATTATCAATTAAGAAAAGTTTCTTTTTCAATGAAATATTTAAAAAGCAATTAACTGTATTTGTTAATTCTTTTAAATTCTCATTGTATAGAACTATCGATATTGTTATGTCGAACTTATTTTTCATTATGCTAGTATGCCTTTTCTTGACCCTTAAAAACATTATAAATAGTTTGAAAAACTATTTTTAAATCCAAAATAAACGACCAGTTTTCTATATAAAAGATATCTAATCGAACTCTATGTTCAATGTCTGATTTTACTTGCACTTCACCTCTATATCCAGACACTTGAGCCAAACCGGTGATACCCGGTTTTACAGAGTTTCTAATTAAATAATTATCAATTTCTTTTAAATACTTTTCTGTTTCAATATTCATATGTGGTCTCGGTCCTATTACACTCATATCTCCTTTTAAAACATTAAAAAATTGAGGCAATTCATCTATACTAGATTTTCTTAAAAAAGCGCCTAATTTAGTAATTCTTGGGTCACCCTTAACGGTTCCAATTTCATTGCCTGAGGAGTTATTAGTCATAGATCTAATTTTAAAACAATAGAATTGGTCTCCATTAACTCCATCCCGAATTTGTTTAAATAAAAAGGGACCTTTAGATGTTAGTTTTACCAGCACCCAAAGAAAAGGTAATAACCAAGAAAGAAGTAAAACACAAATTGTAAATGAAAATAGCACATCAAAAACTCTTTTTATTATATGTGTTTCTGTTTTTTCAAAAGGTAATTCTTTTGGTTTTAAAATTGGAATTATTCCGTAATATGCTAAAGTAAAATTTTTACTATAAATCGCCTTATTTTTTGGAATTAAATTAAAACCTATTTTATGTGTGTTGCAGAAATCTCTTAAATCTTTTAGTTGTAGTTTCGTAACGGCATCAACTTCACAATAGATTTCATCAATACTATTGTTTAGTGCAAATGTAAAACCTAAGTGAATAGACCCTAAATAATTTTCAGATTTACTTAGTTTATCAGAAAAAAATCCAAAAAAGCGGTATCCTAAATCTTGTTTTTCATTAAACAATCGATTGATGCTTTGAGCTGTTTTGACACCACCAAAAACAACTACGTTTTTATAATTTCCTCCAGTTAATCTGTATTTTTTTAGTAAAAAGAAAGAAAACAACTTAAAAAAGACAATAATTACCATAAAACTAATAATTATTACAAATTGTTTACTAATTATAACTCCCTCTCTAAAAATACTAAAGAATGCAAAAAAGGCAAGAATAAAAATAAAAAACTGAGAAATTAGTAAAGAGATTATCTTTAAAATGTTTGTATATCTATGTACACTATAAAATTTAGTATTAAAAGCAATCAACAACCAAAACAAAGTTATGTACGAAATAAAGAGTGCATTTGAGTATTCTTCATCAGAAAAATAAAATACTGCAGCAATTATTATTATTAGGTCTAATAATATAATTAAAGGTTTAATAAATTTTGAAAATTTGTAGTTCATTTATTTTATGAGCGATATAAAAGTATTCTTAAACTGTTTTAAAACCTCTTTTTTAGAATAATTTAGTGAAACAAAATTTCTGGCATGTATACCATTTTCTTTACCTATTTCTTTATTTTCTTTATTTTCTTTTAAAGTAATTACATAATCTAAAATTTCTTTGGTATTTGTTGCATCAATATATTTTCCAGCATTCGATCTACTTATTATTGAGGCCACTTCAGATTTTAAGTTTCCAGTAATTAAAGAAGGCCTTTGACTTGCCATCATTGCTAAAATTTTAGAGGGCATTACAGTATCTATAACGTCTTTCTTTTGAAAAAGTATATGTAAATCTGCACTACACAATAAATCGGACAGTTCTGCATAAGCCACGGGAGCGTATAGTTTTATATTTTTTATTACTACTAATTGTTCTGCTAGCCATTCTTTTTTACTACCAGTTCCCACTAAAACAATCTCTATATCTACTTCTTTTTCAAGTAATTTCGCAAACTTTAAGAAAAAATCCCAATCTTGCTTTTCACCAATATTACCGGAGTATAAAATTTTAAATTTTAGGGAGTCTAAGTACACATGTGTCTTATAATCATTAGGATTTATAAAATCTAAATCCACCCAATTTGGCAGTAATTTTGTTTGTGTATTTCCTGTTATTTTATCATCTAATTTTAATAGCATAGCGGTACTTATAGTACTTACCACATTTGCTGAATTTAATAATTTTTTTTCGACCCAAAACAAGAATCTAAAAAACAAGGATTTATTCATTTTATTTTCTACGATATTTGATTCTGACACTGCATCAAATTCAAAATCCTGAACGTGTATCCATAGTTTGGCTTTTTTTATTCTCGATAAAATTTTTCCTAAAAAAACTGTTCCAATAAAAGGGACAATACATAAAACTACATCGGTCTCTTTTATTTTAAAAAGATTAATAAGTGTTCCAAAAGAAAAATCTAAAAGATGAATAATTCTTTTTATAAATGTTGGGTTTTTTGGGACATACTGCTTGTATCTATAAACAGTAATTCCGTCAATAATTTCTTTGTAGAAGGTTTTTTGAGATTGATATTCTAAAGTTATTTTCCAAGCAGGGTAATACGGAAAGCCTGTAATAACACTAACATCAAATCCATTCGTATTATAATACGATGCCAATTGAGAGGTATACAGACCTATGGCAGTGTCTTCTGGATAATAATTAATTCCTATGATCGTAATTTTCTTTTTCATTTAATTATTTAAAATAAAGTTATAAACTCCTTCCATAAACGGAAAACAGTATTTTAGATAAAGGGATATAAATATCAGCCAAAATACAATTATTTAACTAGACCTTTAAAATATAAATTAAGAAAGGTTATTTATACTTTAACTACTAATTTTAAGCTCTGTCTTTAATGATTTTAGCAGGATTCCCCATACATATTTTATTTGCTGGTAGGTCTTTATAAACACTACTTCTAGCACCCACAACAGTGCCTTTTTCAATGGTCATACCAGGAGCAACAAAGACATCTGTAGCTAACCAACATTCATCTTTTATTGTTATTTTTTTTGCAAAGATTGGAAAATCTAATTGTGAATAATCGTGTGAACCTGTACATATGTAACTTCGCTGAGAAATTACGGTATTACATCCTATCTCTATCTCTCCCAATGAATATAATACGACATCGTCTCCAATCCAAGAATAATCTCCAATAGAAATTTTCCAGGGATAAGTTATTTTTACTGAAGGTCTTATTATTACTTTTTTACCAATTTTAGCTCCAAACAGTCGCAACAAAAAACGTCTAAACCCATACAAAAATTGAGGGGAGTTTTTAAAAATAAGAGTTTGTACTAACCACCAGGTTTGCACTATAAAGGCATTTTTACCTCTAAAGTTCTTAGGAAGCTTAAATGTATTAAGTTGTTGCATTAATTTTCTTTAATAATTTTTATAATCTCTTTACTAAAAATTTCAATTGTAAAATTTTTAGTAAAGTACTTTTTATTGTACTTACTTATGTCTAAAATTTTAGATTTGTTTTCATCTAAATATATAAATTTATTAGTTATACTCTGTGATTTTTTTTTCTCAACGAGATACCCGTTTTTATTCTCTTCAACAATATCTGTTATACCCGCGTGTTTTGTGGAAATAATAACATTGTTTGTTGCTAAAGCCTCTAAAATTGAAATTGGCTGACCTTCCATCTTATAGAAAGTTGGTAGCACAAAAATGTTACTCCAATTAAGTAAAGTTCTCTTTTCATTATTATAAACAACTCCCACATAGGTTGTATGTTTAAGTTTTAAAATTTTCTCCAGAATAATATCCTTTAAATTTACATCTATATTTCCTGCTATTTTTGCTTCATAATGAATTTGTTTATTTTCTAAATCTTTAAGTGAATCCAAAAGTTGAAAAATTCCTTTTTCTTCCATAAGGTTGCTTAAATATGCTATTTTCAAAATACTAGTGTCTACTTCTGTTTCATTTTCAACAAGATAATTTTGCGCAAAATTAAAGAGTACATGTATGTCTTTTTCTTTTAAAAATGGTGTTAAATTTTGTTTTAACGAAACAGATAAAACAATACCTTTTGTGAATTTTGAAATTAATAAATAAAAAATTTTCTTTTTTATCCCTTTTAATTCCTGATATTGAGTTCCTAAATAATTTCCGTGTACATGAATAATTAACTCTTTCTTCAAAATCGAAGATAATAAAATAAAAAACGCATATTTAGTAATACCAAAGAAGGTCTGACCTGGTGTTATGTAAACTATGTCATTTTTAAAAATCTTAATTATATTGATATTAATATTGAGAAAAAATAATAGCTTTTTAAATGAAAAACTACCAACAGCATCTTCAAATATAGGGTACGAGGTATTAATGAAATCGGTTTGAAACTCACTTGAATGATCTAAAACTTCTTTAACAACTTTATTGGCTAAAGAAACTCCAGATATAGGGTTTGGAAAAGGTCCAATAATTAGTACTTTCTTCATGCGTTTTTATTATTATTTTTGCCTTGATTTTTAAAAGCAATTAAATTTATAAATAAGGTAAATACGAATACACCATCCTGTCGTTCAAAGATACTTTCTATAAGCATCATACTAGAAAACAAAATTAATATAGCAAATGAAATTAAATCTCTTGCTTGAATCGATTTTATAAAACCATATCCTAGCATTGTAATTAAACTTATAAAGCCTAAAACACCTGAGTATAGCCAAACACCTATATATTGATTGTGCGTGTTATAATACTTACTATTAAAAACTTCCGGGAACGACTGATAACAGTCATAAAGAATGTTCTTAACACTTCCAATACCATAGCCAAAAATTGGGTTTTGTAATATTGAGCTATAGCTACATTTAACAATATTTATTCTTAAACCTATTGATCCATTAAAATTAGAGTTACTAAAAATAGCTGCAAAGTCTTCAAATCGATATGAAATATCTGGGACAAAAATAAAAATAAGTATTGCTAGAGAAATCACCGTGAAAACAGCAAATATTTTCTGTGCTTTTTTATTTTTTTTAAACTTTAATTGGTACACCACAAAGAAAATAAACATAATTATGATGGCGCTCTTTCTTGCTAACAATATTAAATTTAATGCAAGCAAAATATTTAAAAAAAAAAGAAAACTTCTATTCAAGACCTGCTCGTTATATAAATTTATAGATAATATTAATGCAATAGAAATATAAATCGAAGCATATAATGGATGCAAACTATAACTACCCAATAAGCTATTTATTCTTTCATTATAATTTATTAAATAATTTACAGTAATATCTCCATTGAATAAAAAATATATAAAGAAACAAAAAAACAGCACTACTACAGCTATATAGAAAAAACTGTAGGCTTTAAGAATTAATTGGTCTGAAATATCTTTCTTATTATTAATAAATTTAAATATAAGAGGAAAAATTAATAAGGGCAACATTCTAAAAAGAGCAGAAGCACCTGTGCTGAAATTTTTAGTATAAGTTAATCCTATTCCAAGAATAAAAAACAAACTGGTATTTATATAAAATGATTTATTTTCTTTATTTAACTTAAAATTAAATCTGATTTTAGTTTTAATGGCATAAGCTATACTTGACAATAACAACAATACAACAAGAGTTGGTCTCAGGTTAAAAGGATAAATAGGAAATAAAAAAGTATTAAGAAAAAAAAATACTAAAATATTTACGGGATTAATTTTATTTAAAAAAGCTCTCATCGTTTCCTTTTTGTTAAAAGTGACTCAATAATCTTTGGAATGAAATAGGATGCAATCAAAGGGCCTACATAATATGTTAAACCATTGGCAAGATCGCCTCTTAAAAGGAAAATTAAATGAACTGCGAAATAAAACGCCATTATCTCTTTTAAAAAATCTCCAGATTTCATCCACCTCATAAAAAATATGACAAAATAGGATAGTACTATCGCAAACAGAACAACTCCCAAAAATCCAAAATTAATATATCCTTCTGAGACTATTGAGTTTGATAAATTACTAAACGAAAATCCATGATTTTCAATTAAATGATTACCTACAAGCTCTCCTGTAGACATTGGTTTTAAAGTCCAAATACCCCTAGGAATAAAAAAAAATATAGTCCCTAAAAGTTGGTAACCGAAAGATAAACCATTCAGATTAACAAAATCTACACTTGCCATAATATTGGCAAAAGCATCGTAATGCAGCGAACTAAAAGCAGTTGAAATACCTCCAAACCTTATAAAAGACTGAACGATCAGATACGGGTCATTTAACACTTCAAAAATAGTTCCATCCATATGTGTAAAAGTTGACATTAAGGGGAATAAAATCACTAATGACAGGAACATAAATAAGAAAAACTTAGAATTAGTATTGATAAGTTTAGGTTTGAAAATGTAAATTAGAGCAATATATATAGGTCCCAAAGCATTTCTTTTTTCTGTCAATGGGTTTTTAAAGAAGAATAAAATAAATACCAACGACAATAATATTATAGCAGCAACCAGAGTATTTGTATTAATTTTATTCTTTCTTTTTAAGTAAGCCAGCGTATATCCAATAGCTCCTAAAGGGATATAAAAGAGTACCTTTTTCTTTAATAATAGAGAAAATACTGACTCAATTTTATTATCATAAATCGATTTTGTTATATCTTCAAGGAGATAATTAAAATTTGTAGCTACTATAATAACACATAATAGAAATAAAACCAAAATAACAAGAGGTGTAGAATATTTAGTTTGTCTTTCAATCACCGTTATTGTAGAATTTATTTTATATGTTTTTTTTAGAAAAACATATACTAAGAAAAAGACACTGCAAAATATAAATATTAAAAAATTTGCATGAATAATGGCCCCTGAATTGTAAGGAAAATTAGTTGGAAAGGGAGAACTTACTCCATCAAAAGAAGAAATTTGGATTATAGGAGCCACAATACCAAATAAATAAAAGAATACTATAAAGGAGGTTAAGAAAGGAGAATATGTCTTTTCTAAATTAAGATGAAAATATGTAATACCCGTGATAAGAAGAAAGTTGATAAAAAACGAAATCCAAACTAATAACTCTGCTTTAAAGAACAGAAATACCGGAACACTTGTGCATAAGTAGACAAAGGTTAAAATTGTTTTAAGTTTCATATTCTTTTAAACTAATATTTTTCGTTTTATTGAATAGTATAATCTAACTAAAGCCATTAAAATATCACCAAAAATTCTAAGATATATTAAATTCCAAAAATT
>JBNMOF010000015.1:0-23329 GCA_051277175.1 Polaribacter sp.
CTAACTCTCTTGCTTTAGGAGATACGTTGTTTACTAAACCTACAACATCAATTCCTCCACCATCTGCGAAAGAGTATTGAGACTTTTCAGTATAAATTTGGTGTAAACTTGGTGCTCTAAATCCAGAAGAAACAGAACCTCTCATTGTTAATTTATCAGATAATTTGTAACGAGAACTAAATTTGTAAACGAACGTGTTTCCAAAATCAGAATAATTCTCTCCACGCACTGTACCGCTTAATAAAAAAGCATCAGACACATCATAATCTAAACTAAAATATCCACCTAAATTATATCTGTTAAAAATTCCAGAGTTTACAGGGTCATTTCCTGAAAAAGAATCTGAACCTCCACCTTTATAAGAAGAAAGTTTTCCTGCAATGATTTCAAAGTTTTCATTTCTAAACTCTGCTCCCATACCAATACTTACTTTATCAGAAAGAAGTTTAGATACATCTAAATTTCCTACGATATGACTGAAACCAGTTCCTCCTGGATCAAAACTTGTTGGACTAAGCGCTTGATAATCTTCACTCGCATTATGAGAGTTGTTTACCTTATATGTTTGCTCATTTCCACCAAAAGTAATACTAGAATCAACATTCCAATCATTTATCTTTCTTTTGATTCCTAAAGTTGCATTAAAATCATTTAAAACCCCTTCGAAAGTTGGTACATAACCATCAAATCCACCTGCTTCTGTTGAAGGAAATAAATCTTGTAAATATGCTAAGTCACCTGTTGCTACTTTCCAATAAGGCGTTCTGTAATTTGCATAAGAATTTACTTTTTTAAATACATACGCTGCATTAAAATATAGTGTAGACTCCTCAGATAAGTTATATTCACCATTAATTAAAAACTTTGTTGCTACCGTTTCAGGAGAACCATTAATGTTTCCTGCGTCTGGCTTTCTAGATAAGAATTCTTGAACATCTGCTAAATCTGCTCCAAAACCTGTTCCTCCAAAAGCTTCTCCTTTTGCACTTACAGTACCTGGTCTGTTTGCCAATCCTACTTTAGAAAAATCCACTGTATAGTTTACAAACCCTTTGTCATCTCCGATAGAAGATCCATTGTTGATACTAATACCAAACATTTCACCATCTCCTTCTGCAGTAATCCCAGATCTTAAAGTTGCTGAACCACTATTTACATTATCTTTTAAAATAATATTTATTACACCTGCAATTGCATCAGAACCGTATTGTGCAGATGCACCGTCTCTTAATACTTGAATACTTTTAATTGCATCGATAGGTATTGCAGAAATATCTGTTCCTGTTTCACCACGACCTGGAGAATCTTGTGTATATAATAATGCACTTACGTTTTTACGCTTTCCATTAATTAATACCAATGTTCTACTTGGTCCCATGTTTCTAATTTCATACGGGTCTAATAAAGAAGTTGCATCATTTACTGGTGTTTGAACCGTATTAAATGATGGAATTTTAAAAGCTAACGCTTTATCAAAAGTTGTTTGACCTGTAGACAATAATTCTTTTACACCAACAACATCAACTGGCAAGGCAGTATCTGCGTTACTTCTAGGAGCTGTTCTTGAACCTACTAAAATAATTTCATCTAAAGACTGGCCACCCTCTTCTACTGTAATATTTAAAAAAGAGGTATTTGTTACTTTTACTTCTGTAGTTGTGTATCCCATTGAAGATACAACGATTGTAACTGGTAATTTTTTTACTGTTAAACTAAATTCACCTGAATCATTAGTTGTAGTACCTGTAGTTGTTCCTTTCACGATAACATTCATGTAAGGTAATGAGCTTCCAGATTTGTCTGTTACTTTTCCTTTTATTGTTTGTGCCATTAATCCTAAAGGCAGCATAAACATAAAAGCAATTGTAAATGCTTTTAAAAAATACTTTTGTTTCATAAATAAATTATTAATTAATAAATGTGATTAAATAGTCTTGTTATCTTCTATGAGGTCACAAGCCATTTCTTATATAAGACAAAAGAATAAAAAATATACTCTTAAAAATTCATTTATTTTTAAACAAAACAACAAAAAGCAACTAAGTATGCACTATTTACAGTTTTAAACTAAATTTTGTGTAGTAAAAAGAGCCATTTGTTCCCATTTGTGTAGCGTCCCACAAACCCCCGCTATCTGTGTAACTGTGCTGTTTGGTTGGATATATATTTAACAAATTATTTGCCCCTAATTGTAAATTAATTAAAGTATTTATTTGGTAACTAAAATGAATATCTGTTGTTATTTTTGGCTGATACATATCGGTAGCTGCTGCTAATCTTTCTGCCTCTGAATTATTGAAGTTTGATATCTCTTCAGTTATTTGCCAATCAATTAACTTTACACTGCTAAATCTTGTAAAATTTAATACTGTTTTCAACTTTTTATATTGATAGTTTATTCCTAAACTAAACTTACTTTTTGGAGCAGATGCTAATAAAAATTGTCGATCTCTTTCTCCAAAAAAAGTTTCTTTATCGAGCTTTTTATTATTAATATTTGTAATAGTCATGTAATTTACATTCCCAGAAAGGTCGATAGATATTTTGCTATTTTCCATTTTTTTCTTCCAATTTAAAACCAAATCTACTCCTGAAGTTTCAGTATTTACACCATTTGCAAAAAATTGAACATTGTCTATTCCTAAACCTAAAATTGAAGCATCAAAATTACCACTTAAAATAATTCTATCTTTAATAGATACATAGTACCCGTCTATTGCTAAATTAAACATCGCTCCTAATTTCGCTGTAAACCCTAAACTAGCATTTATAGCTTTTTCTTCCTTTAAATTATCAATATTAAATCTTCTTGCAATAGCGCTATTATTTGCTATCAGAAAAGATTCTGTTGGTGTATTTCCTATGAAATTTGTGAAGGTTAAATTGTAATAACTCTGTGCCAAGGAAGGTGCTCTAAAACCGGTACTGAAAGAGCCTCTTAAATTAAATTTTTTGGTAATTTTATATCTAGAGGCTAGTTTAAAATTTAAAGTACTTCCAAAATCGCTATAGTACTCAAATCTAGCGGCAGCACCAATCATAAATTTTTTAGAGAAATCTATTTCTGTATCTAAATAAACACTAAAGTTTGACCTATTTCTATCTACTTCATTTTCTGGAGAATATCCTGGAAAACCCTGAGAACCTCCTGGTCTTATTTCACCATTATATGTTTTGTAATCTGACAATGGTGTTTTTGAGTTTATGAGATCTTCGTTAATATCATAGGAACCGTATGAAGCTTCTTCACCAGAAAATATTTTATATTTATCTAATCTGTGTTCTAAGCCTAAAGCGATATTAAACCCGTAAGATGCGTCTAAAAAATATTTAGAAAAATCTATACTCGTTGTATTTTGTATTAATTGATGTCCACCTGCATCAAACTCCGTTGGAGAGTTTTCTTCCAGTGTAGCATTCAGCGTATTTTTAATAAAATAATGAAAATTATTTCTTCCGAACGTATTATTTACATCCACATTCCATTCTTTAAAAATTGTGAGCACACCCATTGATAAAGAATTATCTAGAATATTTGATGTAATTAAAGGATTAAATCCTGTTGGGTAAATATCTAAGACATTTCTTTCACTATCAAATTTTCGTGTAAAAGCAAAAGCTTCTGTATTTTTGTAATTAAAACCTCCATTTGCATACAGCTTTGTATTTATATAAATAGGAATTTCAGCATTTAAAAAAAGGCTTACATTTTTTACTCCTGCTTGTCCAAATTTTTCTCTTGCAATGGTGCCAGGTCTTAGCGTATTATCTGATGATAATGTCTCAATTGTAAAGTTTATAAAACCTCCATTATTTATTTTTGTTCCGTAATTTAATCCTAATTTATAGGTGAATCCGTCTACTCTATTTGGAAAAATACTATTCGTATTTGCATTATTAAAACCTAAGGTAGAAGTAACATTTAGCTCGTTATCGGTATCTTTTAGCACAATATTTAGAACTCCTGCAATTGCGTCAGAACCGTATTGTGCAGAAGCACCGTCTCTTAATAATTCAATTCTTTTGATTGCCGATATAGGTATCGTATTTAAATCAGTTCCAGAGTTTCCTCTTCCTCTAGTTCCGTATAAATTTATTAAAGAAGATTGATGTCTTCTTTTTCCATTAATTAAAACCAATGTTTGGTCTGGTCCTAAACCTCTAATAGTTGCTGGATCTATGTGGTCTGCGCCATCTGCGCCAGATTGTTTGGTTGCGTTAAAAGATGGTATTGCATATTGCAAAAATTGATTCATCTCTACTTGACTACTTTTGGAAGCTGTTTTTTCAATATCTATAAAATCAATAGCAACGGGAGTATCATTTGCAACTCTGTTTTTGTTTCTAGAACCCAGCAGTTGCACTTCATCTAATTCTTCTCCCGATAATAAAACAATAGTATGAAATATATCTGGTGAAAGTTGAAGTGTTTTAGAATGATGTCCTATAAAACTAATTGTTACGTTATTTTTATAGTGCATTTCAAATTCAAAAGTTCCGTCTTTGTTTGTCGTTGTCCCTTCTAAAGAGGCTGTCTCTTGTAAAGTGGCGCCACTAAGAGGGGTGTTTTCTGAACTTAAAACAATGCCTCTAACCATTGCAATATCTTCTTTGAAAACACTATCAAGACCAAAACTGTTTAAAAATATAACTTTTTCTTTGGAAAGATATTTATTTTTGTAATCACTTTTCTTGTAGTAAATAACATAATAATTATTTCCTAAATCATCAAAAAGAAAAGGTGTTATTTTTTCTAGTAAAGAAATAGATTCTTTTAAAGACAAGTTTACGAAACCCGCTTCTTGTATGTATTTATTTGAAAGTAAATTAGCGTTGTAAGTAAAAAATATTTTGTGTTCATTGCTTATTTTATCGAGTAAAACAGCTAGTGATATTGTCTTTTTTTTATACTCTTGACCAACTGTTGTTTGGTAAGTAAAGGTTACAAAAATAAGTAATATAAGTTTTGTGAATACTAACTTTTGCGCCATTTACCAAATTCGAATTACACCTATTTCTCACTAATAATTAAACTATTATCTTTTTTTGTAATAGTTACATCAACAGATTTTTCTATGGCTTTGATACAGATATCAATATTTGTAATAGGAACAGCGCCCGTTATTAGAATATTTTTACTTTTATCCTCTTTAAAAACTATAGTAAAACCGTACGATTCTTCTATTTTTTCCATTGCTTTTTCCAAAGATAAGTTTTCAAATAGTAATGAACCGTCTTTCCACGAAGTTTTTGTAATAGGATTAAAAATATTTTTGTCTTCTAATATTTGATTTTTTTTAGATGAATAAGAAATATAATTACCAGGAATCATTTTTTTATCAATACCATTTTTAAGTTTTAACCAAATACTTCCTTCCTCTAGAAAGACATCTGTTTTCTTCTTTTTTGTATTTACGTTAAATGAAGTTCCATAAACCTCTACGGATAAATCATCTGTTAACACCCAAAATTTTGCATTGGTCACTACTTTTTTATCAACTTGAAAAAATGCTTCACCAGACAACCAAACTTTTCTACTTTCATTTTTATAATAAGATAAACTAGAATTTGAGTTTAAGGTAACATCGCTACCATCTTGTAATTTTATATTTAAAATTTCGCCAAAATTAGTTTTGTGTGTAATCTTAGAGCTGTTATTTAGAAAATAAAATCCTACAGAAATTAGCAAAAGTAAAGATGCGGCAGCACTAAATTGTTTTAAAAAACGTACTTTTCTTTTGGGCTTGATTTTTTTTGCTTGAATTTTTGTCTCTAATTTATTCCATTCCGAAGCAATTTTCCCTGCACCAACAAAATTCGTGTTAAAAGAAACACCCAAAACAAGATCTCTGGCTTTATTGACTAATTCCTCTTTATCAGGATTATTTGCAATCCAAAATTCCCAAAAATTTATATCTGTGCCATTGTTTTGTAATGCCCAATTTTCGAAAGATCCGTCGTCTAAAAAATCATTTATGGTGTTGTACTTTTTCTTAGTCATTTTTTAATTATCTCAATATACTTATATAAGGATATAATGTTCTTTTTATACCCTAAATTTTTTAATAAAACTTAATTAAATAATTTTATGATAGCCATTTCTTCTTTTAAACTCTTTATTGCCTTGTGAAGTGTATTTACTACACTCTGATAATTTATACCCATGATTTCTGAAATCTCGGCAGCTTTTAAGCCGCTATAGTATTTTAAATAAATGGCTTCTTTTTGTCTATTTGGCAACTTATTTAATAAAGCTGAAAGATTTTTGTCTTTAAAGGAGGCTGTTTCTTGGTTTGTCATTAACTCCTCTGCAGTAAATTGAACATCTACAAAAGTATCATTAGAAAAATCTGTGTGTTTATACTTTTCACTTTTCTTCATTTCCTTTAACAAAAAGCGTTTGTAAGATGTAAAAAGATAGGGAGCAATCGTGTCTAAGTCACTTAAATTTTCTCTACGCTCGTAGACATATAAAAAGAAGTCTTGCAAAGTATCTTCTGTAAGCGCTTTATTTTTAGATATTTTTAAACCATAACTATGCAATTCTGGATAATAACTTTCAAAAAGTACTGCAAATGCATTTAGGTCTCCCTCCTTTAATGATTTCCATAAAAACTTGTCCGTCAACTTTTCCATAAATAACAGAGGGGTATAATTTTTTTTAAAAGTAATAAAAAAATAACGAATTATCTTTAACCTACTTTTAACAAAAAAAAATATGTTATAATTGTAGCTTTGTTTTCAGAAAAAAAATTAAACCTAATATTATATATAATGGATGTAGATGTAAGAGCTATTAATGAGAAAATTGAAAGAGAAAGTGCCTTTATAGACATTCTTACTTTAGAAATGAATAAAGTAATTGTTGGTCAAAAACAAATGATAGAAAGTTTGTTGATAGGACTTATCGGGAATGGACATATTTTATTAGAAGGTGTTCCTGGTCTGGCAAAGACATTGGCAATTAACACCTTGTCAAAAGCCATTCAAGCAAGCTTTAGTAGAGTGCAGTTTACACCAGATTTATTACCTGCAGATGTTGTTGGAACTATGATTTACAACATGAAGGAAAATGACTTCATGATTAAAAAAGGTCCAATTTTTGCAAACTTTGTCTTGGCAGATGAGATTAACAGAGCACCAGCAAAAGTACAATCTGCTTTGTTAGAGGCAATGCAAGAGCGCCAAATTACCATTGGAGATACTACTTTTAAGTTAGACGAACCTTTCTTAGTGATGGCAACGCAAAATCCAGTAGAACAAGAAGGAACGTATCCCTTGCCAGAAGCACAAGTAGACAGATTCATGTTAAAGGTGGTCATTGATTATCCAAAGCTACAAGATGAACAAATTATTATGCGTCAAAATTTAGCTGGCGATTTTACTACTGTAAACCCTGTAGTTTCTGTAGCACAAATCTTAAAAGCAAGACAAGTTGCTAATGAGGTTTATATGGATGAGAAAATTGAAAAATATATTCTAGACATCATTTTTGCAACCCGTTATCCTGAAAAATACAACTTACCTAAACTAAAAGATTTAATTAGTTTTGGAGCTTCACCTCGTGGAAGCATCAATTTAGCAAAAGCAGCAAAATGTTATGCCTTTATTAAAAGAAGAGGATATGTAATTCCAGAAGATGTTAGAGCTGTCGTTTTTGATGTACTACGCCACAGAATAGGAATTACATATGAAGCTGAAGCTGAAAATGTAACTTCTGTAGACATTATCAACTCGATTATAAATGAAATTGAGGTTCCTTAAACGGGTTTAATTGTGTAACTTTTTAATAAAAACAACTGCACAAAAAAGAGTTCAACAACCACGCAAACAAAAAACTACACGCTTACACATTGGATACAAAAGAAATACTTAAGAAAGTTCGTAAAATAGAAATTAAGACAAAACGCTTGTCTAATGATATTTTTGGCGGTGAATACCATTCATCTTTTAAAGGACGTGGTATGACTTTCTCTGAAGTACGGCAGTACCAATTTGGCGACGATGTAAGAGCAATCGATTGGAATGTTACAGCCCGTTATAACGAACCGTATATTAAAGTTTTTGAGGAAGAGCGCGAATTAACAATGATGCTTTTAGTAGATGTTTCTGGCTCTGAACTCTTTGGAACATCTAATCAATTTAAAAAAGATACCGTTACAGAAATAGCAGCCACATTGGCTTTTTCTGCCACCCAAAATAATGATAAAGTTGGTTTAATTTTATTTTCTGATGCAATCGAACTTTTTATTCCTCCTAAAAAAGGAAAAAGTCATGTTTTAAGAATTATCAGGGAGTTGATAGAATTCAAACCAAAAAGTAGAAAAACAGATATTGCAGCCGCCTTAAAGTTTTTATCTAGTATTATGAAAAAGAGAGCCATTGTTTTTATGCTCTCTGATTTTATGGATGATAATTACGAGCAAACATTAAAAATTGCAGCGAAAAAACATGATTTAACAGGCATTCGTATTTTTGACAAACACGATGAAGAAATTCCTAATTTAGGAATGGTACCAATGTTAGATTCAGAAACGGGTACTGTTCAGTTAATAAACACCGCATCAAAATCTGTAAGAATAAGTTACAAAACAAATGCTTTAAGACTCTCAGACTATTACACAAACATGTTTAAAAGAAGTGGCGCAGGAACGGTAAACACTAGAGTTGATGAAAATTACGTTAAAAAATTATTAGGTTATTTTAAACACAAAGGAAGATAGTAAGGCAGTTACTTTTTAAAAATGAAAAAACAAATACTCTACATATCCCTATTTATTTCAGCCATTAGTTTTGCACAAACACCAATGGTTAAGGCAGAAATTGATACCACTAACATTAGAATTGGCGAGCAGTTTCAACTAAAAATTTCTGTAGATGAAACCAAAAATGTCATCATTCCGAGAATAGAATTAAAAGGCTTAGAAATTATAGATTCTACAAGAATTGACACGATTAAAAACAGCTTAATTAGAAGGTACATTTTAACAGGCTTTGATAGTGGCGCATTTTACATTCCGCAGCAACAAATATTTGTAAAAAATCAAACCTATTTAACAGATTCGCTATTAGTAAACGTAGCTTCCGTTGCAATAGATACTACTAAAGTTAAAAAATTTCCAATAAAATCGATTAAAAAAGAACCTTTCACTTTTGATGATTTTAAAATTTATCTCTACATCCTTCTCGCTATTATAGCAATTATTGGTTTCTGGATCTATTGGTTTGTAATTAAAAAAAGAAAAATAGAGGAAGATGCACCAACATACAGAACTTTACCGCCTTACGAAGAAGCGCTTTTAAAGTTAAATGAATTGGATGAAAAACTGCTATGGCAAAACAATAAAATAAAAGAATATTACTCTGAATTAACAGAAATTGTTCGAGGATATATTGAGCGCGAGTTAAAAGTACCTGCTTTAGAAAATACGTCTGATGAAATTTTAGAAATGATAAAAGATTTTAAGACATCAGATACTATTGAGACTTCAAAAGAAACAATCGATAAATTAAAAGATTTATTACGCGAAGCAGATTTGGTGAAATTTGCCAAATCTAAACCACTAGCAATAGAGATTGAAGATGACCGAAGAGATGCAGAACATATTATAGGCAATTTAAAGCCTAAACCAATAATAGAAAAAGATGATGAACTGGAGTAATTTCGAATTTTACAACCCTGAGTTTCTCTGGCTGCTAATTTTAGTACCATTAATAGCAGTTTGGCATTTTTTTATGCGCCAAAAAGACGCTGCTGTTTTAACAATGCCAGGTGTAAAAGGTTTTAAAACAACTTCTTTTTTACCTAAATTAAAACCAATTTTATACCTTTTAAGATTACTAGCATTAGCAGCAATTATTATTGCCTTGGCTAGACCAAGAAATGTTTCTGTAAGTAAGAAAACAAAATCTAATAAAGGAATTGATATTGTAATGGCAATTGATGTTTCTGCAAGTATGTTGGCTCGAGATTTAAAGCCAAACAGATTAGAAGCACTTAAAAAAGTAGCTGTAAATTTTGTTGATAGAAGACCAAATGATAGAATTGGTATTGTAGTTTATGCTGGGGAAAGCTTTACTCAAACTCCAATTACAAGTGATAAAAGCATTATAAAAAGAACCATTTCTGAACTAAAATGGGGGCAATTAGAAGGCGGTACTGCCATTGGAATGGGCTTGGGTTCTAGTGTAAATAGATTAAAGGAAAGTAAAGCAAAAAGTAAAGTGATTATCTTACTTACTGATGGTGTAAATAATACTGGAAATATTGACCCAAGAACAGCAACAGAATTGGCTAAAGAGTTGAATATAAAAGTGTACACTATAGGAATTGGAACCAACGGAATGGCAGACTTTCCTTGGAGTAAAGATCCTAGAACAGGCAAATTAAACTTTAGAAAGCAACAAGTAGAAATAGACGAAAAGCTATTGCAAGAAATTGCCACAGCAACGGAAGGAACGTATTTTAGAGCAACAGACAATGAATCTTTAAAAGAAATTTATGATGAAATTGACAGCCTCGAAAAAACAAAAATAGAAGAGTTTAAGTATTACAATTATCAAGAGAAATTTAGAATATTTGTCTTATTTGGCATAGGATTCTTGTTGTTAGAATTCATATTAAGAAACACGCTTTTTAAAAGCTTTATCTAAAAGTGTGCTCTTTTCAAGAAATGAGAAAACGATATCAACACATTTTAAAGCATAAATAAACGCATACACGATTAAACAATGTACAAAATAGAAGAACCAATTTATTTTTACCTCCTCGTAATCATTCCTGCAATGTTTGCTCTTTTTTTGTTGGTTTTGTGGTGGAAAAAAAGAGCACAACGTAAATTTTCGGATGTGTCTTTATTAAAAAAATTAGCCCCAAATTCATCCACTTTTAAGTCCACTTTAAAGTTGATCATCTTACTTTTAGGTATTGCTTTTTTGATTATTTCTTTGACAAATCCAAAAATGGGTACCAAATTAAAAACAATAAAAAGAGAGGGTGTAGATGTTGTTTTTGCATTGGATGTTTCCAAAAGTATGTTGGCAGAAGATATAGCGCCTAACCGATTAGAAAAAGCAAAACAAATCATTTCTAAAACTATTGATAAATTAGGTTCAGATAGAGTTGGTATTATTATTTATGCAGGTAATTCGTATCCGTTATTACCAATAACAACAGATCATGCAGCAGCAAATATGTTTTTGCAAAATGCTAATCCAGATATGGTTTCTAGCCAAGGAACGGCGATTAATGAGGCTTTAGAATTAGCAAAAACCTATTATAACAATGATGATCAAACCAACCGCTTTTTAATTATTATTTCCGATGGTGAAGATCATCAGGAAGAAACAAAACAAGTTGCACAAAATCTAGCAAACGAAGGTGTGAAAATTTATACAGTTGGAGTTGGAACAGAAAGAGGTGGCCCGATTCCAATGCGTCTAAATGGCGCGATGATTGGTTATAAGAAAGATAGAAAAGGTGAAACCGTAATTACAAAACGTGTACCCGAAGTCTTACAAGGAATTGCAGATGCCTCCGACGGAGAATATATTGATGGAAATATTACGGATAAACCAGTAAACGAAATTGCGAAAATTATTGGAAATGCAGAAAAAAACGAATTTGAAACAAAACAGTTTTCAGATTATAAAGATCAATTTCAATGGTTTTTGGCAATAGCTTTGCTCTTCTTAATTGTAGATGTTCTTTTGTTTGATAAGAAAACAAAGTGGTTAAGAAAGGTTGATTTATTTAACGAAGAGAAAACAAGAAACTAAAATGACAAAAATAAAATATATACTTATCATTTTCTTAATGCTCTTTTCAACAAAAGAAATAGCAGCACAAAAAGATACCATTGCACAACAAAGAACTGCAAGGAAAATGTTACGTCAAGGAAATGAGTTGTATAAAAAACAACAATTTACAGATGCTTCTGTATCCTATCAAAAAGCGTTGGGAAGTAATTCTAATTATGACAAAGCAACCTATAATTTAGGAAATGCTTTCTATCAGAATAAAAATTTCAAAGAAGCAATTCCTCAGTATGAATTAACTACGAAAACGGCAACAGATAAGGCTACAATAGCAGAAGCATATCATAATATAGGAAACGCAATGATGGAGTCTAAAAACTATCAAGGTGCTGTAGATGGCTATAAAAATGCGCTAAGAAATAATCCTAATGACGACGAAACTCGTTATAATTTAGCGGTCGCTCAAAAGCTATTAGAAAAAGACAAAAAGGACAAGAAAGACGACAAGAACAAGGATAAAAATAAAGACAAAAAAGATAAAGATGATGACAAAAAAGATAAAAACAAGGATCCTAAAGATGATCCTAACGGAGACAAAAAAAAGGACGGAAAAAATGATCAAAACAAAGATCAAAAACAAGATAAAAAACAAGATAAAGAGCAAGATAAGTCAAAGCCTAAGCCAAAAGAAGGCCGTATGTCTCCGCAGCAAGTTAAGCAGCTGCTAGAAAGTCTAAATAATGAGGAGAAAAAAACCCAAAAGAAAATGAATGCTAAAAAAGCAAAGGGTAAAAAAGTAAAACAGGAAAAAGATTGGTAGATTTACCGTTTTAGAAAAAGTTGATGAAGTTTAAATTTTACATATCCATATTTATTTTTTTACTAAGTACCTCTTTCATTGCGCAAGAGGCAACGTTAAAGGCAAGTGTAAGTAAAAATAAATTAGGCGTAAACCAACGTTTGCGTGTAGAGTTTTCTATTGACAAACAAGGAGGAGACAATTTTTCACCTCCAACCTTCAAGAATTTCAAAGTTGTTGGCGGGCCTAGTCAATCCGTTAGTCAATCTTGGATTAACGGAACCGTAAGTTTTACACAATCATATTCATACATCGTTCAACCAAAAAGAAAAGGAGAATATTCTATTGGAAGCGCAACGATAAAAATTGGTGGAAAAATTATAAAATCTGATCCTGTAAAAATAATTGTTTTAAATGCTGTAGACATTCCTAAGGATCCAAACGATCCTAATTATATCGCACAACAAAACATTCATTTAGTAGCAGAAATTTCTAAATCTAGACCTTATGTTGGTGAAGGAATTTATGTTGAATACAGACTCTATGTAAGCGAGAATGTAAGTGTTTATGATACCAATGTAACGGAAGCGCCAAAATATAACGGTTTCTGGAATCAAGACATTAAAATAAATGGATTTCCAGTTAAAATGGGAAAATATAATGGTGAAGCTTACAGGTATATTGTGCTTCAAAAAGCGTTATTAATTCCCACAAAAACAGGAAAACTTTCTATAGACCCCATGAAAATGGATATTGTGATTGGAGTTCCTTCTGGGAGATCCGATTTTTTCGGAAACGCAATCACAAGAAATGTGAGAAGAGAATTTGCTTCCTCAAAAAAAATTATTAATCCTAAAGGCCTTCCTCTAGAAGGAAAACCAACTAATTTTATAGGTGCTGTTGGTGCTTTTAATTTTGATGTTTCTTTAAGTAAAGATATTTTAAAAGCCAATGAAACGAGCCAGGTAAAAGTAACTGTTTCAGGAAAAGGAAATTTAAAACTATTTGAATTGCCAACTGTAACGACTCCAACAGAATTAGAGATGTATCAACCAGAAAGAAAAGAGCGTGTTCGTATAAACGCAAATGGTATTTCGGGATCTGTGACAGATACATATACTGTGGTTCCTCAATATAAAGGGAAGTACAAAATACCAAGTGTTTCATTTTCTTATTTTAATCCGAAGAAAGAAGAATACAAAACAATTGCCACCGGAGATTTCTTTGTAGATGTGCAAGAAGGAAAAGAATTAGTGGTCTTAGATACCACTTCTGTAATAAAACAAGATGTAGTCGTTACAGGAAAAAACTTTAGATATGTTGCGACAAAAACGAGTTTTGTTTCAACAAAAAAATCTGATTTCTTTAAATCTAACCTCTTTTACATATTGCTTTTATTGCCATTAATTGCAATTCCTATAGGAATCTTTATAGCGAAAAAAAATGAAGAGAGAAGTAATGATCTCGTTGGTAATAAAACTAGAAAAGCAGAAAGATTAGCTAAGAAGTATCTTTCAAAAGCTGAGAAACAATTAGGTAAAAAAGATGCTTTTTATGAAGCTTTAGAGCGTGCTTTACATAATTACTTAAAAGCAAAATTAGGAATAGAAACTGCAGAAATAAGTAAAGAAAGAATTACGGAGCTTTTAGAAGATAAAAAGATAGAAACGCCTACAATTTATCAATTTATTGAAGTTTTAAAAAGTTCTGATTTTGCAAGATATACGCCTTTTACAGCAACGCAAATGAAAGAAGAATTCGAGCGTGCAAAAGAAGTTATTATTCAATTAGATAAACAGTTATAACATGAAAAATATTTTATTTTTATTGTTGCTAATTGCAAACACCATAACTGCCCAAAATGTAGATACCTTATTTGTTTCGGCTAATGAGCTGTATAGAAATGGTGCCTTTGAAGAAGCGATTGAGAAGTATAAAAAAATTGAGTCTCAAGATGCAGTTTCATCAGAATTGTACTTAAACTTAGGAAATGCATATTATAAATTAAATAAGGTTGGACCCACTATTTTCTATTATGAGAAAGCTTTAAAATTAAATCCCTTAAATGAGGATGTAAAAAACAATTTGATTTTTGCAAAACGTTTGGCTTTAGATACTATTGAAGAAGTACCAAAAACCGTTTTTCAACGTTTTAATAAGAATTATCTCCAAAAACTGTCTTACAATGAATGGGCAATTGTTGTTGTGCTATTTTCGTTCTTGACATCTCTTTTATTTTTACTCTTTTATTTTGGGTATTCTTCCACTAGAAAAAGAATCTATTTTACCACAAGTGGTATCGGTTTAATACTATTAATTTTCAGCCTTTTTATTACCTATAATCAATACAATCAGGAAAAAAACAAGAAAGAAGCAATTGTTTTTGTTGAAAAAACGGAAGTTAGAGATGCGCCCACTTTAAACGCTGAAGCAATTTTCACATTGCATGAAGGCGCAAAAGTATTTGTATTAGATGCTGTAGACAATTGGAAAAAGATTAAATTAGCGGACGGAAAATTAGGCTGGATAATCGCCGAAGAAATTAAAGAATTATAAATACCTATTAATGAAAAATAGTATCGCTATTATCTTTACTTTTATTTTTACACTATACATTGTGAGCCCTGCAGTGCTGTCTGTTGTAGAGGAAAATTTTGATATTTCTATTCTTTTTAATGCAGGTGAAGAAGAAAATAACCAAAAGGAAATCTCTAAAAATTTTGATTTAAAAATTCCTGAAATAAAAAACTATACCTCTCTTTTAAATTCTCAAGAAAAAAAGAATTTATTCGACAATCTTTTAAAAAAATATAAAGATATTTCTCTCGAAAACACTTTTCCCCCTCCAAAGTTTCTTTAAATATTTTACAAAAATTACAAATTTTAACTCTAACTTTAGATTCATCATTTTATAAAATGATGGGTTAAATTATTTATTTATGAAAAAATTATTTTCAAATATAAAAGGTGATATTTTTGGTGGTATTACTGCTGGTATTGTCGCCCTACCTTTAGCTTTAGCTTTTGGTGTTTCTTCTGGTTTAGGACCAAGTGCTGGTTTATATGGAGCCATATTTATTAGTTTCTTTGCCGCACTTTTTGGAGGAACAAGCACACAAATTTCTGGACCTACTGCACCAATGACTGCAGTGAGTATGATTGTTATTGCTGGTATTGTAGCTGCAAATGATGGCGATGTTACAAAAGCCTTACCTGCTATTTTAACTGTTTTTCTTTTAGCAGGATTATTTCAAGTTATATTGGGCCTTATTGGCCTAGGAAAATACATTAGATATATTCCTTATCCAGTAGTTTCGGGTTTTATGACCGCAATTGGACTTATTATTTTATTGACTCAAATATTACCTTCTGTAGGATATTATCCAAAAGAAGATGTAGAATTTGTGAACACATTTAAAGCAGAAGCCCAAGAAGTAATTTTAAAAAATATATTAAAAGAAGAAGCTGGGGAAAAGATTTTAGTTTTAGAAAATTTTGAAGAAACGATTACAAGAGCTGCAAAAATTGCGCCTGAAGATATTTTAAAAGAATCGCAAACCTTAGCTGCAAAAGAGACCGCTGGTGCCTTAGGTGCCATTAAAGCGTTTCCGAAAGCAATACTAAACATTAATTGGTTAGAACTATTATTAGCTTTGGGAACTATAATTATAATATATGGTTTTAAACGGATTACAACAAAAGTACCAAGCACACTCGTCGCATTAGTTGTAATGTCTAGTATTGCTGTTGGCTTTGGTTTAGATTATAGAACCATTCAAGAAATACCAAGTGGAATACCCATTCCTAATTGGGAGATTTTTACAGGTTTTAGTTTGGCTAGTGTCACACCCTATATTTTCACAGCATTAACTTTAGCGCTCTTAGGTGCGATCGATTCACTTTTAACAAGTGTCGTTGCAGATAATATGACCAAAACAAAACACAATCCAAATAAAGAACTAGTAGGGCAAGGAATTGGAAATAGTGTTGCAGCATTATTTGGAGGTATTCCTGGAGCTGGAGCTACTATTAGAACGGTTGTAAACATAAACGCGGGTGGAAAAACAAAACTTTCTGGAATGGTTGCAGGAATTATGTTGCTGATAGTTATGTTGGGCTTAGGACCGGTAGCTTCTAAAATTCCAGCAGGAGTTTTAGCAGGTATTTTAATTACTGTTGGTATTGGTGTGATGGACTATAAAGGATTAAAAGCAATTCCTTACTTACCAAAAGATATTAAAATAGGTCCGATTAAACTAAGTTCAGAAGTTTTAATTATGATTGTAGTTTTATTACTATCTACCTTTTGGAATTTAGTATATGCCGTTGGTATTGGGCTAATCATTGCATCTTTAATGTTTATGAAGAAAATTGGTGATTTAACTGCCCAAAGATCTAATGTAAAGTCATTAAAAGAAGAATCCTGGGAAGATGAGTTTGATTTTCCAGAAGACTTAAAAGAAAAAGTATTTATCAAACACATAAAAGGTCCCTTATTTTTTGGCTCAACAAGCGAATTTCAGGCACTTTCGCAGCAAATTCCAGCATCTGCAAAAACTGTAATTATGCGTTTGGGTAGAATGCAGTATATGGATCAAACTGGTTTGTATGCTATGGAAGATATGTTGCTAGATTTAAAGAAAAAAAATATTGAAGTATTGTTTGTAAACTTACTGCACCAGCCAAGATATATGATGGAAAATATTGATATCATTCCAGATTTTATACCAAAAGAGCACATTTTTAAAGGTTTTAATTCTTGTGTGCTATGGATAAAACAAAATATTAAAGATGAATTAAAAAATTAGAAAACGATGCTACATATAAATAAAGCAATAACCAAAGAAGTACAAGACAAGCTAACACCAATGAGCGTGTTACAAGATATTAGTGAAGGGAATTCTCGTTTTATTAGAAATGAGGCGCATACCGTTGATCACAAAGCATTAATTACCCAAACTACAGATGGGCAACACCCTAAAGCAATTATACTTTCTTGTATCGATTCAAGGGTCCCCGTAGAGTTAATTTTTGATCAAACTATTGGTGATCTTTTTGTTGCCAGAGTTGCAGGTAATTTTGAAAATACAGATATTTTAGGAAGCATGGAATATTCTTGTAGAGTTGCAGGAAGTAAGTTAGTTCTTGTATTGGGTCACGAAAGTTGTGGCGCAGTTAAAGCTGCTTGCGACCATGTAGAGTTGGGAAATATCACATCAATGTTAAACAATATTCAGCCAGCAGTTAAAAAGTCTGAAGGAGAAATTTCTGGTGATCACAACTCCTCTAATGTTGCGTTTGTTGACAAGACTATTGAAAATAACGTACAGTTAACCATTCAAAGAATTAGAGAGAAAAGCCCTATTTTAAATGAAATGGAAGAAATGGGAGAAATTAAAATTGTGGGTGGTGTTTACCACATTAGTAGTGGAAAAGTTACCATGTTATAACATAAAATAAAAAACCGAGATGAAAATCTCGGTTTTTTTTATTCATCCTTTCTAATCTTTTTTGATTCTCTAGTTCCTCTCCTAAATTTATCCTTTTACAATCTGTTTTTTCTTCTTAATTTAAGATGCATTTTAATGCCCTTACTGCTATAAAACTTCGGAAAATAGCCGCTATTATAGTTAATTTATATGCAGAATCTAAAGGCTAAACCATATCCTATTTTAGAAACTGAAATTAGGTTATAACAAAATAGAATTCCTTTATATATTTATAAATGGATTTTTCAAATCTTCTTCACCTTTAATAATTGAAGGGAAAATTGTGGGTGCAACTTTCTTAACAGGTTTATATAATATAGATTCCTCTAACGTTTTCTTTTTAATGAATGGAATGGTATCATTTATTTTACCAAAGAAAATAAAAACAACACTTAAAATCAATCCTATTTTTAAAGCTCCAAAAACACCACCCAATATTTTATTTATAACACCTAAAGAAGCGAAATCTGCCAACTTCGTTAAGATTTTACCTAAGAATGCTATCACGATAATAATTACAATAAAAGTCCCTGCAAATGCTGTTAAAGAGACGTATTCTTCACTCCAAGACACATATTCATTTAAAATATCTCCTATAAAATAAGAAAAATGAATCGCCCCATACACTCCTGCAATTAATGCAACTAAAGAAGCAACTTCAACAAAAAGTCCTTTCATAACGCCTCTTACAAAACCAAATATCAAAAGTGCAGCAATAATTATATCAAAAATATTCATCCAAATAATTTATTCAAACCTACATCTTTTTTTTTAATATTTAAAAATGCACATTGTATCTTTGTAGTCTTAAAATCAAGAGTGATGCAAAAAGTTAGTAATCTGAAGGAAAAATGGGATTTGTTGGTTACAAAACTAACGAATCAATTTGCCGATGGAGATGAGTTAAATATGGATGGAATTATCTATTTAATAGGTGTTCAAGAATTAGGGAAAGGAAGTATCGATTTTAAAAAAGATGAAAAAGTAAATTTAATGCACATTGCTATTTGCAAACTACTAGAACCCTATGGCTATTATGAATTCGATTCTTATGACGATGATAGTTGGCCACATTACAATATTGTTACAGAATTACCAAGTTTAAAACCCGGTGAGCAAACCGTTTTAATGAAAGAAGCTATTCTTCATTACTTTGACGCTTTAAAGTATTTCGAAGATTAAGTAACACGCATCTTCCGAACTAAAATCGAAAATAACTTCGGAAAAAATCGTTTTACATACACCCCGAGTTTTTCTTTTGCACCTGCAATATAAACCTCCTCTTTTTTATTTTTAATTGCTTTTAACATTCGCATTGCGCAGCGCTCCGTAGACATTCCGCTACCAGTTGCTGCATCCATTTTTCCTTGCGGAATTCCATTTCCAGTCAATGCATTTTTAGAGATATTGGTGTTTATAAAACCCGGACAAATTAAGGTAACTGCAATATTATTTTTATAAATTTCTGCTCGTAAACTATCAAAAAAACCATGCAACGCGTGTTTACTCGCTGCATAACTAGAGCGTAAAGGCGTGCCTATTTTACCAACAATACTCGTAGTAACAACAAATTGACCTGATTTATTTTCAATAAAATGAGGTAAAATAGCTTTCGATAACGCAACAGTTCCTAAATAATTAATATCCATAATACGTTTATCGACCTCAATCTGTGTATTTTCAACTAAAGACCGTTGACTAACTCCACCATTATTAATTAGAATATCAATTTTACCAAAAGCTAAAATAGCTTCCGCTGTTTTTTGTTTTAAACTTGTATAATTTTCTAAGTCTAAGGGAATAACATCTATATTATTCGGGTTTTCACATTCCATTTTCACGAACTCAAGCGCTTCCTTATTTCTTGATGATAAAATAAGTTTACAGTTCTGCTGAGAGAACTCTATAGCAAGCGCCTTGCCAATTCCTGAGGAAGCACCAGTAATCCAAATCACCTTATTAGAAAAATACATAATACTATTTTATTTAAGACTCACAATATACCTAATTTGTTATAGAAATAGTATTTTTGAAAGGCTACTTAAAAATAGCTTTTCTAAAACCAAAATCAATTCAAAAAATGAAAAAATTCCTCGCTATTATACTTTTAATCTCTTCATTTTCACAAGCACAGTTTTCTATAAGAGGCACACTAACCAGTAGCTTAGATACAGATTGGGTGGTCTTATATAAAAACGAAGACTCCAATCAAAAGTTTGTTCAAAATACAACAATCAAAAAGGATAGTGTCTTTATGAATGGCAGCCACCAAACCATTGGAACCTTTCAATTTGAATTGCCAGCAGACACAAAAATTGGTTCTTACAAAATTAATTATAGAACGAGTGGTGCGGGATTTGTAAATTTTATATTCAATAAAGAAAATGTGAGCTTTGCGTTTCACCCAGACTACCCAGAACAAACGGTCTTATTTTCTGAATCTAAAGAAAATATAATGCATAAAAATTACCTAACTGAAACCGCAGCGCAGCAACAAAAGTTAGACTCATTGCAAGTTACCTTTATTAATAGCAAACAATTAGATTTAAATTTATCCTATAAAGCAAGACTCGCAGTGCTAAATAGTATTCAGCAAAAATACTTAGAGCATTCAAAAGAAATGTACGTACATTCTTTTATTAAGGCTGGTTTACGAGCAAATTCATCAGAAATTAAACCGAATGTTAAAGAGTACATCTCTCATGTGAGAACTACTTTTTTTAATAATATAGATTTTTCTAATCAAGCGCTTATAAACTCTTCTTTTTTATTAGATAAAATTACAAATTACATTTTTTACATTAACTATTCAGAAAATGTACAAACACAACAAAGGCTTTACAAAAAAGCTATTGGAACGGTTTTTTCTAAAGTTAAAAACATTGTTTTTAAAAAGAATATAATTGAGTTTTTAATTGGGAAATTTGAAGAAAACAAAAACTTAGAAATGATAGATTTTCTTTTTGAAAGCTATTATGATCAATTACCAAAATCACTGATAAATGAAACATTTAAGAATGAAAAATTAACGCAACTTAGAACAGAAGTTAGTAGAAAAGCACCCGATTTTTCTTGGAAAGAAAATGGCAAAAACTTACAGCTTTCTACCTTAAATGAGGCAAAAAATTATGTGTTGGTTTTCTGGAGTACAGATTGTTCTCACTGTTTAAAAGAAATTCCTGAACTACATACCTTCTTAAAAAACAAAAAAGACATTAAAGTAGTAGCTTTTGCTATGGAGAGAAATAAGCTTATTTGGACAAATATGAAAACTACCTTACCAAATTGGCACCATGTTTTAGGATTGAATAAATGGCAAAATAAAACTGCTTTAACTTATAGTATTGTTGCTACACCTACTTATTTTATTCTAGATGCGAACAAAAAAATCATAGCAAAACCAAACAGATTAAAAGATTTGGAAGCTTTTATATACAATTTAAAAAAAGTTGATTATTAAATTTTAAAGCTTTTGGATTACTATATTGGGCACTAAAAATGGAGAAAGGCATCTTCTAAGTGCTCAATTTTTGTTGTATTATTTTGGTGAATAATGGCAATAATATCAAACCGTACTTCAACATCTAAGTCCTTGTTAATTATATAATAATCTATCGCAGAAACTAAGTGTTTTATTTTTTTAGGGTTTACAGCATCTTGTGGATCCCCGAAATAATCAGTGCTCCTCGTTTTTACCTCAACAACTACAAGGGTGTTTTCTTTTTGAGCAATAATATCTACCTCTGCCTTTAAATAACGGTAGTTCTTTTCTAAAATTTTATACTTGTTTTTGATTAAAAAATCGATGGCTAATTGTTCTCCTTTTTTACCAAGCTCGTTGTGTGCTGCCATCCTGTTAAATTACAAATTAATGACTACTTGTATAACGTATGATTAAAAAAACATTAATAAAATATTTAGAGGTTTTGAAAACTGAAGTGCTAAGATATCCGAACCTTAAAATTATTACTGGTGGTGCACAAGTACAAGAAATAAAATGTAAAAAAGATTGGATGCACTTTACGATGATTTAACTACCATACTTTCCCAAATAAAGAGTTTGGTTTAATCTTCAAAAACTAGTGAATAATTTTCCATATCAACTTCTAACGCAACATTTCTTCCAAATATCAAAGCTCTATTATCAGCTTCATGACCTGCAGGAAAATCAAATAAAACAGGAATATTCTTAGGAATAACCTCTAAAATTAGTTGTTCAATAGTACTCCCCCATTGTGTAGAATTCTTTTTAATAGAAGACATATTACCAACAATAACCGCTTTTACTTTTGTAAAATATCCAGCCCTTTTTAAGCTTTGTAACATTCTATCAATCGAATATTTATATTCGCCAATTTCTTCAATAAATAAAATTTTTCCTTCTGTTGAAAGTTGACTATTTGAACCCAACATAGAAGTTAAAATTGACAGATTCCCACCGATCAATTGTCCTTTTAAAATTTCGCCTGCATTTAAAATAGCATTTCTATTATCTTCTGATGCTGGAATTGTATACTTTAATTCTTCACCAAAAAGAGCTTTTTTAAAACTTGCTTTCGTTTCTAAAATTTCTTCTGGTTTTTCCTCTAAACTTGTTGCCATCATCGCATGCATCGTTTCTATTCCTAAATTATGAATATGATTGTGCAAAGCTGTAATATCAGAATAGCCAATAATCCATTTCGAATGCTCTTTAAACTTAGTGAAATCCAACAAATCTAAAATTCTAACAGAACCATAGCCACCTCTGGCTATCCAAATTGCTTTGATACTTTTGTTATCTAAAGCCTCTTGAAAATCAGCAGCTCTTTCTGCATCTGTTCCTGCAAAATGATTGTTTTGATTGAATACGTTTGTTCCTAAAATAATAGATAATCCCCAGTTCTCTGCTAGCTCTTTGGCTTTTTGAATCGTGTCTTCTCTATCCTTTAAAATTCCTGCAGGGGCAACAATTGCGATGGTGTCTCCCTTCTGCAAATAAGGAGGAGTCATTAATTTATTTGTTTTTTCTTGCGAAAGTATTGATGAGAAAGTAATCAATAAAAGAGTTGTAAATAAGCAGATTTTCTTCAAAATATATGCGGTTTTTTATTTCTAAAATACTAAAAATACTATTCCTGTAAATGTATCTATTTTCAATGACTTTAGAAACTCCGTTTTTTGTACTTTTGTACTTTAAAAATCAGTCCAAAATTAATACAAAGAACACATGAGTGCTCCAAAAAGATATACAATTACAGCAGCCTTGCCATACACAAATGGTCCAATACATATCGGCCATTTA
>JBNMOF010000016.1:0-23103 GCA_051277175.1 Polaribacter sp.
AGAATGACTTTCAAGATTTATGAAGCAATTAAAAATGCTTCTGAGGTAGAAGACAATAGGGCAAATATGTATGTTTCTAACTAAGAAACTTTACTTTAATAATATCAGAATCCGTTCAATTAATTTTGAACGGATTTTTTACGTTTATTTTTTGCCCATTTGACAGTGATTAATGATATGTTTTCTACGCTTTTGGCTCTATTCAAGGGTACTCTAAAAACTTGGTAAGAGTTGGATTATTTAGGCGCGTTGAGCTGTAATTAATAGGTTTTTTTGAGCTTTTTTGAGGAACTAAAAAAGAGGTATAGTGAAAAGTAGATAATCGTGTAAATAAAAACCTTTTTGATTGCTCAAAAAGGTTTTAGTTTAAGTATTCTTTTAAAAAATATTAAATTTCTTTATCCGTTCATTGAGATTAAAAACTCATCATTATTTTTAGAGAATTTTATTCTGTCATTAATAAATTCCATTGCTTCTATAGGATTCATGTCTGCTAAATATTTACGTAAAACCCACATTCTTTGTACAGTTTTTGCATCTAACAATAAATCATCTCTTCTCGTAGAAGATTTAATAAGATCGATAGCAGGATAAATCCTTCTATTCGAAATATTTCTATCTAATTGAAGCTCCATATTACCTGTTCCTTTGAATTCTTCGAAAATCACTTCATCCATTTTAGATCCAGTTTCTGTAAGTGCAGTTGCAATAATGGTTAAAGAACCACCATTTTCTATGTTTCTTGCAGCTCCAAAGAATCGTTTTGGTTTGTGTAAGGCATTTGCATCGATACCCCCAGAAAGTATTTTTCCTGACGCTGGTGCAACGGTATTATATGCTCTGGCTAGACGTGTAATGGAGTCTAAAAGAATAACCACATCATGTCCACATTCTACCAGTCTTTTTGCTTTTTCTAAAACAATATTTGCAACTTTTACATGTTTGTCTGCAGGTTCGTCAAAAGTAGAGGCTACTACTTCTCCACGAACATTACGTTTCATGTCTGTAACCTCTTCAGGGCGTTCGTCTATTAATAAAACAATTTGATATACCTCTGGGTGATTCGCGGCAATTGCATTCGCCACATCCTTTAACAACATGGTTTTACCAGTTTTTGGCTGTGCTACGATCATACCACGCTGCCCTTTTCCTAAAGGAGAAAATAAATCGATAATTCTTGTGGATAAAGAGCTTCCTTTTTCCGCTAAATTGAACTTCTCTTCCGGAAATAAAGGCGTTAAGTGCTCAAAAGAAACACGATCTCTAACGATGTTAGGATTTAAACCATTAATTTTTGAGACTCTAATTAAAGGGAAATATTTTTCACCTTCTTTCGGTGGACGTACATTTCCTCTTACAGTATCTCCTGTTTTTAAACCAAATAATTTAATTTGAGATTGAGAAACGTAAATATCATCTGGAGACGATAAATAGTTATAGTCAGAAGAACGTAAGAAACCGTAACCGTCTGGCATCATTTCTAAAACACCTTCGCTTTCTATAATTCCATCAAATTCAAAATCTGGATCTTTATATCTATTGTTAGATTTATTACCATTGCTCCTGCTAGAGTTGCTTTTATCTCTGCTTTGGTTTGTATTTTTTGGTTTGTTAGCTTGTGCAGGATTGTTTCTATTCTGTTGTGGTTTGTTTGGTTGATTCGCAGGTTTTTGTTCTTGCTTTTCTTCCTTTGACTTAGAAACGATATCGTTTTTATCTTCTTCTAGATTAACGGTCTTTTTTACAACCGCTTTTCTTTGAGGTCTAGGAGTAGGTTTTGGTCTTTCGGTTACTACAGTGTCAACTGTTTTCTCTAAGGTTACATTAGTCTCAATGGGTGGCGTTTCCTTTAAAGTTTCTTCTTTTTCAATAGGTTGAGAACTCTCTGCAGTTTGAGGTCTTTTAGTAACACGTTTTCTTCTTGGCTTTTCTGTTTTCTCAACTTCCTCCTTTTTAGGAGTACTTGTTAAAGCCGCTTTTGAAGGATTGGAAGCTTGTGTGTCTAAAACTTGGTATACTAAATCTAATTTTTTTAATTGGCTAATTTTGGTAAGACCAATAGATTTTGCAATACCTTGTAGTTCAGCAAGGGTTTTTGCTTTTAGTTCTGATATTTCGAACATTATAAAATTGTTAGGTTAAATATGAATCTTAATTTTTGTAAGATTTGTATGTTTTTTTGAATGGAGCTGTTAAGTATAGTTCTACAAAAGAGCTTTTATGTGGTTATTATACAACAAATATATGCATTTTTTTTTAGTTAAGGGTTTTCTTTTTAAAAAAGAATGCACTACTTTTGTGTGACTAGAAACTGCTAATGATTCAAAGAGTACAAACAGTATATTTATTAATAACTTCTATTATTTCTGGAGTTTTAATTTTTGTTTTTAATTTGTGGAAATCTATTGAAAAAAGTATTTTTGCTTTAGATTTGTTAAAAAGTGAATCATACGTATTGAAGTTGATTCCTATTTTATTTCTAGTATCGGCAATTCTGGCTTTTGTGGCAATTTTTATATTTAAAAATAGAAAGCTACAATTTGTTATAGGCCGTTTAACAATTTTGATAAACCTTATTTTATTAGGATTATTGATTTATGTATCTCTGACGTTACCTGGAGAAGCTTCTGTTTCGGAGAAAGGTATTGGGATGTTCATACCAATTTTGGCTATTTTGCTGCTTGTTCTGGCAAATAAAGCGATTAAAAAGGATGAAGATCTTGTAAAATCTGTAGATAGATTGCGATAAAACTAACATCTTAGTATATTTAGTGCGAAAAAAAACCGAGATTTATTCTCGGTTTTTTTATTGTCAATTGCCAAATAGTCCTTTTTGTATTTGTATGCTATTTTTTTTTAAAAAAAAGTTTTTAAATAATTAAAAGAGATGAGATTTAATTGTTTGATATGTAGCAGTTTAATTATTTTTTTATCCTTGGCTAAGTGCGTCTATCCCTGAATTCAGGGATACTAAAAGTATACTGTTTTCAGGGATTGTCAAGTCTAAATATCTAGTGTAAATTTGAAGAGAAAACAATGAGAAAGAAAATATACGTTCACGTAGCAGATGATCATAAAATTTTAATTGAAGGAATTATAGCTATTATAAACACAGATGAAGATATTGAAATAAGAGATTTTTCTTTAAACGGACAAGAGGTTGTCGATTGGTTTAAAAAGAAAGAAAACAAAGCAGATGTTTTAATATTAGACATCACCATGACACTTTTAGATGGTTTTGAAGTTTTAAAATATTTTCATAGCAAAAAGATAGATCAAAAAGTAATTGTTTTATCTAGTTATGATGATGTTAAAATTGTTCAAGAAGTTTTAAAATTAGGAGCGAGTGGTTATATTTCTAAGAGTAATGCAGGAGAGCATATTTTGAAAGCGATAAAGGCAGTCGCAAACGGAGAACAGTATTTTAGTAATGACATTCAAAAAGAGTTATTAAAAGTAGTGTCAGGACAAACTACAAAAAAGGGTGATATGCCAGAAGATTTTTTATTGGGTTCTTTAACGGAGCAAGAAAAAAAGGTTTTGGCACACGTTACAAACGAGTTAAGTACAGCAGAGATCGCTGAAAAAATGAACATAAGTCCTCATACTGTTGAGTCGTATAGAAAAAAATTATTAAAAAAATTAAATGTAAAAAATTCGGTGGGATTAGCAATGTATGCAATAAAAAACAGATTAGTATAAACAAAGCTTGGTTTTAAGTTTTGATTTTTAACATTGATTCTTAATAATTTAAAAATCATGTTTATGGAATTGCTTTAAGTCATTTGTGTGCATTGTTTTTTTATAGAAAAGAGGTCTAACTAATATTAGCACCCCTTCAAAAAGATTAAACTTTATTATTAATAAGACTAAACTCAATAAATTCGGTAGCGTTAACCATGTATAAAAAAATAAATAAGTTGCAAGAGGTTTAATTTTTCTATTAATAAATTCTACCCATTACAATATTAAAAAATTAGGCTTACAAGAATATTCTAACAGACTTGTATGCTCTGTGTTTTAATAAATAGGATTCTATTCTTTATTAGTAATTTTAAACAATAATTAATCAATTAAATCAAACTATTATGAAAACTATTAAACTATTAACTTTAACAATACTGTCAACATTTGTTTTCACTTCTTGTTCAAGTAATGAAAATTTGCCTTCTGAAACTAGTAAAGCAAAATTATTAAAATCATACAAGGTGAAAAGAGATATTTCTGGAGCATATTCTATTGAGTATGATTTAGAAAAAAACACAACATCAGAAAAAGTTATAAACTATAAAACAAAAACGAATGAATTTCATTTTTACGAATCAGATTTTGGGATAAGTAAAAGAGTAGCTGATGAATTATTTATGGATACTAAGAAATTAAGCATTAGTTTTATTGAGTCTAGCGCTCACATGAAATCTAATATTACAATTTTAGATGCAGTTCCTTCTAATGACAAAACAAATGCTAAGAATACAATAATGTTGTCAGAGTATAGTGTGTCTAAAATGGGAAGCGGTACATTTGCCTTAGATTTTAAAGTAAAAGATAAAGTAAGCGTAGATTTTTTGTATAATGAAGTTCTAGGTGTTTATGAAATTCATTTAGAAAAAGGAAAATCTAATGGAACAGCGTTTTCTCGAAATTTTGAAAAATTAGAGGGTGAAATTTTAAGAATTGATTTTGTAAACCACATAAAAACCTATAACGCTAAAGATCAGGAATCTGAGGGTGTGGTAGTTTCTAGAAGAAAACCAAGAGTTATTATTGTTGATGATTTTAGTGCATTGTAATTTTAAGTAAAAAAAATTGAAAAGTAATTATTTATTATTCTTCACGTGGTCTCTGGTTGCGCTAAACATTATTCAAATAAACGCAGCTTCGAATAAAATAAACTCTAAAGAAGTTTCTATGTCAGAAACCTCTTTAGAGTTTGTAGTTAAAATAGACTCTACTTTTCAAAAGAAGTATGCTCATATTGTGCAAATTTATAGCGAAGAAAATTATGTAAAAGCTTTAGCAAAAATATTAAAACTAGAGGAAGACGCTCAAGTGAATAACAAAAATAGTAACCTTTATTTCATTTCTTTTTTAAAAGGAGATATTTATAATAAAACAAAGAACTATGCTCGAGCACTAAAATATTATAAAAAATCTTTAATATTTCTTAAGCGAAAAAATCTTTATGATATCAATAGAACTGATGTTTTTACCGAAAAATGGGCTGAAACGTGTTTGAAAATAGGCAGTTCTTATCATAGACTTTCTAAAATAGACAGCGCTAAATATTATTATAACATCGTTGAAAATTTACCTGATTTAAACAATGATATTTTGAAATTTAAGGCCATGTCTTTTGTCAATTTATCCGGGATTTATCAGCAAGATTCAATTTACGATTTGGCAATAAAGTATGCTAGAAAAGCGATTTCAATTTATGAGAAAAATAATTCAAAAGTAAATCAAGCGAGTGCGCTAAATAACTTGGGTAATATACACATGGATTTAGGTGAATTTGAAGTAGCAAAAGAAATATACAACCAAGGAATTAGTTCAATTAAAAATAACCAAAGTCCAAAAGCAAAGAGATATACAGAGAATCTTTACTATAATTTAGCTTGGACGATGCGTAATTTAAAGGATTACAAAGCGTACGATTATCAAGAGATTTCGTATGATATGCGAGACACTATTAGAAACAAAGAATTTAGAAAAGCGATTGAACAAATTACAGCGGAGAATAATGTGTTTGACGTTAAAAGAGAAGAAAAAGACAAAAGATTAAGAGAACGCAATACTTTTTGGGTTTTTACGATTATCAGTTTAATTATAATTATATCACTTCTTTATTGGCTTAGTTTTTATAAGTTGAAACAAAAAAATTTGAGATTAAAGCTTTCTCAAACAGAGTTGCTTCAAAATCAAAACATAGAAAAAATAAAATCTGAATCTCAAATAAGAATTTTAAATGCAACCATAGACGCTAAAGAGTCTGAACGAAAGGAGATAGCAGAAACACTGCATGATAGTGTAAGTGCATTGCTTTCTTCGGCGAACCTTCATTTAATAGCTGTTAAAGTTAAATTTAAGGAAGATATTCCGACAGAAATAATTAAAACTCAAAAAATTATTTCTGAAGCTTCTTTACAAATTAGAGATTTATCGCATACTTTAGTTTCTGCTGTATTGCTTAAATTCGGATTAAATTTTGCCTTGAAAGATATGGCTTCTAAATATTCTAACTCTGCTTTACATATAGAAATAGACATTGATGACTTGAGAAGGTATCACCAAAATTTTGAAATAAAAGTTCACAATATTATTCAAGAATTTGTAAATAACATACTAAAGCACAGTAAAGCTCAAAATGCTTTTATTAAGTTTTATGAGGAAAATAATAGAATTTGTTTTCAAATTTCTGATGATGGTATTGGTTTTGATAAAATGAAGATTTTTAATAAAGATGGCCTAGGATTAAACCAAATTGATGCTAGAATTCAAATTATGGATGGTGCGTTTTTAATAGAATCGACTATTGGCGAAGGAACTAAAATATCGGTAGAGTTACCAATTGTAGAAAAAGACACTGTTACCCACGCGTAGCCAATTCTATAATTTCTAAATTTTTAATTTCTTTGTTTTCTAGGTTAAATCGCAACATGGTTCTTATTTTATGGAAACCGTGATTTCCAGCGGCACCGGGATTTAAATGTAATAATTTTAGTTTTTTATCATACTGTACTTTTAAAATATGAGAATGTCCAGAAATGAAAATCTGGGGTGGATTTTCTTTAATCTCGTCTCTAATTCTTCGATAATAATTATTTGGATACCCCCCAATATGTGTCATCCAAACGGTTACTTTCTCAACTTCAAATTTTAAATCTAAAGGAAATTCTGCTCTTGCATCCTGGTCATCGATATTTCCAAAAACAGCCCTTAAAGGTTTTAGCTTTTTTATAGTATCTGTGACATTTAAGTCACCAATATCTCCAACATGCCAAACTTCATCAGCCTGTTTTACAAACTTTAAAATTTGAGCATCTATAAAACTATGTGTGTCGGATAATAATAGTATTTTTTTCATTAAAAAACAGTAAGAAAAGTTTAACGAGTCTTCGAGTTTCAAAAATACTAATAACAAAATAAATTCCGTAATTTTACGGCCTACAAAAAACAATTTTATTGAGATATTTTATAGAACTTTCTTACAATGGAAAAAAATATCATGGTTGGCAAATTCAACCAGATGCAGTTTCTGTACAAGAAAAGTTAAATGACGCCGTAAGTACCATTCTACAAGAAAAAATTGAAGTTGTTGGAGCGGGAAGAACAGATACAGGTGTGCATGCATCACAAATGTTTGCGCATTTTAATGTTGAAAATTCGATTGCAGGCGATATTGTGCATAAACTAAACTCAATTTTACCAAATGATATTACCGTTTACAAAGTTTTTTCAGTAGAGGAGGAACAACATGCAAGGTTCCATGCTTTAAGTAGAAGTTACGAGTATAGAATATGGTTGGGTAGAAATCCGTTTTTATTAGATTTCTCGTGGCAAATCCATTCCCAAAAATTAGATATTTTTAAAATGAATGAAGCAGCTAAAATCTTATTAGAGTATGAAGATTTCCAAACATTTTCTAAAGTAAAAACAGAAGTATATACTTTTAATTGTGATGTAACGGCCGCTTTCTGGAAACAGGAGGGTAATTTATTAACCTTTTATATTTCAGCAAATCGCTTTTTAAGAAATATGGTACGCGCTATTGTTGGTACTTTGGTAGATGTGGGCTTAGGGAAAATATCCATAAACGATTTTAGGCAAATTATAGAAAGTAAAAATAGAGGCAACGCTGGGCTATCTGTGCCAGCAAAAGGATTATTTTTAACACAAATAAAATATTAAATTTTGGCAAATAAAACAGGGAAAGCTTTTGATATGGACATCTTTTTAAGACTCATGAGTTTTGCAAAGAGTTACAAGCGCAATTTTATAATTGCTGCCAGCTCTGCAATCTTGTTGTCTGGTGTGGCTTTGTTAACGCCTATTATTCTTAAAGATACAGTAGATGTATACATTGCAAATAAAGATTCGCAAGGTTTAATACATAGTGTTTTATTGATGTTTGGCGTTTTAATGCTAGAAGTAGTCTTAAGGTTTACATTTATTTATTTCGCAAATTGGGTTGGTCAACATATAATTAGAGATATTAGAGCAAAAATTTTTAGACATATTTTACAGTTTAGAATGTCTTATTTTGATAAGAACTCGGTAGGTAAATTAGTCACTAGAGTTGTTTCTGACATCGAAACGATTGCTGCTTTTTTTAGCAGTGGTGTTTTTACAATTGTAAGTGATGTTTTACAAATGTTTGCGGTTATTATTGTGATGTTTTTTATCAATTGGAAGTTAGCATTCATCGCTATTGCAGTTTTACCAATTCTATTATATGCTACAAAAGTTTTTCAAAAAGCGATTAAAGCTACTTTTCAAGAAGTTAGAAATCAAGTCGCAAATTTAAACGGATTTGTGCAAGAAAGGGTGACAGGAATGAAAATTGTGCAACTTTTTAATAGAGAGAAAATTGAATACGATAATTTTAAAGATATTAATAACAAGCACAAACAAGCGTATATAAAGACCATTTGGTATTTTTCTATTTTCTTTCCAATTGCAGAAATTTTATCTTCGATTGGTATTGGTTTAATCGTTTGGTTTGGAAGTAAGCAAGTAGTAGATGGTGCAGTTCCCGGACCAGGAACTGTAATGGCTTTTGTGCAAATGGCACAAATGTTATTTCGACCTTTAAGACAAATTGCAGATAAATTCAATCAGTTACAAATGGGAATTGTTTCTGGAGAAAGAGTTTTTAAAATTATTGATACAGAAAGTGCTATTTCGAAAAATGGAAACATAGAGGCAAAAAATTTACAGGGAAACATCAATTTTAAAGACGTTAGATTTAGCTATATCGAAGGTGAAGAGGTTCTGAAAGGAATTAACCTAGATGTTAAAAGCGGACAAACAGTGGCCATTGTAGGTGCAACAGGCGCAGGTAAATCTACCATAATTAACTTATTAAATCGTTTTTATGAAATTGACAGCGGTACCATTTGTGTAGATGATATCGCTGTTGATGCATATAAATTAGAAAGTTTAAGAAATCAAGTTGCTGTTGTTTTACAAGATGTTTTTCTTTTTTCAGATTCGGTTTTAAATAACATCACTTTAAAAGACCAGACAATTTCTAAGGAAGAAGTAGAAAAAGCGGCAAAGCAAATTGGTATTCACGATTTTATTATGACACTTCCTGGAGGGTACGATTACAATGTAAAAGAACGTGGCGCTATGCTTTCATCGGGTCAAAGACAATTAATTGCATTTTTAAGAGCCTATGTGAGCAAACCAAGTATTCTAATTTTAGACGAAGCAACTTCTTCTGTAGATTCACAGGCAGAAGAAATGATACAGTATGCAACAGAAACCATTACAAAAGATAGAACATCAATTGTAATCGCGCACAGATTAGCTACCATTAAACAAGCAGATAAAATTATTGTAATGGACAAAGGTTTCATTGTCGAGGAGGGTACACACGCTGAATTATTAGATAAAGAAAATGGGTATTATAAGAATTTGCACGACAAGCAATTTAGTTTAGAAGTGGCCTCTTAAATAGATGTTAAGAAATATTAAACTTGCAAGATCAGATTAAAAGCATTTAGAAAAAGTTACGTTTTTTAGGTCTTTAATACTTCAGTTACACCCGGACTAATTCTTGTTTACATTAAATCTTTTCTAAGCTTTTCATTGAGTTCTTTAAGATCTTTGTACAATTCAAAACCGCCATCTTTTATATAAGATATTTCTCCAGTCTCTTCAGAAACTAGCAAGCAAACGGCATCCGTTTTTTCAGAAACTCCAATGGCAGCTTTGTGTCTTAAACCAAATCTTGCAGGAATTTTTGTGCTATCAGAAATTGGCAAAATAGCTCTTGTTGCTACAATATAATTATCTCTTATAATTAAAGCGCCGTCATGAAGTGGACTGTTTTTGTAAAAAACACTTTGAAGAAGCGCATCGCTTATTTGTGCATTCATTTTATCACCCGTGTTTATTAGAAAGTCTAAACTATTCGTTCTTTCAATAACTATTAAAACACCTGTCTTCGTTTTCGACATTTTTTTACAGGCCGCTAAAATGATTTCAGTATCAATTTCTGAACTTTTTTCGGTTTGTAAAAATTTAAGTTGTTTTAGGAAATTTCGCTTATTCGTAAAGTTTGTAGTACCAATCATTAATAAAAACTTTCTTATTTCTTGCTGGAACACAATGATTAATGCAACTACACCACCCCCTAAAAGAGTGCCTAAGATATTACTTAACATTTTCATTTTTAAGGCCTCAGTTATTTTCCAGATAACAAAGACAATGGCAATTCCTATGACAATATTAATGGCAACAGTACCTTTTAATAATTTATAAATATAATAGAGCAATGTTGCTACCAATAAAATATCCAACACATCTAACAAAGAAAATTCAATAAAATCGAACATAGAAAATTGACTGATTTTAGGCTAAAATACTAATAAATAACTTGGAGAACAAAAGCAATTATTTATTTAAAAGGGTTTTTCATTGCACGAAATATTGAAGAAGTAATCTTATTTGAATTCTTGCTTCGTGAAAAACGAAAAGGGGTATAAATAATTTACTGAATTTGTGCTACAATTTTAATGGTTTCTATGGCTTCTTGTACATCGTGAACACGCAGCATATTTGCACCATTTAATAAGGCAATTGTGTTTGCAGAGGTGGTTGCGTTTAAAGCTTCTTGAGCAGAAATGTCTAAGGTTTTATACAACATAGATTTGCGAGAAAGTCCAGCTAAAATAGGTGCATCTAAACTTTTGAAAAGTGCTAAATTTTTTAAAATCTCATAATTATGAGTGTTCGTTTTTCCAAACCCAAAACCTACATCAATAATAACGTCATTTAGTTGAAGCTGATGTAACTTGTATATTTGTTCCGCAAAAAAAGAGATAATTTCTGTAGTTACATTGTTATATACTGGATTTTTTTGCATGTTCTGCGGAGTGCCCAGCATGTGCATTAAAATATAAGGAACTTGCAAATTAGCAACGGTAGCAAACATCTTGTCATCCATCTTCCCACCCGAAATGTCGTTGATAAGTGCAGCTCCAGCATGCACCGTTTCTATAGCCACTTTACTTCTAAAAGTATCTATGGAAATAATGATTTCAGGAAAATTATTTTGCAGTAGATTAATAACAGGAATAATTCTTTTGAGCTCTTCTTCCTCAGAAATGTGTTGTGCTCCTGGTCGAGAAGAATATGCACCAACATCTATAAAAGTTGCGCCGTCAGAAAGCATTTTTTCAACCTGATTTAAAATCTCAGATTCGTTTTTATATTTTCCTCCGTCATAGAAAGAATCTGGAGTAATATTTAAAATGCCCATCACTTTTGGTGTGGTCAAATCAATCAAGTTTCCCTTACAATTTATGGTCATTTTAATAAACTACTTTTTGAATTACATGCCCAATTTCTGGTGCTTCGTAATTATTCATTTTGTGCATTAACGCATTCACAGAAGTCGCAACTAGTAACATATTTCTATTTTCTTGTTGTAGATATCCTTCTGCGACCATTTTATCTAATTGCATTAAAATTGCATCAAAAAAACCATTCACATTTAAGAGTCCAATTGGTTTTTGTTCGATGTGTAATTGCCCCAGAGTTAATGCTTCAAAAAGTTCATCTAAGGTTCCAAAACCTCCAGGAAGCGTAATATAGCCGTCTATCAACTTACTCATCGTTACTTTTCGATCACTCATTTTCTTACAAATAATCATTTTTTCTACACCTAGGTGAATCACTTCTTTTTTTTCTAATAACTTCGGAATTACACCAGTAACGTCGCCATTACGAGTTAAAATAGTGTCTGCAAGAATTCCCATCATTCCTATTTTTGCACCACCATACACCAAACCAATGTTGTTTTCTGCAAAATAATTCCCCAAAGTTATCGCCATTTCTTTATAAATAGGATTAAAGCCTAAACTAGCACCGCAAAAAACAACAATTTTTTTCATAGTAATGATTGATAAATTCACAGTAAAAATAAATGAAATGCGTTTAAGTTTTACTATTTTTACACGAATACTTTTACTAAAAGATGCAAGATACCTCGAAACAATACGATACTGTAATTGAAGAATGCAGAAGTTTATTTATAAAAAAGATGAGCGATTATGGCAGTGCGTGGCGTATTTTACGTTTACCATCCTTAACAGATCAGATTTTTATTAAGGCGCAAAGAATTAGACAATTGCAGGAAAATGAAGTACGGAAAGTAGACGAAGGAGAAAAATCGGAGTTTATTGGTATTATCAATTACTCAATTATGGCCTTAATTCAGTTAGAAAGCGGTGTTGTAGAGACTCCAGATTTAAGTACAGCAGAAGCAACCATGCTGTATGATAAACACAGCAAAGCCACAAAAGAACTAATGATGGATAAAAACCATGATTATGGTGAAGTTTGGAGAGAAATGCGGGTTTCTAGTTTAACAGACTTAATACTTCAAAAATTATTAAGAGTAAAGTCTATTGAAGACAACAAGGGAAAAACGTTGGTATCTGAAGGTATTGATGCGAATTACCAAGACATGATTAATTATGCTGTTTTTGCCATGATACATTTAGGAGCATAATTTTTTAAGTAAAAAAAAGTGAAGTTTTATAAGTGAAAAGCGTTTTGTTATTTCGAGTAACTTGGCAATCTCTTCCGCTACTTCGCTGGAAATAAGAAAAAAACATACTTATAAAAGGTATAAATTATGATACTTAAAGGCATTACCCAAATATCAAGAATAGTAGTAGGAGCTTTATTTATTTTTTCAGGCTTTGTAAAATTGGTAGATCCAATAGGCTCTCAATATAAGTTTCAAGAATATTTTTCTGAACCGGTTTTAGATGTGGAGTTTTTAATTCCATACGCATTGCTCTTTGCAATTGTTTTGATCGTTGCAGAAATACTCTTGGGTGTTATGATTTTAATAGGTTACAAATCTAAATTTACAGTTTGGAGTTTGTTATTATTAAGTTTGGTCTTCTTGTTTTTGACATGGTATTCCGCTTTCTATAATAAAGTAACAGATTGCGGTTGTTTTGGAGATGCTATTAAATTAACACCTTGGGAAACTTTCTATAAAAATGTAATTCTAATTGCGCTAATTATCATTTTACTGTTAAAAATTAAATTTATCCAGCCTATTTTTAAGGGAAAAATCCCAAAATTAATTACCTTTTTATCGTTAGGTGTCTTTTTATTTATTGTGCAACATGTATTAACACATTTGCCATTAATAGATTTTAGAGCGTATGCAATTGGTAAGAATTTACAAGAAGGAATGCAATATCCTAAAGATGGATCTATAGCGCCAGTGCACGATTTTATGTTAGAAGATACACAACAGGATTTGGCGCCAGAACTTCTAGAAAAAGAAAAATTGATGTTGGTTATTCTTTACAATCTTAATAAATCGGATGCAACGGGATTTCCTAAAATTAAAGAGATTGCAGAAAAAGCAGCTCAAAAAGGATATACCGTTTACGGGGTTTCAGCTTCTTTTTCGGATGATTTACTTTTAGTTAAAGAAAAATATAACTTGCCGTTTGAATTTTTATTTTGTGACGAAACAACTCTAAAAACAATGATTAGAGCAAATCCTGGAGTGATAATTTTAGACAAAGGAACGGTTACTCAAAAAAAGAATTGGATAGATGTTGATGAAATAGAATTGTAAATTTCTAAATTAGTCTCTATAATTTTTTTTACGTTTTTGCGCTATCTGAGTAAGCTTTAGACCTTTCTCTTTTTTAAAAAACAAGTGTTTCGGACTTCCAATAATTTGAGCAGTATAGATACCTGTATGTCCAGAAAACAGATAAGAGGTAGTGCATGCTAGTGCTATAAAAACACCAGATTCTATTCCGAATAATTCAATACCCATTATTGTACAAGCGATAGGGGTGTTTGTGGCCCCAGCAAAAACGGCTACAAAGCCCATTCCTGCCAATAACGGCATTGGTAAGGGTATAAACCAGATGAGCACATTTCCTAAAGTAGCACCAATAAAAAACAAAGGAGTTACTTCTCCTCCTTTAAAACCGGCACCTAGTGTAAAAGAGGTTAGTAGTACTTTTAGCAAGAAATCATAAGAATTTAAATCAATATTAAAAGCATCTATAATAGTAGGTACTCCAAGACCTATGTATTTTGTAGTTCCCATAAGGTATACACTAACTGCAATGAAAACACCACCAATTACGGGTCGTAAGGGTGGGTATTGAATGTGTTTTTTGAATAAATTACTCCAAAAATGTGTAGATTTTGAAAACAGCATACTTACCAATCCAAAAATAATACCCGCCAATAAAGACCATAAAACAGTAGCAGGCGTTAGGTCTGCAACCGTAGAAATAGTATAATGTGTATGATGAGAAATTTGCCAAATATCACAAAAATAGTTTGCAAAAATAGCTGCTAGAAAGCTAGGTATAATCGCATCAAACTTTATTCTGCCAATAACCATTACTTCCAATGCAAAAATAGCACCTGCTAAAGGAGTTCCAAAAACAGATGAAAAACCTGCGCTAATTCCTGCAATTAATATAATTTTTCGATCTAGGTTAGAGAGTTTAAAAACCTTTGTAAATTGATCTGCTATCGCACCACCAATTTGTACAGCAGTACCTTCACGCCCTGCAGAGCCTCCAAACAAATGTGTAAGAATAGTTCCAATAAATACTAAGGGCGCCATTTTAAAAGGAATTACTTTTTTGGGAGTATGGTATTCATCAATCAATAAGTTGTTTCCTTTCACAACACTTTCACCAAAATAATGATAAGATAAACCAATGATAAGACCGGCAATGGGTAGCAATGCAATAATCCATACATTTGCTTCTCTATAGTTGGTTGCCCATTCTAAAGACCATAAAAAAACAGCAGATGCACTGCCTGAAAATGCGCCGATAAGTAGACATATCAGCGTCCATTTTAAAAGAAAAAGCAACGAAAAGCGCTGCTCAAATGAAAGGAATAATTTTTTAATAGTACTCATATATTTTAGGTCCTCTTGTAGAAAGTTTTTTTTGATAAAATCTTTCACAGAATATTTAAGTAAGTCTTTAATTTACTTGCTCCGGCAAAAATAAACAAATAAAAACTAAGAGAATATTTGTTTAAAAACAGCATTGTTTAAAACAAATTTATTGCTGTTTAAGATTTTGTTGTAACTTGTTTCAAAATGAAAATAATGAACGAATTTGTTACCTATACGTCCGCAGAAAATTACGCAATTATTACAATCAATAATGGAAAAGCAAACGCAATTTCCCATGAAGTAATAGTGGGCTTAAATGCAAGTTTAGACAAAGCCTCCGAAGAAAATAAAGTGGTTATATTAACAGGTAAAACAGGTTTTTTTTCTGCTGGATTTGATTTAAAAGTAATGGCAAAATCACCGGATTCTGCAAAAGAATTGGTTACAAAAGGTTCTAAATTATCGCTTAGAATGTTGTCTTTTCCACAGCCAATTATTATTGCTTGTTCTGGACATGCAATTGCAAAAGGGGCATTTTTATTGCTTTCTGCAGATTATAGAATTGGTGTAGAAGGGGATTATAAAATTGGTTTAAACGAAGTTATGATTGGGATGACCATGCACAATGCTGGGATTGCTATTGCAAAAGCACGTTTGTCGGAAGTTTATATAAATAGAAGTGTAAATAATGCAGAGATTTATAGTTCTAAACAAGCAATAGAAGCTGGTTTTTTAGATTTAATTGTTCCAGAAGAGCATTTGATGTCAACAGCGGTAAAAGTTGCTGAAATGTCGGATAAATTAAACAAAAAGGCACATGCTGAAACTAAACTAAGAGTAAGGAAACAGCACTTAGAAGCTTTAGAAATTGCAATTGAATTAGATTTAAAAAGCGATATTTCGATCAACCCATAAAATGTATTTTTCAGAGAAAGTTTAAAAGGTCTCATTTTGAAAGTACAATCCCGTGAAAATAAGAATTTATAAATTTAGATGCATATTTTATTCAACAAGTGAAAAGATAGCAAACGATACAACTCCTGATTAAAGCACGCTCTTTTTTTGTTAAAAAAAGAGGGCACCATTCAATAATACTCAAGAGAAAGTTCAAGCAGCAACTAGGTTCAACACTAATGCTTTTGGAAAACCATAATTCCGGCTTTAATTTCGGTATCTAAATGATTTTTTCTCGGGGTCAAAGGACAAGAATATTTGGCATTATAGGCACAATAAGGATTGTAGGTATTGTTGAAATTTAAAACAATAGTTCCGTCGGTATTTTCATCAGTCATCATTACATCCATATAGCGTCCACCGCCATATGATTCGTTGCCTGAGGTGTCATCCGTAAATGGTAGGAATAAGTACTCTTTGTACTTTTCGTCGCGTAAATCATCTTGACTTTGATAAATTGTTAACTTGCAACCTTTTCCTTTTAAAGAAAAAGTTAAGATTCCGTATTCTTTATACAAAGGTTTTCTACTAGTGGTAGTTGCCATTTCAAATGTAGGTGCATTTATTGTTTTTACTAATTTTGCAGTAACTATAAAAGTGGAGTCTATAGGAAAGAAGTCTAAGCCTTTAAACTGCTTTAAATCTTTCTTTTTTAGTGGTGATTTTGTAGCGTCTTTATAGCTTGCATTTAGAGTTTGTTGATATGCTGTTTTTCCCATTAAAACTCTTTTATCTTGAAAGTTGCAAGCATATAAAACAGAAATAAAACAGAGTAATATTATGGTTTTTTTCATAATTATTTTTTAATAAATATTTATTTAGGTTCCTACGTGAAAAATAAAATTTCGATTTTATAAATCGATATTCATTCCTTCGAAAGCAAAGTTGAAACCTAGCTTTTTTGCTTTGGTCTTTTCTTTTGAAGTAGTTTGTAAAGCAGGATTCGTGTGATTAAAATGAACAAATATCACTTTATTTTTGGTAGCGATATCTTCGTTTTTAAATAGATGAATTGTTTCTTCTATAAATGGATGTGGAATTTCTGACATTGGTCTGTTTATTTCTCCTTCTTTAAAAAAGGTAGCGTCCAGAAGCGCATAATCTACTTTTTGAACTTCTTCAACTATATTTTTGCGCCACTTTTCCCATTTGTTAATATCTGGAATAAACAATGCAGTTTTATTTTTACCTTCAATTTTGTAACCAACAGTTTCAGAAAACTCGTCTCTATGCGGCACTAAAAAAGGAGTTACTTTTAAATGCGTGTTTAAAGTGATGGTGGAATCGTTTTGTAAACTTTGAAGAACAATATTTTCTATGTTCACTAATTGATTCCATGGTCCATTCTCTTTTAAGAAAGTCCTCATTTTTGGCATTGCAAAAACGGTAGTTCCTTTTTTTCCTAGTGCCTCTCGCCCAAAATACATCAGTCCTGAATAATGTCCAATGTGGGCGTGTGTTAAAAAAATACCGTTGATTAATGTATTTGTTTTTAAGTGATGTTGCTCTAAATTGGCTAACTGAGTAGCAATATCTGGAGTCGCTTCAAACAACCATTTTTGTTTATTTTCTTGATCTACTAAACCTAAAGCAACTACTTTTTGTCTTTTATACTTTCCGTTATAGAATTTAGTACAACATTCCTTTTGACAACCAATATGAGGATATCCAGCATCTTGTGCAATTCCTAAAACGGTAAGGTATTGTTTAGAAACCATTTTCTCGTGAACCGATGCTAGTTCTTTATCACAAGAAAGAAGTAAAAAAATAGAGATAAGGAACAGCTGCTTCATTATGTAAAATTAAAATTTAAAGATAAAAAAAAGCATCAACCTAAATTGATGCTTTTTACTTTTTATAAAAATAGTTTATTTATAATTGAACTCTCCAACCGTAAGTGTCTTCAGATTTATTAGTCTGAATGTCGGTAATTGTTTTCTTTAATAGTGCAGCAAAAGGTTTGTCTAACTGTGGTAATTCGTAATCTTTTTCTTGGTATCCAAAACCAGAAATTGGAGAAATAACCGCAGCTGTTCCGGTACCAAACATTTCTTTTAAACTTCCAGATTGTGCAGCAACCACTACTTCTGAAACAGATATTTTGCGTTCTTGCACATCAATGTTTAAGTCTTTTGCAAGTTGAATAATACTTTTTCGCGTAATTCCGTCTAGGATTCGATCACTAGTTGGACTCGTAATTAAAGTATCATCAATTCGAACAAAAATATTCATTGCACCCGCTTCTTCAATATACTCGTGCGTATTGTCATCTGTCCAAATTACTTGATTGTATCCTTTTTCAATAGCCAATTGTGTCGGGTAAAACTGTGCAGCATAATTACCACCTGCTTTAGCAAAACCAACACCACCATTAGCAGCACGTGCATATTTTTCTTCAATTAAAACTTTTACTTTTCCAGCAAAATAAGCCCCAGATGGTGCCGTACAAATCATAAATTTATATTCATCTGCGGGAGAGGCATGAAAACCGTTTCCAGAAGCAAACATAAAAGGTCTTATGTATAAAGAACTTCCTTCATTTGTAGGAATCCAAGCTTCATCTAGTTTCAATAATGCTTTTAAACCAAGCATGAAAGTCTCTTCAGGAATTTGAGGAATTACTAAACGTTCTGCAGATTTATTTAGACGTTTACAGTTTTCTAAAGGTCTAAATAATAAGGTATTTCCTTCAGCATCTTTGTAGGCTTTCATCCCTTCAAAGATTGATTGTCCGTAATGAAAAATCTTCGCAGAGGGATCTAAAGAAATCGGTGCATAAGGCTCAATAATTGGGTCTTGCCATTTTCCTTCTTTAAAAGTACAAGTAAGCATGTGGTCAGAAAAAACACTACCAAAAGGTAGGTTGTTAAAATCTACAGTAGCTATTTTAGACTTTTCTATATGTTTGATTTCTATCTGAGAATTCATAGTTTATTTAATTAGATTTCTGTACAAATGTACATTAATTATTCGTTAGAATGAGCACAAAAACCTGCGTTTTGATGTTAAATTCGGTATCTTTGTAGTGCATTTTAAATGCTCGAAATATGAAATTATTAGTTGGATTGTTCTTTGGAGTTGTGTTTCTTTTTACAGCTTGTAAAGAAGAGAAAAAAGCAAGTAATGAGGTAATAATTGCCAATCAAGAGAACGTTTATACTTCTTTTGGAGATGAAATATCTGAAGACAAAGCAATCACTACTCAAGAGATGTTGCGTAAATTTAAAAATTTAAAAGAGGGAGACACCATAAAAACAAAATTTGTATCGGAAATAAAAGAGGTGTGTTCTAAGAAAGGATGTTGGATGAAATTATCTTTGTCCAAGGAAGCAGAAACCATGGTTCGTTTTAAAGACTACGCATTTTTTATGCCTTTAGATTCGCAGGGAAAAGAAGTAGTTTTAAATGGGAAGGCATTTGTGAAAATTACAACGGTAGCAGCGTTGCAGCACTATGCGGAGGATGCGGGAAAAAGTAAAGAAGAAATAGCAAAAATTACTTCCCCTAAAAAGGAGTTTGCATTTGAAGCAAACGGCGTTTTGCTGAAAATAAAATAAGCTTTTGATTTTAAGTAACATGAAGCTGTAAGTTCTTTTTTAATTGTTTGCGATAGAAAAACTTTAGAAAACACGAAAGAAGTCAGTGCTGATGAATAACGCATTTATTAATAAAAAAAACAGGTGATTTTGAAAAGAGAAATTTTAATAACTTCAGATGGTTCTACAACCATTCATTTACCAGATTGGGATGAGCAATATCACTCGAAACATGGCGCTATTCAAGAAGCATATCATGTTTTTTTAAGATCTGGTTTTGACCAGGTCACAGTAAATAATAAAAATATTTCTATTTTAGAAATTGGTTTTGGAACTGGCTTAAATGCTTTTATTACTTTTTTAGAAGCGCGAGAGAAAGTAGTAAAAATTAATTATGTAGGTGTAGAAGCATATCCTATTTCGTCAGAAGAGGTAACAAAGTTGAATTTTGTTCAAGAGTTAAAAGCCGCAAAAGAACAACTTTATTTTGATGCAATGCATACCATCTCTTGGGAACAAAAACACCCTATTTCAGAAGATTTTCAACTTACAAAAAGAAAACAATTTTTTGAAAATATTACCGATAAAAATACATTTGACTTAATTTATTTTGATGCATTTGGTGCGAAAAATCAACCAGAATTGTGGACTGAAGCTATTTTTTTAAGAATGTTTGAAGCCCTCAAAGAAAACGGAATCTTAGTAACCTATTCTGCAAAAGGAAGTGTAAGAAGAGCGATGCAAACAGTTGGTTTTTCTGTAGAACGCATTCCTGGACCTCCGGGGAAAAGAGAAATGTTAAGAGCTACCAAAAAAAGTACCCAGTAAGATGATTTGTATCTAGTAAGTTCAATTAGATTTGCAGTGACAATCAAATACACACAGAAAATGGAATTTAGACGAAAATTTGGAAGAAAAAAAGAATCCAAACCTACAAAAGGACTTTTTTTAATATTGTTATTAGTGGTTGCTATTATTCTTTGGTTTAAAATGGAGGCTATTTTAGATTCTTTATTTTAACTTCACAAACAGATTGACAAAGCAAGAATTGTGTGCCTCTAAGAATTATCTTTAAGTCCTTAATTTCTAATTTAAATATATTTTATTTCTTGTGATGTAAATTAGTCACCTATGAAAGGGAGCGATTATCAATATACACGATTCAAAGTCAAATACAATATTTAGTTTTGTAAACAACCAAAAGAATTGTTTAGATTTGTATGTTAGCGCATACATTACTGTTTACAAAGTAAGAAATAAGCATCATTAATTGTGATGAGAAACACAAAAACAATCTAGGATTCTGAAGACAGAAAAAATTATTTTAGGAATTGATCCAGGGACCACAATTATGGGTTTCGGACTTATAAAGGTGATTGGTAAAAAGATGGAGTTCATTCAAATGAATGAATTGATGCTTAAGAAATATGATGATCATTACTTGAAGCTAAAATTAATTTTTGAGCGTACGATAGAATTAATAGATACCTATCATCCTGATGAAATTGCAATTGAAGCTCCGTTTTTTGGTAAAAATGTGCAATCAATGTTAAAGCTTGGCAGAGCACAAGGAGTTGCTATGGCTGCTGGTTTGTCTCGAGAAATTCCGATTACAGAATATTTGCCAAAGAAAATTAAAATGGCAGTTACAGGGAATGGTAGTGCAAGTAAAGAGCAAGTTGCTTTGATGTTAAAATCTCTTTTAAATCTAAAAACAATGCCAAAAAACTTAGATGCTACGGATGGTTTAGCCGCAGCAGTTTGTCATTTTTATAATTCTGGAAAAGTGGTAGGTGGCAAGAATTACACAGGTTGGGCAAGTTTTGTAAAGGATAACGAAAAACGAGTTAAGAAATAATACGTAGCTTTCAGTAGCAGTAGCAGTAGCAGTGGTTCTAAATTTTGTAAATAAATAAAATAACATGAGTTTTACAGATTTATTAGCCTTTAAGAAATCATTTTCTTTGGCTATGAATATTTTTGAAATTTCTAAATCTTTTCCAAAAGAAGAAAAATACTCTTTAACGGATCAAATTAGAAGATCGTCAAGAAGTGTGTCTGCTAATATTTCTGAGGCCTACAGAAAAAGACAATATCCAAAACATTTCTCTAGTAAATTAAGTGACGCTGATGCGGAGAATTCTGAAACTTTAACTTGGTTACTGTTTGCTTTAAAATGCAACTATATAGATCAAAAACTGTTCGATACACTATCTTTAGAAAACGTAGAAGCAGGGAAACTAATTAATTATATGATGAATAATCCTACTAAATTTGCGGTCAATTAGGCCTGCATACTGATACTGAAAACTGATAACTAATGTATGTTTTGAATATAGATCTAGAATAATTCTATGATAAAATAAACCTACTAAATTTGCGGTCAATTAGGCCTGCATACTGATACTGAAAACTGATAACTAATTTATGTCCGGAATTTACATTCATATACCATTTTGCAAGCAAGCTTGCTTTTACTGCGATTTTCATTTTTCTACGTCGTTGAAGAAAAAAGACGACATGATTTTGTCTTTAGTTAAAGAGATTGAACTTCGGAAAAATGAGTTAGGAAACACAAGTATAGAAACTATTTATTTTGGTGGAGGAACACCATCTGTTTTAAATACAGAAGAAATTCAGGTATTAATAGCGGCAGTATATGCAAATTTTGAGGTTATAGAAAACCCGGAAATAACGCTAGAGGCAAATCCTGATGATTTGTCTGAAGAGAAGATAATTGAGCTTTCCAAAAGTTTAATTAATCGCCTAAGTATCGGTGTTCAATCTTTTTTTGAGAAAGATTTAAAACTAATGAATCGTGCTCATAATTCAGAAGAAGCAAAGAAATCTTTGTCTTTTGCAGCACGTTATTTTGATAATATTTCTTTAGATTTAATATACGGAATTCCGTATTGCACAAACGAAGAATGGTTGGTTAATATTCAGACCGCATTAAGTTTTGGTATTCCGCATATTAGTAGTTATGCTTTAGTAGTAGAGCCAAAAACAGCTTTAGAAGCTTTAATAGCCAAAGGGAAAATTAAAAGTGTTTCTGATAATAAAGTTCAAGAGCAGTTTCAAATGCTAACAAAAGAGTTGGACAAAGCTGGGTATATACATTATGAATTGTCTAGCTTCGGAAAAGAGGGTTTTTTCAGTAAAAACAATACTGCCTATTGGTTTGGGAAACCGTATCTAGGAATTGGCCCATCTGCGCACTCCTTCGATGGGAAACAACGCAGTTGGAATGTTAAAAATAATGCGAAGTATATAAAATCGATACAAGAGAATATAGTTCCTGTAGAAAGAGAGCTATTGTCTACAGCAGATCGATACAATGAATACATTATGACTGGTTTAAGAACTATGTGGGGTGTTTCGTTGAATGAAATTGAAAATAACTTTGGAGTAAAATATGCTGAATATATAAGGAATCAATCTAAAAAACATATTGAAGAAGGCCTGTTATCT
>JBNMOF010000017.1:0-22719 GCA_051277175.1 Polaribacter sp.
CAAAACCTCTAAAAAGTGTTGCGCTGGATAAAACATTTCCAATCTTTTTTTAATATTATCTAATCCAATTCCTTTTTTAGAGTTCTCTTTGCTAATTGCCGAATTTTTAACTGTAAAATTTAGTTCATTTTCATCCACTTTTAAACTGATAAGAACGTTTACGATTCCATCAATTTGTGCTCCATGTTTAAACGCATTTTCGACAAAGGGCAATAATAACATCGGTGCAATTTCAAGCTTATCATCGATTATGTTTTTATGAAACATAATTTTTAAACTATCTCGAAAACGTGATTTCTCTAAAGAAATATAATCTTCAATATGATTGATTTCATCTTTTAATAAAACTAAAGGCTTATCAACCTGATATAAAATATAATCCAACAAGTTAGATAATTTTAAAATCATTTCTGGAGTTTTTTCTGATTTCTTTAACGATAACCCATATAAAGTATTTAAAGTATTAAATAAAAAATGAGGATGAATTTGCATCTTCAAAAACCTTAATTCTTGCTCTTTTAATTGCAATTGTGTTTGCAAAAATTTGTTCTCCAACATTTTCTTTTCATCCAAAGATTTATAAGTATCCTTTAAAATTTTGAATGTACTTGCCAACGCAATTATCAACAATACACACACCAAAATAACACCAGCATTTTTGGTTAAAGCGGGCATTTTTTGATATTCTAAATTGTAGAAAAAGACAAAGCCAAAAACAACGGTCATTAATACAACACAAACAATAAAAACGCCTGCATAAAAGGCATATAAAATAAACTGTTTGTATTTTTTAGCAATTAAAAAATCAGGAATTAAATAATACACAAAAACGTAAGAGGCTATAATTGCAATTGCGCTTAAAATAGTTGAAAACCAAAAAATAAAATTTTCGTTTTTAGAACCTACGCTAAAAAAACTTGAGAAGAAAAACCAAATCAACATCCAAAAAATAAGATGGAAAAAAGCATTCTTTAAAATTTTTAATACAGATTTGTTCATCTTATAAATAAACTATTTTTTTAAATTCATGAATATTATAATAGACGAAATACCAAATTAACAAGTGTTTTGACAATTTATGCTTTAAATTCTTTAAAAATACGATATTTGTTAAAACCGAACCAAAATTGGTCGTTGGTCGCTAAAATAATTTTTTATGCTATTAACCAGATACTTTAGCAGCATAATTTTAAAACATATAGTATGAATTTTATTTTAGAAGGTGGACCAATATTTATGGTTCCTTTAGTAATCTTATTAATTGTTATTGTATTTTTATTTGTAAAAGGATTAAAAGACAATACCGAGAAGAACCAGAAACTCATCAACTCTTTAGCTTTATTTTCTTTTGTATTTGGCGTTTTAGGTTTTGTTATTGGACTTTTAGGGGCTTTAGAAGATATTTCTAATGCAACTGATGTTGCTCCCCAAGTTTTAGCTGGTGGACTTAAAATTGGCTTACTCTCTCCTACTTTTGGAATGGTGATTTTTTTAATTGGAAAACTATTTTCGATTATTTTAACTTGGATGAAAAAATAAAGAGAAAATTTTTATTTCCTAACTTCGAAAAAGCATCTTTCTAAATTGCAGAAAGGGTGCTTTTTTGTTTGTATTTTTGCAATGATGAAAATTAAAAAAGTTTTTTTACTACTGAATGGTGAACAACCGAAAGAACTTCCCGTGTTTTCTGATTATGAAATTATTTGCGCTACAGATGGCGCCTATCAATATTTATTAAAACATCAAATTAAACCTCATTTTATTTCTGGCGATTTTGATTCTCTAGAAGACATTCCGAAAGAAATTGAGACAATAGAAACCCCAGATCAGAACTTTACGGATTTTGATAAAATACTTCAAATCCTTTTTAATAAAGGACATAAAACTATTGATGTTTTTGGCGCTAGTGGTAAAGAGCAAGATCATTTTTTAGGAAATCTAAACACGGCAGTGCAATGGGAAAAAAAATTAAAAATCACCTTCTTTGACAACCATGGTCGCTATTTTTTAGCTGATAAGAAAACAGTAATTGACAACTGTATGCATAAAACAGTTTCTTTAATTCCGTTTCCAACAGCGACAGAGATTACTACAAAAGGCTTGCAATATGCCCTAAATAAAGAAGATTTAGTTTTTGGGAAAAGAATAGGAACAAGAAATAAAGCAATTGAAAAACAAATAGGTATCAATTTTAAATCTGGTAATTTATTTGTTTTTATAAATCATTAAAAATGGGAAGAAAAATAAAATTATTATGGGATTTTAGAGGTGAAGATGCCAAAGAAACGGCGAAACACCACACCATTCATTTAAAAGAATTTGCAGCTTTAGAAAAATTAGGTTTTTATGAAATAAATATTTCTGAAATAAATCCCATGTTATCTGCTGCTTTTATTATTGTGGATGAATCTAATATGAAAATATTTAGAGATGCTTTAAAACCGCATCGAGGAGAGATGGCTGAATAAAACGTTGTGATTTAATTTTAATCTAAAAAATTATGTACGCATATTGTACCTATTGCTCCGCAGAAAAAAAAGAGACAGAAACACCAATTCCAGCAGTTGAGCGCTATAAAAGCGCACGAATTCAAACTGTTTTTAGTTTAGCGAAAGCACAAGGAATAAAATTCCTCATTCTTTCTGGAAGCTATGGTCTTTTAGAAGCAACGGATAAAATTGATTTCTACGACCACCTACTTTTGGAACACGAAGTTGAGAAAAAAGCACTTTTTGTGAGTGCTCAGCTCAAAGAAAAAAAAATTTCTAAAATTATCTTCTATACAAACTCAGTAGTTCAGGATCCAAACCTCAAGCCCTATATTCGCTGTATAAAAATAGCCTGCACGCGTGCAGAAGTTATCTTAGAACTAAAAAGATGTTCTTTTGAAGATTGAAAGCTTAAATACCTAAAAAGTTACCTTAAAAATTCGCAGACCTCTGCATAAAATTGTGTCGGATTTTCTGCGTGCAACCAGTGACCTGCATTTTTAATCTCAATAATTTTAGCATTTGTAAAATGTGCTTCAATTGTAGGTGCTTCGTCTTTTGTAATGTACTCGGAATTTTCTCCTTTTAAGAATAACGTCTCATTTTCAAAAACAGTAAATGGCGGCAGTGCATCACCAACTTCTGAATTATTTTCTGTAAGAGACGCTAAATTGAATCGAAATGCCAGTTGCCCTTTTTCTTTCCAATACACATTTTTTAACAAAAACTGACGTATTCCTAATTCTGGAATTAAAGTGGATATTTTTTTATCTACTTTACCTCGAGAATTATCCACAGAAAAGTCAACCGCATTTAAACCCGCTAAAATTGCATTGTGATGCGGCTGATACATTCTTGGAGAAATATCTACAATAATTAATTTTTTCACCAATTCAGGATGGGTTACGGCAAATAACATTGCTGTTTTACCTCCCATAGAATGCCCAATTATAGCTACATTTTCTAATTGATGATTTTGTATATAAAAATACAAATCTTCCACCAAAAGCTCATAATTAAAATCGTCTGCATGAAAACTACGCCCGTGATTTCTTTGATCTATTAAATGAACTTGAAAATTTTCAGAAAACTGATTTCCGAGTGTTTTCCAATTATCAGACATTCCGAAATAACCATGTAAGATTAATAACGGAACTCCTTCCCCTTTTATCGTTGAATTTAATATTGGATTGTGAGCCATTTTTTTTACTTCAATCTATGTAAATACATATTTACAACGTTCTCTAGACCTAGATACAAACTTTCTACAATTAGCGCATGTCCAATAGAAACTTCCGCTAAATTTGGAATATTTTCTTTAAAGAATTTAATGTTTTCTAGATTTAAATCGTGGCCTGCATTTATCCCTAAACCTAATTTATTCGCAAAAACTGCAGCTTCTGTGTATGCTTTTATAACTTCTTTGTTTCCCAAATCAAATTGAGAAGCAAATTCTTCTGTATAGAGCTCAATTCTATCTGAACCTGTCTTTGCAGCAGCTTCAATCAATTTTAAATCCGTACCAATAAAAATAGAAGTTCTAATTCCGTTTTGTTGAAACTCTTTAATTACTTCTTGCAAAAAAGATTGGTGTTTTATAGTATCCCAACCAGCATTAGAAGTAATTGCATCGATAGCATCTGGCACTAAAGTAACTTGCGTTGGTTTGGTTTCTAAAACTAAATCTATAAAAGATTGAATCGGGTTTCCCTCAATATTAAATTCTGTTTTTACAGCAGAAACCAAGTCTCTCGCATCTTGGTATTTAATATGTCTTTCATCTGGCCTTGGATGGATGGTAATACCCTGCCCACCAAAACTCTCTATATCCTCAGCCACTTTTAGTAAATTTGGCACATTACTGCCACGAGAATTTCGTAAAGTTGCTATTTTATTAATATTTACGCTTAACTTTGTCATTGTTTAAGATTAGACTACAAAGATAAATTATTAAATCATTTTATCCTATATTCGTAGAGCATGAATATTACAGACTACATACAAAATAAAATAAAACCATTGCACTTAAAAAGTAGTGTAAAAACTGCTCAAAAGTTGTTGGATGATTATGCTATTACCCATTTTGTTGTGGTTGAGAATACTAAAATTTTAGGTTGCTTTGCGCAAGATGATGTGGTTCAAATAGAAAGTAAATCTGATGAATTAGTTGCGTATTCACATTTACTAAATTCTTTTTTTGCAGATAAAGAAGCTTCTGTTCTAGAGCTTTTAAAAATTTTTGCTGACAATGACACTACTCTTATTCCGGTGTTAAACGCAAAAAAAGAATACATTGGTTATTATAATTTATCTGATGTTTTAGAAGTTTTTTCTATGAGTCCTTTTATGACTGACAATAGCGAGACTTTAATCATTGAAAAAACAGAGAACGATTATTCAATGAGCGAAGTATCACAAATTGTAGAATCTAATAACGGTAAATTATTAGGGGTATATGTTTCGGAAAACCAAGGAAATTTAGTTCAAATTACATTAAAAATTAGCACTGAAGATATTCTTGAAATTATGCAAACCTTTAGAAGATATGATTATAAAATAATTTCTATCCATGAAAATGATATCTACTTAGAAGATTTAAAGAACAGATCTGATTATTTACAAAAATATTTAGAGATGTAATTTTCTAAAAAAAAAGTATTCTAATATTTATAATTAAGAAAATTAAACAATTTATTCATTTGAAAAAAGTAGCAGTTTACGGGCAATCTTATTCTATCTCCGCAGAAAAAGAAATTAAAATTCTTTTGGACATTTTAGAAAAAAATAATATTGTCTGTTTTATAGAAGAACAGTTTTACAATTTATTAGTTGATGGCGCTATTTTAAACAAAAAGTATCCAACATTTTCTCATTTTAATGATTTAAATAACTCTTTTGACCTCCTCTTTACTTTAGGTGGAGATGGCACTATTTTAAGAGCCGTAACGTATATTAGAGATCTTGGAATACCGATGTTAGGTATTAATACAGGTAGATTGGGTTTTCTTGCAACCATCAATAAAGAAACGATAAAAGAAAGTGTAGAACTTATTTTAAAAGGTGCGTATTCTGTGCAAGAAAGAACACTTTTATCCGTGAGAACTTCACCCGAAACAGCGGAGTTTTCCGAACTTAGTTTTGCTTTGAACGAGGTAACCATTGCAAGAAAAAACACCACAGCGATGATTGGTGTAACCACCAACTTAAACAGTGAATATTTGACCAATTATTGGGCAGACGGTTTAATAATAGCCACACCCACGGGTTCTACTGGTTATTCTTTAAGTTGCAATGGCCCTGTCGTTTCTCCAGACTCTAAAAGCTTTATCATTACTCCAATTGCGCCACATAATTTAAATGCAAGATCTATGGTTATTTCAGATGAAAACTCGATTCAGTTAGAAGTAGATTCTAGAGAAAAAGAGTTTTTAATTTCACTGGATTCTAGAATAACCTCCGTTGCAAAAAACACCAAAGTTTTTATAGAAAAAGCACCGTTTACGATTAAAAGTATCATTCCAAGTAATCAATCTTTTTTAGAAACACTTCGCAGTAAATTATTGTGGGGAGAGGACACAAGAAATGAAACAAATCTTTAGGCAAAACAGGCAATAAAAAAGTAAAAAAACTGTTAAACAAAAAAGACCGAATATTAACTTTAAAAAGCAAATTGGAATCCGTATATTTGGGCGTTATTTTTTAGAATGAAAAACAGTATTTTAAGTATCGTATTTATTAGCTTCTCCTCAATTATATTTGGACAAGTATATGAAATTGGAGCCTTTTTGGGAGGCACCAACTATGTTGGTGACATTGGCAGCACAAATTATATCTCCCCAAATCAGTTAGCTGGTGCTGTGTTTTTTAAATACAACTACAATCCTAGATTTGCTTTTAGAGGTACCTTATCTATATTACCAATAAGAGGAGATGATGCAAAAGCAGATACGGATTTAAGAAGAAATAGAGGTTCACAATTCAATAATACAATCATAGAATTAGCCGCAGGAATGGAATATAATTTTTATGAATATGATATTGCATCTAAAGACAAAAGCTGGACGCCTTATATTTTAGTGGAACTAGCTGCATTTAATTATTCTTATGTAAAGAGCAAGGATACGGCAGGAAATGATGTTTTGGGTAAAAAAACATCAATAGCAGTTCCGATGGGTATTGGGTTTAAATCTAAATTGTTTGGTAACCTTGCCTATTCTTTAGAAACAAAGTTTAGATATACCTTTAAAGATGATTTGGACAATGCAACAAATGAAATGCTTTCTTCAAAGTTTGGTGGAACAGGAAATGACTGGTACATGTTTTCAGGAATCTCTTTAATTTACACCTTTGGCAGACCTGCTTGTTATGCACCAGGATTATAAAATTATATGGAAAAAAAACTACTTATCGATTTACAAAGAGTACCAAAACACGTTGCCATTATTATGGATGGTAACGGGCGTTGGGCCAAAGGCAAGGGAATGAGCAGGGTTTTTGGTCATAAAAATGCCTTAACTGCGGTAAGAGAATCAGTAGAAACTGCAGCTGAAATAGGTATTCAAGCAATTACCCTTTATGCTTTTTCTACAGAAAACTGGAACCGACCAAAATTAGAAGTAGATGCCTTAATGAGTTTACTTATTAACTCATTAAAAAAAGAATTAACGACATTTCAAAACAATGGTGTTATTGTTAATGCAATTGGAAGCATCGAAAATTTACCTAAAAAAGCCCAAAAAGCCTTAAATGAAGTAATTCTTCAAACGAAAGATAATACTAAAATCATATTAACGTTAGCACTGAGTTATGGTTCTAGGGAAGAAATTGTTAACGCAATCAAAAACATATCTAAAAAAGTTGTTAATAAAGAACTTTCTATAAAAGAAATTGATGAAAAAACTTTAAATAACCATTTATATACGTTTAATTTGCCCGAGGTCGATTTAATGATAAGAACTAGTGGAGAACATCGCATCAGTAATTTCTTACTTTGGCAAATGGCATATGCTGAATTATACTTTACAGATATCCTTTGGCCTGATTTTAGAAAAGAGCATTTTTACGATGCAATCATAGATTACCAGAATAGAGAACGAAGATTTGGAAAAACAAGCGAACAGATTACAGAATAAATTACAGAATATATTTTTTATGAAATTATTTTCGGCAGCAATAGTGTTTATAGCACTATTTTCTACTTATAGCATTAGTGCGCAAGTTAAAAATGACAGTTTATCTGTAGTACAAAAAGATACAATATCCACTAAAAACATTTCTTTTAAACAAGGAGAAGAGTACATTTTAGGGGGCATTACCGTAACAGGACTTAAAAAATTTAGTGAAGAAACTGTAAGGGTCTTTACAGGTCTTAGATATGGCCAAACTATAAAACTACCTGGGGATAAACTCACAAGCGCTATTAAAAAACTATACGAAAGTAAACAGTTTAGCGATGTAGATGTTTATTTAGCAAAGATGGATGGAAAGACCGTATATCTGCAATTAGATGTGCAAGAACTTCCGCAATTAAACCAAGTAGAAATTAATGGTATCAAAAAATCTAAAGCCAAAGATTTAATTAAGGAAGCAGAATTAAAATTAGGTGAAATGGTAACCGACAACTTGTTAGTTACGACCAAAAATTACTTCACAAAGAAATACACAGACAAGGGTTTCTTAAAAACCAAAGTTTCTTTAGATATTCAAAAGGATACAACTGACGTTAATACGGTTAACATGTCCGTTTTTATTGATAAAGGAAAAAAAATTAAAATTAAAGACATTAACTTTATTGGTAACCAAGAACTTTCTGGTAAAAACCTGAGAAAGGCAATGAAAAACACCAAAGAAAAGTTTTTTGGGCGTTTCTGGAAAGCTTCTAAATATATAGAGGAAAAATACCAGGAAGATTTGGAAAATATTTTAGATAAATACAGCAGATTAGGCTACAGAGACGCACGTATTTTGAAGGAAGCTATTTCTTGGAATGAAGATAATACCATAGATATTAACATTAATTTAGAAGAAGGTAGACAATACCGTTTTGCAGAAATATTATTTGTTGGAAATAAAGAATACACGGATGAACAATTAAATCAGGTATTAAAAATTGACGAAGGAGATATCTATAATGGTGCTGTTTTAAAGGAACGAGTTAGTGGTGACGGAAGCCCCACATCTTTTGATATATCTTCTGAATACCAAAATAATGGATACTTATTTTCTCAAGTGAACGCAGTAGAAACTAAGGTTAAAGACAATGCTATTACGGTAGAGATTAGAATTAGAGAAGATGAAAAAGCACGTATTAAAAAAGTAACTGTTGCTGGAAACGATAAAACTAATGACCATGTAATTTTCAGAGAACTAAGAGTAAAACCAGGAGATTTATTTAGTAGAAGAGAAATTATTAGATCTATTAGAGAGATTGGTCAATTAGGATTTTTCGATCAAAATGTAACACCAGATGTAGTTCCAAATTACCAAGACAAAACAGCGGATATTAACTTTAACGTGATAGAAAAAGGTGGCAGCCAAATAGAATTACAAGGTGGTTATGGAGGTGGTTCTTTCATAGGTACTTTGGGACTTTCTTTCAATAACTTCTCTGTTAGAAACTTATTTAATAAAGAATCATATAAACCGTTACCAACGGGAGATGGTCAAAATTTATCCTTAAGATTACAATCTAGTAGAACTTTTAGTACATACAGTTTTTCTTTTACAGAACCTTGGTTTGGGGGTAGAAAGCCAAAATCACTGTCTTTTTCTTTATATCAATCAAATCAGTTCCAAATAAATCCACAAACCTATGATGTAGATAAAGACAGAAAATTAGGAATTACAGGAGCATCTATCGGTTTAGGTCAGCGTTTAAAATGGCCAGATGATTTTTTCCAATTATCACAAACAATATCGTATCAAAGTTTTCAGTTAAAAAACTATGGTTTTAGAGTTGGGAATAACTTTTTAAATAATGGTACTTTAAATAATTTGTCATATAACTTAAATCTTAGTAGAAGTTCTGCAGGACCAAGTTTGATTTTTCCAACATACGGCTCTGAATTTTCTTTTGGTGTCAAAGCAACATTACCATATTCTTTAATCGTTGAAAAAGATTATACAGAACCTGAAAATCTAACAGCAGAGGAGCAAAACGATTTCTTAGCAGATAAATTTAAATGGCTAGAATATTACAAATTAAGCATAAAAGGAAAATGGTACACGGCTTTTACCGATAAATTAGTTTTAATGACCAATGCAGAATTGGGATACTTAGGCTTTTATAATGAAAAATTAGGGCAAACACCTTTTGAACGTTATTTTGTCGGTGGAGATGGTATTGCTCAATTCCAATTAGATGGTAGAGAAACAGTTGGTATTAGAGGTTATGAAAACAATAGATTATCCTCTATTGCTGGGGGAACTATTTACAACAAGTTTCAATTAGAACTGAGGTATTCTATTACAGATGCACCTTCAGCCTCTATATATACCCTTGGTTTTTTAGAAGCGGGTAATTCTTATGACAATTTTGATCAATTTAATCCGTTTGACTTAAAAAGGTCAGCTGGTTTAGGGGTTCGGATATTTATGCCTGCTTTTGGGTTATTAGGAATTGATTTTGCACACGGTTTTGATCCATTACCAGGTCAATCAGAAAAATCTGGCTGGCAAACACATTTTATTATAGGAAGACAGTTCTAAAAAAACAGCACATTTGTAATGTCGAAAGTTTTTTGGCACGGTTTTTTTAAAAATACTTAACAAATGAAAAAAATATTTTTACTTACGGTTCTGCTATTTACGTTTAGTATTTCTTGGTCACAGAGAAGCCAAATAATCGCTTATATAGACATGGAATACATTTTAGAAAATGTTCCAGAATATTTAGAAGCTCAAAACACTTTAGACAGAAAAGTTGGAAAGTGGCGACAAAAATTAGACAAACAAGCAAGATATATAGAAGTTCTAAAAACAGATCTGGCAAATGAAAAAGCTATTCTAACAAAAGATCTTATCATAGAGAAAGAAGAAGAAATCTCCATAAAGCATGATGAACTTAGAAGATTAGAGTCTTTATATTTCGGTCCAAAAGGCGATATGTTTGCGCTAAGAAAACAATTAGTAAAGCCTATTCAAGATCAGGTTTACAATGCAATACAGCGTATTTCTGCTAGAAAAAAATATGATTTTGTTTTTGATAAATCTAGTGAATTAGTCATGCTATATTCAAATAAAAAATACGATATTAGCGACCTCGTTTTAGGAACTATCGACAAAACAAGATTAATAGGTGATAGAGATGCTAAAAGGAAAGAGAAAAATGCTCCAAAAGAGTTAACAAGTCGGCAAAAAGAAGCTTTAGCTAAAAGAGAAGCGCTAGTAGATAAAAAAGCAGCAGCTCAAGAGCTAAAGAAAAAAGTCATCCTTGAGAGAAGAGAAGCACAATTAAAGAAAAGAGAAGAAAAAAGAGATTTGCTCAGAAAAAAAAGAGCAGCATTGAAAAAGAAAAGAGAAGACGCTAAGAAAAATCAAACAAAACAATAATAATTAAATTAAACACAGGAATGAAAAATTTTAAAACGTTACTATTAGTTGCTATATTTACTTTGGGAGTAAGTGGTTTTGCAAATGCACAAAAAATAGGTCATGTAGATTACCAAAGAGTAATAGACAATATGCCTGAAACTAGAGCATTAGGAACTACTCTTGAGAAATTAGGTAAATCTTACCAAAGTGAAATAGAAGGATTAAAGAAGAAGTTAGAAGCTAAAGTTCAAAAGTATACTGCAGAGCAGGCAACTCAAACTGAAACTACGAATAAACAAAGAGCTCAAGAAGTTCAAACAGATAAGGCTAGATTTGACCAAGCGCAACAGGCTGCTTATCAAGAAATGCAAAAAAGACAAGCGCAAGATTTAGAACCAATCGTAAAGAAGGCTGAAAAAGCTATTGAAGAGATTGCTGCTTCAAAAGGAATTCTATATGTATTTGATGCAAAATCTTTAATCGTTAAGAAAGGTGAAGATTTATATGATGCTGCGAAGGCTAAATTAGGTTTATTGAAAGATGCACCAAAGCAACAGCAACCTGCAAGATAATTCTTATTTTAAATAAAATTATAGAAACCTACTTTTTAAAGTAGGTTTTTTTATTTTTACAAGATATGATATCTAATAATTTTCCGATTGGTTTTTTTGATTCTGGCGTTGGAGGAACTTCAATATGGAAAGAAGTAGTTACACTTTTGCCAAAAGAGCATACCATTTACCTCTCAGATAGTCTAAATGCGCCGTATGGTGAAAAATCGAAGGAAGAAATTATAGCATTGTGCAAAAAAAATACAGAGTTTTTACTCCAAAAGAACTGTAAACTAATTGTTGTTGCTTGCAACACAGCCACAACAAATGCAATTCACATTTTAAGGAATATGTATAACATTCCTTTTATTGGAATTGAACCCGCTATTAAACCAGCCGCATTAATTACAAAAACTAAAAAAATAGGTATTTTAGCTACAACAGGAACCCTAAATAGCACGTTATTTGAAGCAACATCCAATGCTGTTGGAAAAGATATACAAATTAAGGAAACGATCGGAAAAGGACTCGTAGAACTTATCGAAGCTGGTAAGTTAAACTCCAAAGAAATGACGTCTTTATTATCTTTCTATTTAAAACCTATGGTAGCTAGTAATATCGACTCTTTAGTATTAGGTTGCACACATTACCCTTATTTGATTCCGCAAATTAGAACCATTCTAGGTTCTAAAATTAAAATTATAGATTCTGGTGAGGCAGTTGCCAAACAAACAAACAAAATTTTAACGAACTATAATTTATTAAATAGTAACGAACTCCAGCAATCAAAGCATACCTTATATATCAATAAAGAAAAGTCTGTTTTAGAAAAGTTACTTATTAGAAGTAAAAATAAAGAAATAGAAATTATAGAGCGTTATTTTTAAAAACCTTCGAAATCAACATTTATATTAGGACAAGCCGCACCTCTTCTTTCTATGGTCCATAAATTAAAACCAATAGAAAATTGATGGGAACCAGCGGCTGCAAACAGCACTTCATTTAACTGCTTTGTATACGTGTATGAAAACATAAAATCCCTGTAATTTAAACCAATTACTGGTGATATATAAGAAGAATTGTCAACACTATTTGTGTCAAAATTTCTTCTATATGACAGTGCTGCCCAAATTTGGGTTTGTGCAAACGTCTTATATGCTTTAAAATTAAAATCTGCAATTCTTTCTCCGGTTCCTTCTCTTAATTGAAGCATCACCGAAGGTTCCAATTGCACAAAATTTTGTTGTCCAAAATAGTACCCGGCAGATAAAATATAATTTCTTAAATCTAAAGGTTCTTGAATGTTTAAGTTGTTTTTTGCGGTAAGAAATAAGTTTTTTACAGTAAAATAAGATGATATACCTCCTATATGGTATGCAGCACTAAAATCTGCATTGTGATAACTTGTACTTTCTATAATTTGACTAACAACATCTGCTCTGTCTCCTGAAAAAGTTCTTTGATCTGATTGGTTTTGAACAAATGAAAAAGCAAGACCAAAAGACAATTGCTTAAATATTGTGCCTTCGCTCATTGGCACGTGGTATGCATATGCTAATTGCAAGCCCTGTTGTGAATGAAAACCATTTTTATCATTAAACAATACAACACCATAACCTGCATTAGACTCTTCATTTAATTTAGAATGAAAACTTATGGTTTGTAAAGCTGGTGCGTTTGGCACCCCAATCCATTGTTGCTTTGCTGTTAGTCTTAATTTACTAGAATTACCAATTCCTGCCGCAGAAGGGTGTACTAAAAAAACATTGTCCGATAAATAATCTACATATATTGGCAGCGTCTCTTGCGCGTGATTTTTTACTGAAAAAAAAGCAATGCATATAAGACAGATTCTAATATAAATTAACTTCATGAAAGCTTTTTTCTTTTTAGAAATCAAATATATTATTTTTATTGTTAACCGACCAAAAAACAAGGTTCTATCGTTCAATAAAGCGGTTCGAATTTAATAGCAGCGATTCACAACAGAAAATAAGTCGCTAACTAAAGCTACAAAAACATAAGGGATTCTAAAACTATTTTGAGTATATTGAAATTCTATAATAATTAATATATGGAAAACGAAGATCATTATGTAATGCGCAGTGGATGGTTAAGAGCATCCATTCTTGGAGCAAATGACGGTATTTTATCTACCGCAAGTATTGTTATTGGTGTCGCTGCGGCATCTACAACTAGAGAACCTATACTTCTTGCTGGCGTTGCCGGTCTAGTAGCAGGTGCGTTGTCTATGGCTGCTGGCGAATATGTTTCTGTAAGCTCTCAAGCAGATTTAGAAAGTGCAGACTTAGATCGTGAAAGAAAAGAGCTTGAAGAAACTCCTGAAGAGGAGCTTATAGAACTTGCTAAAATCTACGAAAAAAGAGGACTTAGTCCAGACCTATCCTTACAAGTAGCGCAACAACTAACAGATCATAATGCGTTAGAAGCGCATGCCAGAGATGAACTAGGAATCAACGAGATCACTGCTGCAAAACCATTACAAGCAGCCATAGCCTCTGGACTTGCGTTTATTTTTGGTGGGATACTTCCTGTGCTAGCAAGCTTATTTGTGCCTTTATCCCAAATGGTTCTTTTACAATATATATTGGCCCTAACATTCCTTGTTATTTTGGGAGCAGTATCGGCAAAAGCTGGCGGTTCGAGTATTCCAAAGGCAATCATTAGAATTGTATTTTGGGGCACCGTTGCAATGGGTATAACTGCGTATATTGGACATCTTTTCGGAGTAAGTCTATAACTCTATTATTGTTACAACTAAGATACTAGGATATTGGATATAAATTAATAGTGGATAAGGAAGATTTAATAAAACCCGTTCTAAGAATTCGCCTGAAACTTTCTATTTGTAGCATATATAAGATCAGCGAAGCGGTGCTAAAAGATAACAAGAAATAATAATCTGAGAATCACTTTAATGAACACCAATAAAAGTCTAAAATTTGAAGTCGTAATATCAATAACTCTTGTCTTCCTTTTAAATATCACTGCATATTATATGCTAACGCTCCAAGCAAAAAGAAACTTCTATAAGTAACTACTCATTTTAACTACCGCGAAAAAGTATACATAGATAAACAAAAAAGAGGATGCACTATCTCTTATAAAAGATTAAATATTAAAATTTTCAGCAACAATATTCTTTATTTTTTTATTAAGTGAACGCATTGCATTATAACTGGTATGCTCTAAAACGATAACAACCAAATCGTCTTCCAAATATTTTGTAAGTCCTGTACTAAAACCGTTCCACCTACCATGATGATAGATACTTTTTTGACCGCTCGTCTTAATTCTAAACCCAAAGCCATACGGTACTTTTCTACCATACACGGTTTCTCCTTTTGAATACATAAGATCTAATGACCCTTTTGTAAGCAATCTACCTGTATTTAATCCAAGCGTCCATTTAAATAAATCCTCAGCGGTGGTATATACATTTTTATCACCAACAATGGCGTCATTTACGGTACTGCGAATTTTTAGATGCCTCCATCCTCTATGCAATCTATACCCCTCTAATTGATTTTTTTTAATGCTATCATTTTCAAAACTGTACACATAGGAATGTTTCATTTCTAGTGGTTCAAAAATATTGGTTTTTAAAAAGGAGCTAAAAGAAGTTCCAGAAATTTTTTCAACAATAGAGGCCAACACAAAATAACCTGTGTTAGAATAATCAAAATTTCGTCCGGGCTTAAAGAAGCGCCGCACATTACTTGCTTCTAGCAGGCCCATCATTTCAATGTTTGTTGGTGCCTTTTTTTGCTGCCATTTGTGTTCCGCTACCCAAAAATATTTTGGCAATCCAGCAGTATGATTTAAAAGGTTTTTAATAGTAACATGCTCGTACGGAAAGTCTGGAAAGAATTTATTTACCGTATCCGTGAGTTTGATTTGATTTCTTTCATTCAATAACATAATTGCCGCCGCAGTAAACTGTTTACTTACCGAAGCTAATTGAAATATAGAGGTTTCATTTAATGGCGTTTTCTTTTTAAAATCTGCAAACCCAACCTGACTATTGTATACTATTTTTTTGTTTTTTGCAACTAATATTGCACCGTGAAAATCATGCCTTTTATTAATACGTTGTAATAATGAATCTAATTTAGAACGCACAATTTTTGTATCCTTTTCAGGAAATCGTTCTATTAAAAAGAAGTCTTCCTCTATGCACTCCACCGGAGCAAGTGCTGCAACAACTACCTCTTCCTTCTTAAACGCTAAAGAATTCATAATGAATACAAACGCACAGAAAAAAACGATAAGAATTAAGAATATTTTTTTATTTTTCAAATGAAATCATTAATAATTCTTAGCAAGTTAACAATCTTTCTCATATATTCAAAACGATCGTCTTACAATATTATGTTTGTGGAAATTGTATGCTTTTTATTCAGGTAGTGTATATATCAATTCGCAATAAGTTATTTACGACTATATCTAATTTCAAACCTGTGATTGCTCCACTAAAAGAAAGTGAAGAGAAACAATAAGAAACAAAATCTATATGAAGGCTATTGAGGTTCGTAAGAGTATTGCTTTTTAACTGATAGTTATTGACAGTAAATACAATTATTAATGTCAATTCATTTAAATATGAGGTATTTTCAATGGCAGTGTAGTCTTTTTAAAACGTACTTTAAACCACTTTTACAAAGTAAAAACTAACCAAAAATATCCTCATAACTAAAGCTATAATTGCATCTACTGCAAAAAAAAGTCTCCATTTCTGATTACGCTGCAGTAGATAACTCAATGCAGATATCGAACTTAAAACTCTCCTGAGGAGAATTTGTCAATACTTGTAAATTGATGCGTCTCAGAGTCACAAATTGAAGCGTTTGAATTTTTATTTATCGCTCCCGTTATTATTCAAAGATGCAAGCAAAATTATGTTAATGCCTTTCTCATGTAACTAAGAGCATTAGAAGTTAGCTTGAGGAGATTGATATGCCTCTTGTAAACAAGAAAACGCCTATCATTAATGATAGGCGTTTAACAAATCTAATTTATAGTATATTATTACTCCTTACCTGCTCTATCGTAAACAATTAATTCTTTAACTTTTCCGTCAACAAAATTTAGATCAACGATATGGTGACTTGTTACATTATTTCCGTCTAATAATTGAACTACATCTACTCCAGTTGTTAGCCAAGTTTGATTTTTCCCATCATTACCTTGGACCGTATTAGCAACCATAAATTTCACTTTCCAAGATGGGTTACTTGCATTAAACCAAATTTTTAATTGTTCTGCATGCGAATCACTCCCGTTGATTAAAGAACCGTTTGCAACTCTCACAACTATGTCATCCATATCTATTTCTGAAATTTTAGTTAAATCCTTTTCGTTATGAGCTTGAATATACTCTAAATAAATATCTGTCATTGCTACATCCCCTGCTATTATATTTAGCTTTTTTCCTTCATCATTAAATTCATATCCTATAACAGTTGGATCATTAGATTGCTCGATTTTTTTTTGTTGAGAAGGTTGACAAGAAATTAGAATAACAGCAATTAAAGAGCATAATAAATTTTTCATTTTGGTTTATTTTAAATGGTTAAATTATTTGTTATCCTGAGACTTTGGCCCTACTTGAGATGTGCCACTACCACTAGATATAGGAGAATAATGAGCTGTTTTCATTACCCATTTACCTTTTTCTTTTATAAAAACTTCTGTCACTCTTGTCATATAGTGAGGTACAGCAGCGCTACCTTTTGGGGTCATACTACCTTCGCTATAATACATCGCTACTGCAGCTTCACCAGGCACAAGAGAAACTACTTTGATATGTTTAGCAGTTAAACTAACGGCATCCCATTCATTTTTTCTAATGTTTGGGTTTTTATCATAAACCATTAATCCTCCTGTAGAATTAAACGCATAGTAACCATCTTCTGACATAAGCCGTACGTCTATATTACCCTTATTATTTATTTCCCAATTGCTTTGGATTAATTTTATAATCTCTGTCTCATCTTTAAAGTTGTTTTGAGCAATAAGATTAGTAGTCATAAATAAAAGCAATACGATTCCTATTTTTTTCATTTGAATATATTTTAATTAATATTTATTTTATTAGTTTATGTTTTCACTTGCTTCAATCTCTTTCACAATATACTTTGAATCCAACATATCAATTTGTTGAATTATTTTGTCATTATCCCATTTAATCCAAGCATCAATCGGTATCACAATATCATTTCCTGTAAACTTGCCCTTTGCATATAAGGTTCCAAAATATGAAGTCCAAACATCTCCATTATTTTGATAATGAGTTTGAAGCAATCCTTTTTCAAATGATATTTCATCAAAAATAGTATGAATATTTTTCCAATAATTAATAGCTTCTTCGGGGCCATTAGCTACCACAGTTGTGTCTGTAGCAGTTTTCAATGTAAAATTTTTCGCTACATATTTATGAACGTAGGAAAAATCATTCTGAGAAAAAAGTTTTATATTGTTTTCAAAAATTTTAGCCTTCTCATCATTTGCGTTCACAATTCCACTATAAGGATCTCCATTGATTGCCTCACCATTAATCTTTTTAGATTCAACACAAGCAAGCATCAAAATAGAAATTGAGATGTACAGCAATTCTTTTTTCATTTTAAATAAGTTTTAATTGGTTTATTTAATAAGTATCGTGCGAACGCATTGAAATAATATTATTGAGTACTAATTTACCAGCTCCCAATCATAACACGTGTTTGAGTTCTTAATACCTCAACACTTCCTTCAATGTCATTCATATATTTTCCCCAAGCTGCTTTCGCTGCTGGATTTGAATCTCTATACTTCCCAAGATTCATTGCATCCTTAAAAGAGTCTACCCCAATTAACACATAATGCGTCTCACCTTCTGAACTTCTTCCAAGATTAAATGCTCCAAGAGTAACTCTTCTATCTTTAGGGTTAAATTGATTGTTATACTCTTTAAAACCTTTAGCAAATTTATCCGCGTTTTTAACTTTAAAAATAAAAAGATTTTGAATTGGATGACTCCCTGGCGTCCCAACAGAAATCAAGCTTCTACCTGATGCAGCAGAATGATGCGTGATATACCTACTCAATTTAGTGGTAAATAACTCCCAACTTACATTTTCTCCTTGAGAATATTGGTTGCCCATAGCATCTAATGGCCCTGTAAAAGCGACAGTATGAGAGGCGTAGTTCGCACTATCTGCAAAGTGATTTTCAAAAAGGAACGCAGATACACCTTCAGCTTTAGAGTTAGTATCGCTGAAATAATCATTAAAAAGCTTTGTTACAATCTCCTCATCTTCTGCTTCTACATCAAAACTATAAGTAGTCCAATAGTATTCTTGAGCTACTAAATTCAGTGACGTAAGCAGTAAAAGGCATAAAATAAATTTTTTCATTTTGAATAAGTTTTAATTGGTTAATTTAATTTGGCAACTCTGAAGCATTAAAATAATATTGCTCTCTAATAATTTTACCTTCATCATTAACAACTATTTGAGAGTGATGAACAGCTTCTTTAGTTTTACCGGATTTTTTATTTTTTACAGTAACATTCCACCAAGAAATTATAGTTGATGTATCACCTCCTTCGTAATTAAGTAAATCTGGATACCCTCTTTCTCGTACTCTTAAAATCTCATACGTCTTATAGAATTCTTTTAGATTGTTTATTTCTTCTTCTACGGTTACAAAAGAATTTAACTCTGAATTCATTACATCATATATTTTAGCATCTTCAGAATATAAATCTTTCATAGAAGTTAAATCTCCTATTTCTAAATAGGCATAAAGTAATCTCGCTTTAGATATCATAGGATGGTCTTTGTATATTTCACCATTCTTAGAGGTATTCCAAGCATCATAAGCTTTTTTCCATTTTAATTGACTGTCTGAAACACTTAAACCACTTATTTTCCCTTCTTTGTCAAAAAAGAAAATTGAGTTTCTTGGAATTTCTAATTTATAGCCTGTGTTTTTATCAAATCCTTTTAAAACTTGATAGGCGTATACACTTACTCCGTCTTTACCAAATTCTAAAGCATCAGAATATGACGCTCCTCTATTTGTAACACTAAAACCTATAACGTTGTTTACTAAATATTCTGAACGACCAATTAAATTTTCAATGGTTAAGGGTTTTGGCATCATAGCATTCATTTGCCACCACTCAAAGTCATCGGAAACCAATGCTTTTATCTCTTCTTGATTACCTTCAACAAAAGCTTTAGTGAAACTTTCAACGACATTTATAGCAGGATGTTTGTCATATATTTTACCGTTTAGACTTTTCTTTTGAGCGAAAGTTGAGGTAGTAAATACTACCGCTAATAACAATAATAATTTTTTCATTTTGATTTTATTTTTTTGGTTAAGTTTATTTTTTTTAGCTAAGTTTATTAGAAATGAATCCCTTGCAGAGGAAAGATTCCACCGCCAACTAACAAAAAAGATTTCTCCCTTTTATTTTTTAATTTACCAATTGCAGTACTTCATCAGAAAATCCATTACTAAATTCAGATAGAATATCCCATACATCTCTTCTAAACGAACCAAGACCATTAATTTTCTCGTATTCTGATTGAAAGTTTGGAGGTAATCCGTTTCCTTTATTGAACCTTGTAAATGACTTAAATGGATACACTAATGTTATATTTTCACCATTTTCGTTCGCAAAAATACTTTCGTATACTCTTCTTGGATTAGGCGCGTTAATTTGAGTCAATACTTTTCCGATTTTAGTCACAGCTTCAAGAACTTTCTGATAACTACCGTATTTACGGTTAATTTTAATTGTACGATGTAATAAGTACTTAGGACTTCCCCAAGAAGGGGGAGAGTAACTTGCTTCCCAGTTTAATTTACCTAGTAGTACTGATTCCGAAGAAACATTATTTCTAATGTTTTTTTGCCAGTCTGACATATGGACCTCATCAGGCATAGCATCATAATCAGAAAGCTCCATAGGGCCAAGTAACCAAACATACTGACCAGAACGGCGACCTACCAAAACATTATAAAGAGATGCCGTTGTTCTTCCTTCACTGTGATACTTCTCATTATGTTTTTTAACGCCTTCAATAAGCTTCATCTCTTTTGCTTTTTCCGGTATTAAATAAATGCTTTCATATACCACTTCTTGGTTTTGAGAAAAAGCAGACGTGGTAAAAACCACCGCTAATAAAAATACTAATTTTTTCATTTTTTTTAATATTTATTTGGTTAGTACCAAATATACACATTAAAACTTTAATTGCAATATAAGTTTTAATATGAAATTATGTTTGATAAAAATCTACATTTATTTTTTAATTAATTATACTTGAAGGGAAAAACAGATAAAAAAATTAAAGAATATACCATTACAGAGCAAGGTGTTGACCTTTATCTAATTATATATGAACTTCAAAAGTGGTCCATTAAACAGGTTGAATTTTCAGATAATACAAAAAAATACAAGGTATTTACAAATACAGTATTCACAGGTGAATTTATTGATCAAATTTTGAGCAAGTATCGGGAATTTAGACTTGAGGAATTTGGAATTTAACTTTTTTTAATAATAACAATTACTTAGAATAGTTTGTAAATGATACTAATAAGAATAGCTCTTCATTAAATTTACTGCACAAAAAAAAGCCTCACAATTAAGTGAAACTTTTATTATTTTTAGAAAAATAAATTCAAATATCTAACTTAAAATTCTCTTACAAAAAATTTCTCGATACTTGTAAATTAATTAAACTTGCAGTAATTATTCAATAGATACTTTGCATTCCATCGACTAATTATGCAAAGTGGTAGTCCTAAAATAAATTATTGATAGCAACAAAAACCTTATTCCATTAACCCAAGCTGTTTCATAAAAACATTGTTGTCAAAATAATCTTTCTCTTTGAAAATTTTCCCATCTTTCATGACTATCAGTGTTACACCATAAATATCTACTTTATTATTTGTTGCCGGAATTCCAAACAAATCTCCATCATGAGTTCCTTGAAAGCGCCAATGCTTTGTCATTAAGTCACCTTGTCCATACAACTCAACTATTGTCATTTTAGCATCTGAAAAACCTGTAAGATAGTTGTTATAATAGGCTTTAAAACCTTCAATGCCTGTTATTGGTCCTGTTGCAGTAATAACGCTAACCTCAGAATCAAAACTATCTGTGTTAATTAAATCAATATTGCGTTCATTCATAATTTTATCCCAAACGGTTGCATACATACCTGCATTGGTATCTATATTTACCTTCGCTTGTTTCAAAATTTCAAATTCTGGATTAGGTGATTGATTACAGCCATATATACTTATGGCAATCAGAAATACATAAAGTCTTTTCATGATAATAGTGTTAAAAATTAATTACTTTTGTTTTGAAAGTAAATATAGTAAATTACTATCAAAACAATAGTTAAAATAAATAATTTTATGGTTCTTGAAAATTTTCGTTGCACCTGCCCCATCACTTCTGCGCTCGATATCGTGGGAGACAAGTGGAGCTTAGTTATAATTAAACAGATGTTGTTGCAAGACTGTCGAACCTTTAAGGACTTCTCTGAAAGCAAAGAGGCCATAGCTCCAAATATACTATCCGCCAGATTAAAGACATTAGAAAAATTAAAGTTTATTGAAAAGAAGAAAATCCCTCAAAATAAGAAAACCAACATTTATGTTTTGACGGAGAACGGACTCTCATTAACCCCAATAATAGTCGAATTGGCCTTGTGGAGTGATCATAATTTGAGACCAATACATGAGAAAATGGATCTTCATCCAATTTTAGATGCCATGAATCAAAATAAAAATGAAGTTATTAAAAGTCTGCAAAAAGATTATAAAATAAAAACGGCTACACTCTAAAAGTATAACCGTTAAATTAGTAGCGCAGCGGAAACAAGATTCTTTCCTCCACGTTGTTTCGGAAAGTTCCAAGAAAAAAACAGCCCAAAGAAACTCCGATTGCTTTGCAATCTGATTTTTTCTTTTGTTCTCAAGACGATGCAAGCATCACTTGACCCCAAAATAAAAACTCCTTGATTTCTCAAGGAGTTTCTTAGTAGCGGGAACTGGACTCGAACCAGTGACCTTCGGGTTATGAGCCCGACGAGCTACCTACTGCTCTATCC
>JBNMOF010000018.1:0-21758 GCA_051277175.1 Polaribacter sp.
TATATCTAATTTCATTATTTTGTATTTTGTATTTCTCAATAAGAACTAATTAAGCAATCTGTAAATTAAAAAAGAGTACTTAATGCCATACGAAAAGGGTTATTTTTTACATTTTTGAAGCGCCTGCGCGATATCTTCGATTAAATCTTTCGCCTCTTCAATACCTACAGAAAAACGAATTAAACCATCTTTTATTCCTCTATCTAAACGTTCTTGTTCACTTAATAAAGCATGTGTGGTTTGCGCCGGACTCACTGTTGTACTTTCCAAACCAGCCAAGCTTAAAGAAGGTTTTATCAATTTTAAAGCATTCTGAAACTGCATTGCATCAATGCCTTCAATTAATTCAAAAGACATCATAGCACCAAAACCTTTCATTTGTCTTTTCGCTAACTCATATTGTGGATGACTTTTTAATCCGGGGTAATAAACGCGGTCTATATTTATATTGTGCTCTAAATATTCTGCCATTTCTTGTGCATTCTTTGTTTGTTCTTTAACACGAAGATTCAAGGTTTTTAAACTTCTTTCTAATAACCAAACGGTTTGATCACTTAAATTTCCACCGAAATTAATCGCTGTTTTCCATATTTGAGCAATGTGTTCTTTCGATGCTGCAATAGCTCCCGCAGAGATATCGGAATGACCACCCATGTACTTGGTAGCAGAATGCAAAATAATATCAATTCCAAAATCTGCAGGATTTTGATTTATTGGCGATGCAAAGGTATTGTCAATCATTGTTAAAACTCCGGTTTCTTTTCCTAAAGAGCCAATTGCATCCAAATCTGTAATTCCTAATAACGGATTCGAAGGTGTTTCTATATAGAGAATCTTTGTATTTTCTTTAATCAATGCTTTGAACTCTTCTACTTTGTCAGATTCAGTAAAAGAATACTCAATTCCATATTTCTCAAATTCTGAAACTACAAGATTAAAAGTTCCTCCATAAATTACTTGTTGAATAATTACATGATCTCCAGACTTTAAAAAAGCAAACATCGCAGCAGAAATTGCTGCCATTCCTGATCCAAAAATTAAACCATCTTCTGTATGTTCTAAAGCGGCTATCTTTTTACACAACATTTCTTGATTTGGTGTATTAAAATAGCGTGGATACCGTTTTACATCAACGCCATCAAAAGCATACGAAGTAGACATGAACATTGGCGAAACTGCCCCTCTAAATTGTTCGTCTTTAACTTCTCCTGTATGCACACAAATAGTATTTATTCCTAGGTTTTTACTGTCTTTCATTAAATCAAATTTATATCAGCTAATTTAGTAAAACCAATTCTAAATTTCTATAAATTTATAATATCTTCGTAGTAATGATATCAGTAGTTATTATAGGTAACGGAAATATAGCAACACATTTAGAATCTGCTTTTTTAAAGGTTGATACAATACGTGTTACACAAATAAATTCTAGAAAATTAAAAAATATTCCTGAAGCAGACATTACAATTCTTGCTGTTTCTGACGACGCTATTGCTGATGTGTCGTCTAAAATTAGAAATTCTTTTGTAGTACACACTTCTGGGAGTTCTTCTATCGAAGATTTAAAAAACGCGTCAAATAAAGGTGTTTTTTATATGTTACAAACGTTTTCTAAAGACAAAGAAATCGACTTTTCTAAAATTCCTTTTTGCTTGGAAGCTGAAAACAAAGAAGATTACCTGTTGCTTGAAACATTAGCAAAAGCAATAGGTGTAAAAGTTTACACTATAAATTCTGAACAAAGAAAAGCAATACATGTTGCAGCAGTTTTTGTGAATAATTTCACAAATCATCTCTATAAAATTGGAAATGATATTTGTGAGGAAAATAAAGTTCCTTTTGAAATTTTACAACCTCTGATTGATGAAACATCCCAAAAAATAAAAACACTCTCACCTAAAAAATCACAAACAGGTCCTGCAATTAGAAACGATAAAAAAACAATTGAAAATCATTTAGAATTGCTGAATATTGAACAACAAAGAATCTATAAAATATTGACTCAATCTATTAAAGATGGCGTTAATTAAATGCATTAAATTTAAATTAATAAACCCCTTAAGGCTGGCCTAAAGGGTGTATACATAAGAAATATGGAAATTAGTTACAAACAATTATTACCTAAAATTAACACTTTTATTTTTGATGTTGATGGAGTTTTGACAAACGGAATGTTAACCATAATGCCCGACGGGGAATTGGTAAGACACATGAATGTAAAAGATGGTTATGCCATGAAAAATGCCTTAAACAAAGGCTATCGAATTTGTATAATTTCTGGTGGAACGAATGAAGGTGTTAGAAAACGATTGGCCCTTTTAGGAATTCAAGATATTTATTTAGGTGCGCATAACAAAATAAAACAATACCAAGAATTGGTTAAAAAATACAACTTACAACCAGAGCATGTATTGTATATGGGAGATGATGTTCCTGATTATCCTGTAATGAAATTAGTAGGTGTTGCAGCTTGCCCAAATGACGCTGTGCAAGAAATTCAAAGTATTTCTACTTATATTTCAAATAAAAAAGGTGGCGAAGGATGTGTAAGAGATGTAATAGAACAAGTACTGCGCGTGCAACAAAAATGGGAAGAAAATTTTGACGCAACTTTATAATATTTTTCTTGACATTGCCTGCAAAACACCTTTTTAATTAATAGTATGGTGTTGCATACTTTTTAACCAAGAAAAGATAGTTTTACCCTGTAATATGTAATGCTAAAGACTTATAGAGATTCACAAACTAGGTAGTAAATAGAAACCTAGAAACGATGCAGACATCTTAAACTCCGTCTTGATAATCTAGTGTTAAACTTAAAGATCCTAAAAACAGAAATATTTTTAATTATTATAATAGACTGTTCAGCAATTATACTAAAATTAAGGCGTTATATTGGTGTTAAATTAGTTGGTAAAACTGTACTTTGGTAAAGGACTCACGGGAGCGTTGTGGATTTTAAAAATAGTCAAACCGTTTTATATCTTTCAAATAGTGCTATAAATAGACATTCCTTTTCTAATTTTTTTCCTCTAACATTGGTACAAAAGCAAAATCTCCTAATTCGTGTTTTTCAAATTCTTTGGCAGATTTCCTGATAAAAAGGGTCATTACCTGCGTTTTATCTCCAACAGGGATTAGTAACTTCCCTCCTATTTTTAATTGTGCTAACAATGGGTTTGGAACAAAAGGTGCACCTGCAGTCACAATGATTTTGTCAAAAGGAGCCTCTTCTTTTAACCCTTTATAACCATCTCCAAAAATAAATTTCTTAGGTTTATAACCTATCTTAGGTAAAAACAAAGATGTTTTTTTAAACAATTCTTGCTGTCTTTCTATCGTGTAAACCACTGCCTTTAACGCTAACAAAACTGCTGTTTGATATCCAGACCCAGTGCCAATTTCTAATACTTTATCGCCAGACTTTATTGCTAAAGTTTGCGATTGAAAAGCCACCGTATATGGCTGAGAAATTGTTTGTTCTGCAGCAATAGGAAAAGCTTTATCTTGATACGCATGTGCTTCGAAACTTGAGTCAATAAACAAATGCCGTGGAATTTCACGAACAGCATTTAATACATTATTGTCTATAATCCCTTTTGCTTCTAATACAGTAGCAAGTTGATTCCTAAGTCCTTGGTGTTTTGAAGTGTCTTTCAATTTTATTAATTTTCTGGAGTCTAAAAATAGGAATAATTCTAAATACATTCTTATAAAATTGTATCTTTGTTTTCGTTAAAAATTTCTGTTATTTTCTCAGAAAATTCAAATTAATAATATAACGTCATTACTAGACATTTATCTGCTCTAAGCAGAAAATAACAAAGTAGTTTCTTCGATAGAAGATCTCTTTTCTCAAGTTTTCAGGAACTTTAGCAATGACAAAAAAAAACATATATGCTAAAAGCTGGAGTTTTAGGTGCTGGTCATCTAGGTAAAATTCATTTACGTTTATTACAACAATCAGAAAAATATGAATTGGTTGGTTTTTTTGATCCAATTACTAAAAATGCAGAAAAAGTAGCCGAAGAATTTGGATATAAGTTATTCGATTCTATAGAAGCGTTGATTGCTGCAGTAGAAGTTATTGACATTGTAACACCTACATTGTCTCACTTTGACTGCGCTAAAATGGCCATCGAAAAAGGACGTCATATTTTTATAGAAAAACCAATTACCAAAACTGTTTTAGAAGCAGAAGCTATTAAAACATTGGCAAGTCAGTTTCATGTGCAAGGTCAGGTAGGTCATGTAGAGCGTTTTAACCCCGCATTTACCGCAGTTAAAGATAAAATAGACACACCAATGTTTATTGAAACGCACAGATTGGCAGAATTTAACCCAAGAGGAACAGATGTTCCTGTGGTTTTAGATTTAATGATTCATGATATTGATATTATTCTTTCGGTAATAGATTCTAAAGTAAAAAGTGTGCATGCAAGCGGTATTTCTGTGATCTCTGAAACTCCTGATATTGCCAATGCAAGAATTGAGTTTGAAAATGGGTGTGTTGCCAATTTAACTGCAAGTAGAATTTCTATGAAAAATATGCGTAAAACACGTTTTTTTCAAAAAGATGCGTATATCTCTGTTGATTTTTTAGAAAAGAAATCTGAGATTGTTAGAATGAAAGATGTTCCGAATAATCCTGATGAGTTTGCAATGATTTTACAAAATGCAGAAGGTATTAAAAAACAAATTTACTTTGACAATCCTGAAATTGAAAACAACAATGCTATTTTAGACGAGTTAGAATCTTTTGCAGACGCAATAAATAATGGCACAGTGCCAGTAGTTTCTTTAAGCCAAGGAGCCGATGCTTTAAGAGTTGCGCAAATGATTATCGATTGTTTCTAATACGTTTCAAATTAGTAAACTCTTAAAAAAAAGAATTCTTTTAAATTTTCTAAAAGTGAATAGAGAAGTGCGTTAGGGATTGAGTGCTTTGTTTGAGCTCTTTTAAGGAACGAAAAAAGCGAGTAGCGAAAGCCTGTAAAAACGCTCAAATATAAATAAAAAAATAAAAAATATACATGAAAAACATAGCTGTAATAGGTGCTGGAACCATGGGAAATGGAATTGCGCACACGTTTGCTCAATTTAATTATAAGGTACATTTAATAGATATCTCTCAGACTTCTTTGGACAAAGGAATTGCAACCATATCTAAGAATTTAGATAGAATGGTGGCGAAAGAAAAAATTTCTGAAGTTGATAAAGTACAGACATTAAAAAATATTACAACTTTTACATCTATTGCCGATGGCGCAAAAGACATGGATTTGGTTGTGGAAGCTGCAACAGAAAATGCAGACTTAAAATCAAAAATATTTAAAGAATTGGATGCTGTTTGTCCGGAAAAAACCATTCTAGCTACAAATACATCATCAATTTCTATTACCCAAATTGCTGCAGTAACAAATAGACCAGATAAGGTAATTGGAATGCACTTTATGAATCCTGTGCCAATTATGAAGTTGGTAGAGATTATAAGAGGTTATAATACCTCTGATACTGTAATGCAAACAATTATAGGGTTATCTAAAGACATACATAAAACGCCAGTTGAAGTTAATGATTATCCTGGTTTTGTGGCAAATAGAATTTTAATGCCAATGATTAACGAGTCTATTGAAACTTTGTACAACGGAGTTGCTGGCGTTGCTGAAATTGATACGGTAATGAAATTAGGAATGGCACATCCAATGGGACCTTTGCAATTGGCAGATTTTATTGGTTTAGATGTTTGTTTGTCTATTTTAAATGTGCTATACGATGGTTTTAAAAATCCGAAATATGCACCGTGTCCATTATTGGTAAACATGGTAATGGCAGGAAAATTAGGTGTAAAATCTGGTGAAGGTTTCTATGATTATTCTAAAAACAGAAAAGCAGAAGTAGTTGCTGAAATGTTTCGTTAATACACTTAATTTCACCTTTTCGAATTGCCCTTTTTTTGTTCTCTAAATTTCAGGATTTAAAAAAGGGCATTTGAAAAATCTCAAGCTATGAAATATATATTAATTGTTCTTTTCTTTTCTTCCCTATTATCCTTTGCACAAGCTCCTAAAAAGGGAGTTTTAAATATTAAAAAAATAGGTTTTCTATATAATAATGCGCACAGTGATAATTTTATTTTTGATGATAAAGATTTTACATATGCTACCAAGACATACAAATTACAAGCATTTTATAATTTAGGTAGCTGGAAAACTCTCGATTTTGAATTGATTGTACAACCACAATATCAGGTCATACAACATCAATTAATAAATGAGCAATTTGTGCTGCCTTCTGAAGAAAATTATAAGGAAAAAAGAACAGAATTTACAACTCCTAAAACCATGCATTTATATGCTTTTGAACTGGGTTTTATGATGAAAAAAGCACTTTTAAAGAAATTAGATTTCTTGGTTACTATTGGTTTAGGTTTGGCAGCTATAGATACAAGAACTGAACGATTAGCAAAAGGTTTTACATTTATTGAAAATGGATCTTTAGGTTTCTCTTATAAAATAATGAATACAACTTTTTTATATGTAGGAAGCAATATTGGCCATGTTTCTAATCTTGATTTCCAATGGCCAAACGCTGGCTTTTCTTTTGTTGGCTTTGAAGCTGGAATCTCTTATCAATTAAAATAAGAAAAGGAACTCAAATTGAGTTCCTTTTAATTCAGCTATTCTTTTGACTCTAGTATAATTTTCAACTAAAGTAAAGCAATTAATAATATTATTTCCCCAACCAAGAGTTCAACATCCAAATAGTTTTTTCTTGTTCTGAAATAATATCGCTCATCATAGAATTGGTACCTTCATCTTCCACTTCTTCAGAAAGATTGAGAATTACTCTTTCGATAGTTAATAATTCTGTCAAAGAAGTAACTACTAGATTTACTCCTTCTGCATCATTAGAAATTTCCTTTCCAACCGGAACAGAAGCCGTTTTAATATAGTCTGTAAAAGTATGTAGCGGTTTGCCTTGTAAAGTTAGAATACGTTCTGCAATGTCATCTATTTTTACAAGTGAATCTGTGTAAAATTCCTCGTATTTTGCGTGTAATTCAAAGAAATTTTTCCCTTTGATGTTCCAATGTAAACCTCGTAAACTTTGATAGTATATTTGAAAATTTGCTAGTAATCCGTTTAAATTATCAACTAAATTTGCACTTTCTTTTTTGTCTAATCCTAATATTGATTTATTCATTTTTTAGATTTGGTGAGCAACAAAATTAACAGAAATTTGTTACAATAAGCAATAATTATTATTGATACTTTTAATATCTTTATAAAAATATTTTATTCAAATGACAATTACCCAATTAAAATATGTGTTATCGGTTGCAGAATACCAAAATTTCACAGTGGCAGCAAAACATAGTTTTGTGACTCAACCAACATTGAGTATGCAAATTCAGAAATTAGAAGATGAATTAGGAGTTAAGATTTTTAATAGGTCTAAGAAACCTATTGAATTGACGGAAATTGGTAAAAAAATTGTGGAGCAAGGAAAAGTAATTGTTGACGAGAGCAATCGAATTTTAGATATTGTACATCAACAAAAAGGGTATATTGGAGGCCAATTTAAATTGGGAATTATACCTACTATAATGCCTACTTTATTACCAATGTTCTTACAAAACTTTACTAAGAAATATCCAAAAGTAAAGTTGATTATTGAAGAATTAACCACGGAAGAAATAATACGAAAGTTAACTGACGGGCACATAGACGCTGCTATTGCTGCAACACCTATAGAAAATGAGGCAATAAAAGAAAGGCCTTTATACTACGAACCTTTTGTTGGATTGATTCCTCAAAATCACCGACTTTTTAATAACAAACAAATTTCTGAAGATGAGCTCGAGGTAGAAGATATTTTATTATTAGAAGACGGCCATTGTTTTAGAGACAGTATTCTTAATTTGTGCCGAAATCATAAAATTGATAACAAAAAAGGATTTCAATTAGAAAGCGGAAGTTTTGATACGTTGATTAAACTATCTAAAGAAGGTTTAGGCATGACTTTATTGCCTTATTTGCATACTTTAGATTTAAGCGATGTTGATAAAAAGCATTTACGTGAGTTCAAAAGTCCTCCTCCAGCAAGAGAAGTGAGTTTAATTTACCACAAGTCTCAATTAAAAATGCAATTAATTGAAGCATTACAAAAGACAATTGATGGTGTTATAAAAGGTGCCATTTCTTTTTCAGATGTAAAAATTATTAGTCCTATTAAAAAATAAAAAAACCTCACAGGTTTTTAAAATCTGTGAGGTCTAATTATAAATTATCTTATCTTTTTAAGAGTACATTTTTTCACGTAATTCTTTAATTTTCGGATCTGATAAATATTCTTCGAAAGTGGTGTATCTGTCGATTGCTCCTTTTGGTGTTAACTCTATAATTCTGTTTGCAACTGTTTGTGCAAATTTATGATCATGTGTAGAGAGCAAAACAGTTCCCTTAAAACTAATTAAAGCGTTGTTTAAAGATTGAATAGATTCTAAGTCTAAGTGATTTGTGGGTTCATCTAAAATTAAGACATTTCCTCTTTTCATCATCATTCTAGACAACATACAACGCACTTTTTCTCCCCCAGAAAGCACATTACTTTTCTTTAAAGCCTCTTCTCCAGAGAAAATCATTTTCCCCAAAAAACCACGGATAAAAACTTCTTCACGTTCCTCTTCTGTTTGTGCATATTGTCTAAGCCAATCTACTAAATTTAATTGACCGTCTTGAAAAAAGGTGGAATTGTCTAAAGGTAAATAAGATTGTGTCGTAGTAACTCCCCAAGAAAACTTACCTGTATCTGCTTTCTCATTTTTTGTTATCACATCATAAAAAGCACTAATTGCTCTAGAATTTTTAGAAATAATTGCAATTTTATCGCCTTTATTTAAATTAATGTGCACATCATCAAACAATTTTTCATTTTCAAACTCTTTAGATAAGCCTTCTACATTTAAAATTTGATCTCCAGCTTCCCTATCTCTATCAAAAATAATTGCAGGATACCTTCTACTAGAAGGCTTAATGTCTTCAACATTTAACTTCTCAATCATTTTTTTACGCGAGGTTGCTTGTTTCGATTTTGCAACATTGGCAGAAAAACGTCTAATAAAGTCCTCTAATTCTTTCTTTTTATCTTCTGATTTTTTATTTTGTTGAGCTCTTTGTTTTGCCGCTAATTGACTAGATTCATACCAGAAAGTATAATTACCAGAATAATGATTTATTTTACTGAAATCAATATCAGAAATATGTGTACAAACTGCATCTAAAAAGTGTCTATCGTGTGAAACTACAATTACAGTGTTTTCAAAATTTGCCAAGAAATTTTCTAACCAAGAGATTGTTTCAAAGTCTAAATCATTGGTTGGCTCATCCATAATTAAAACATCTGGATTTCCAAATAAAGCTTGTGCAATAAGTACACGTACCTTCTGTTTACCATCCAAATCTTTCATTAAAGTATAATGTAAATCTTCTTTGATACCTAAATTAGATAACATTGCTGCTGCGTTAGAATCTGCATTCCAACCATCCATTTCCTCAAAAATAATTTGTAGTTCTCCTATTTTTTCAGCATTTTCATCTGTATAATCCGCATATAATGTATCAATTTGTTTTTTAATTTTAAACAAATCTTTATTTCCCATTACAACCGTTTCTAGAACAGGAAAATCATCAAAAGCGTAATGATCTTGCGTTAAGACAGACATCCGTTTGCCTTTGTCTAAATGCACTTGTCCTGAAGTAGGCTCTTGTTCTCCTGTAATTATTTTTAAGAAAGTAGATTTTCCTGCTCCATTTGCTCCAATAATACCATAGCAATTTCCATGAAGAAATTTTGTATTAACTTCATCAAACAAAATACGTTTTCCAAATTGAACAGATAGGTTAGAAACTGATAACATAAATAGGCTTTTTAAAATTTGTGCAAAAGTACAAATTCCATTTTTCTAATTAGCCTATAAACTCAATACTTTTAAAAGCAACTCTTAACTTTTATATAATATTTAAGGCTATTTTAACAGTGAATTAACAAGTTTACCTCATTCTAATTTTTACATTTGTGACATCTCCTACATTACGTTGTTTATGACAAAAAAAATATATAATTATATTACTTTATCCTTTATATGCTTAACTTTATTAGGTTGTACTAATACCAAAGAAAACGCTAGCACTTTTTTTGGAGGTAGAATAATCAATCCCAAAACCAAATTTGTTGTGCTTTACGCAAACGATAAAGTAATTGATACGCTTTTACTAAATGATAGAAATAAGTTTTTAGGAACGTATGACAATTTAGACGAAGGATTGTATTATTTTCAACATGGCAACGAAAATCAGTATATCTATTTAGAACCGAAAGACAGTTTAATGTTGCGACTAAACACTTGGGATTTTGACGAATCATTAGTATTTGCTGGCAAAGGAGCTGAAAGAAATAATATATTGATTGATATTTTCTTAGAAACAGAAAACGAAAGAAAAAATTTTTATCAATTAAATAAGCTTAAGTCCAAAGCATATAAAAGTAAAATTGATTCTATAATAGAGTTCAAACTGCATACTTACAGTGATTACAAAGAAAAGCATCCCGACGAAACTGAGAGCTATTTTAAAATATTAAAAACAGCTTTAGTCTATCCTATTTATTCTAGAGTTGAAAGATATCCAATAAATCATGTTTACATTTCAAGAGAAGATGATTTTCCCAAAATTGAAGCATCGTTTTACGCATATAGAAGCAATTTAGATTTTGATAATAACTCTTTAATGTATTACACACCTTATGCAAGGTACATTACAAATTATCTTTACAACATTACCTATTCCATGGGTCATAAACCAATGAAAGATGAATTTTCGTCTGATTTTACCCTGGATCTATTAAATACTATTAATGCTAAAGTAAACGCCAAAGATTCTAAAAATGCATTCTTAAAAAGAACTGTTTTAGATCATTTTTACAGAAAATCTAGCTGCAATTTAAATGAAAAAGCATTTGATGTTTTTTTTACATTATCTTCAAATAAAAGAGACAAGGCATTATTAAAAAATCTTATTCAAGATAATAAGTTAATACGTAAAGGTGACGAAATTAAAGGTTTTACAATTTTAGATTTCACAAACCAACCGATTCAGATCAAAGATTTTACAACTAATAAAAATTCTGTATTACTCTTTTGGAACAAAGAATATATTTCTAAATCTATGATTAGTGCTAGAATTCCTTTTTTACAAAAAAAATATCCTTTATTAAATTTTGCGGTTATTGAAATTGACGGAGATACCACAAATAGAATTAAAGATATTGATATAAAAAATCAATATTTTATCAATTCTAAAACTCTTACAAATAATTTTTTAACAAGTAAAATGCATCGAACAATCCTTGTGAATAAGAATGGAATTGTTGAAAATGGGTACGCAGCAATTTCTTCAGGAAATATATACAAGCAGCTCAAGGAATTAAGTGAAATAAATTAAAAATTTAAAAATCAATTATTTCGTTAATTTACTGTACCTTTGCGCGATTTTAATTTTGAGAAAACTCATAGAAAATCAAGTCCAAATTTATAATTGGGTTTACAGATAGGCGTTCTGTGAATCTACAAAAACACAGTAATGTCAACATTTTTAGAAATAGGTTTAAAAGAGCCTATAATCAAAGCATTAACAGATTTAGGGTATGAAAAACCAACTGTTATACAAGAAAAAGCAATTCCACAAATTATTTCATCTACAAGCGATTTAAAAGCGTTTGCACAAACAGGAACAGGTAAAACTGCTGCTTTTAGTTTGCCAATATTAGAGCTTTTAGATAGTAATAGCGGTAATGTACAAGCAATAATTTTATCACCTACAAGAGAGCTTGCTGTTCAAATTGGTAATAATATTAAAGACTTTTGCAAATATTTACCAGATGTTAAAGTAACTACCGTTTATGGTGGTTCTAGTATGGAAGATCAAATTAGATCTTTAAAAAGAGGATCTCAAATTGTTGTTGGAACTCCTGGTAGAACAGTAGATTTAATTAAAAGAAGAGCTTTAAAATTAGGAAACGTTAAATGGTTAGTCTTAGACGAAGCAGATGAGATGTTAAACATGGGTTTTAAAGACGAATTAGATAAAGTCTTAGAAGCAACACCAGAAACAAAACAAACTTTATTGTTTTCTGCAACTTTTCCAAGAGAAGTTGAGTCTATCGCTAGAAACTATATGACCAAGCCAGTAGAAATTACTTCTGGTCAAAAAAATCAAGGTGCAGACAGTGTTAGTCATGAATATTATTCAGTTACAGAAAGAACACGTTACCCAGCTTTAAAAAGAATAGCAGATATAAATCCTGATATTTATGCAATTATCTTTTGTAGAACTCGTAGAGAAACTCAAGAAGTTGCAGATAATTTAATTAAAGACGGTTATAGTGCAGATGCTTTACACGGAGATTTATCTCAAGGACAAAGAGATTCTGTGATGGGTAAATTCAGAAAGAAAACAATTCAAATCTTAGTTGCTACAGATGTTGCAGCACGTGGATTGGATGTTACTGAATTAACGCATGTAATAAATCATAAATTACCAGATCAGATAGAAAATTATACACACAGAAGTGGTAGAACTGGTAGAGCTGGAAATACAGGTATTTCTATTGTTTTAGTGAATGGAAAAGAGAAAGGGAAATTACGTCCAATCGAAAAAATCATTCAAAAGAAATTTACTGAAGCTAAAGTTCCTTCTGGAAAAGATATTTGTCAAAATCAATTAATGAGTTTAATTGATAAAGTTGTGAATATTGAAGTAAATGAAACTCAAATAAATGAGTTTTTACCAAGTATTTATGAAAAGTTAGAAGGTTTAGACAGAGAGCAATTAATTCAAAAATTTGTTTCTTTAGAGTTCAACACCTTATTAGCTTATTATGAAAATGCCAAAGATTTAAACGATTTATCTTCAAAAGATAATTCTAGAGCAAGAACGGAAAATGAAAACATGACTCGTTTCTTCATTAATATTGGTAGAAAAGACAATTTAAATCCTGGGAAATTAATTGGTTTAATTAATGAACAAAATATTGGAGATAAAGTTGAAATTGGATCAATAGATATTTTAGATACTTTTTCTTTCTTTGAAATTGATAAAAATTTCGAAGACAAAACATTAGAAGCATTTTCATCGAATCAACCAGATTTTGATGGACGTTCAGTAAACATAGAAATTACGAAGAAAGAACGCTCTTCCGGAGGAGGAAGAAGAGGCGGTGGTGGTAGAAAACCATTTGGCGGCAAGAAAGAAGGTGGCTTTGGAAGACGTAGAGATTCTGAAGGCTCTTCATCTTCTAGAAGAAGTAGTGACTCTGGAAGTAGCAGAGGCTCATCTGATAGACGTTCTTCTGATAGACCAGATAGAAATTCTGGCGGAGGTGATAGAAAATCTTCTGGCGGATTTGGAAGAAAACGTAGAGAAAGTTAGAAATAACAACTATAAAAATATAAAACCTCACAAGCAATCTGCTTGTGAGGTTTTTTTTTGGGTAAATTCTTTGAACTGCTTTAATTATGATACCACAATAAAAATAGCAATTAAAATAAAAACTGCGATTTGCGTCCATTTTAAATAATAACCAATTTTTTTGTTTCCCTTTATGTTTTTGGAAATAGTTCCTGCAAGAATGGCTATCATTGAAAATATAACTAGTGAAACAAGCATAAAAATAATGCCTAAAACATAAAATTGAAAGACCGTATTTATAGTATCACTAAATAAAAATCCTGGAAAAAAGGCTAAGAAAAAAATAGAAACTTTTGGATTTAATACATTCATTATAAAACCTTCTTTAAACAACTGTCTTGTTGTTTTCTTTGAAACATTTTCTTCTGAAAAAGTAATTGTAGCATCCGATTTATAGACTTTGTAGGCCAAAAAAATTAGATAGATAGCTCCCAAGACTTTAATCCCAGTAAATAAAATTTCAGATTCTTTTATAACCGCAGAAATACCGAAAGCTAGCAATGTTGTATGCACCAAACAACCCGATATTAGACCAAAAACAGTTGCCAGACCAAATTTTTTGCCATTTACAATACTTTGCGTTAACACAAAAATATTGTCAGGACCCGGTGAAATTGCTAAAAGAGAAGTTGCAAATGCAAAAGATAAAAGGATTTCAAACATTTGCTAAAATTAAGACTTGTTTTAAAAATATATGTAGTTGTTTGCATTTTATAATCGCTAAGATATTATTTCTTAACGACAATTTTATCAGCCGTATAAAGAATTTCTAAATCAACCTTGAACCCTTTTCAATACATGAATACAAAAAACAATCTTGTTTGGTAAAAACAAAGAAAACTTAAACAAAATAATAAAAATTAGCTCCGAATATCCTTATCTTTATACTTTAAAAGATGAGTACTATAAAATGATACTATTAGGAATTTCTCGATACTCTTGTACTCAAGAATTCATCCTAATAAAAGACATTGTATAAAGTAGATCCTTTTATAAATAAAGAACGTTTTTAAATTGTGACGTTGTATCGTTGTGTTTCTATCGCATTAATTAAAATAAAAATAAATGGCTTTTTTAATTATCTTTATTACTTTTTGGGGAATGGAATTTATGGCGTGGTTTACACACAAATTCGTAATGCACGGCTTTTTATGGTCATTGCATCAAGATCATCACACACCTAATAAAAATTTATTTTTTGAGAAAAATGATGCCTTTTTCTTAATCTATGCCATTCCTTCATGGTTATGTATTATGCTAGGCTCTATGTTTTCAGTTTGGACTGTAATGTATATTGGTTTTGGAATATTAGCGTATGGAGTTGCTTATTTTTTTGTGCATGAAATATTTATACACCAAAGACTAAAATGGTTTAAAAATAGTAATAACTCCTATTTAAGAGCACTGCGAAGAGCACATAAAATACATCACAAACATTTAGGAAAAGATGAGGGAGTCTGTTTTGGAATGTTAATTGTACCAATAAAGTACCTGAAGCAGGAATTTAAAAAATAAAACTCTAATTTTTATTGAATATTCGCTTAACGAGTTCATCCATTTTATTCTTTAAAATACACATTTGAAATGTCCTATGCAGATGATAACAACTCTTTTAAAAGATGTTTATATTCGAAATTATACGCTAAAAGAATCTAAAAATTTAATACACATCTCTTTATGAAAAGAGCCATAATTATCGGTGCCGGAATTGCAGGAATTGCAGCGGCAATAAGATTAAAAAATAAAGGGTATCAGGTCCAAGTACTAGAGAAAAATGCATATCCTGGCGGAAAACTTACACAAATTTATGGGAATGGTTTTCGATTTGATGCAGGTCCCTCTCTTTTTACAATGCCTAGTTTAGTCACTGAACTTTTTGAGGTTTCTGGTAAGAAAACGAGTGATTATTTTAATTTTGAGCAACTTGACGTGTTGTGTAATTACTTTTATGAAGATGGAACACAAATTTCTGCGCACTCAGATATCCAACTCTTTGCTGACGAAATTGAACGAAAAACTAACGACTCAGCAAAAAAAGTAAAACAACATCTTGCAAAAAGTAAATTTATTTATGGGGCTACAGAAGAGCAGTTTTTAAATAAATCTTTACATAAAATAAGTTCTTTTTTTTCCTTTTCTACACTACTTTCTATATTCAAGCTTCCCTTTTTGAATATTTTTAATTCGATGAATGCGGTAAACGAGCGCGCCTTTAAAGATTCTAAAACAATCCGCTTATTTAATAGATATGCAACCTATAACGGTTCTAATCCTTACAAAGCACCTGGGATTTTAAATATAATCCCTCACCTCGAATTTGGTTTGGGAGCTTATTTACCCAAAGGAGGAATGCATGAGATTACAAATAGTTTAGTCCGCTTAGCAAAAGAGATTGGAGTTGAATTTCATTTTAATCAAGAGGTAAACGCGATTACCACCGGTAAGAAACTTGTAAACGGGGTGAGCACAGCATCTAAAGAATATCCTGCAGACGTAATTATTTGCAATGCAGATATTCATACTGTTTATGAAAAGCTATTACCCTCCGCTAAAAAATTAAAAGAAGTAGACAAACAAGAGCGTTCAAGTTCCGCCCTAATTTTTTACTGGGGAATTGATAGTGAATTCCCAGAATTAGATGTGCACAACATCTTATTTACAGAAGATTATAAAAAAGAATTTGAGCATATTTTTGACTCTAAAACAATCTACGAAGATCCGACTGTATACATAAACATTACAAGTAAACGAATTAAAGAGGATGCCCCAAAAGGAAAAGAAAACTGGTTTGTAATGATCAATGTTCCCTCTGTGTATGGACAGGATTGGGATGAAATGATTACTCAAGCTCGGAAAAATATCCTAAATAAGATTTCAAAAAATTTGGGAAAAAATATTGAAGATCTCATTGTCTTTGAAGAACAATTAACACCACAAAGTATTCAGGATAAAACTTACTCTTTCAAAGGATCTTTATATGGAACTTCTAGCAATAGTAGATTTGCTGCTTTTTTGCGTCACAAGAACTTTTCTTCTCAATATAAAAATTTATATTTTTGCGGAGGAAGTGTGCATCCTGGCGGAGGAATCCCTTTAGCGCTCTCATCGGCAAAAATTATTGATAAATTAATTAAATGATAAAAGACATCTCTATTGAAAATCGATGGATAGGACTTTTGCTGCTATTCTATTTTTTTGGGTTCATAGGAATCTCGATAGATGCATATAAAAATTTATTTTTACCGCTTACACCGTTTAATTTAATCCTTACGCTTTTTATCTTTTATAAAGTGAACCAAGATTTCAGTGCAAAACTTTATATTCTTTCAATTTTAATATTTTTAATTGGATTTTCAGTGGAGGCCATTGGAGTTGCAACAGGTGTTTTATTTGGAAGTTATGCATATGGTGCATCTTTTGGATTTCAAATTTTAGACACCCCAGTAGTGATTGGCGTAAACTGGTTATTTTTAGCACTTAGTAGCTATGGAGTAATTCATTTCTTTACAAAAAAGACTGTTTGGCTTATTATGTTGCCCCCTCTGTTAATGACATCATTAGACGTATTAGTAGAGCCTGTGGCTATGAAACTTGGTTTTTGGTCTTGGGCAAATGACATCATTCCTCTGCAGAATTATGTTATGTGGTATTTGACAAGTATTATTATCCACGTCCTGATACACTTTTTTCGTCCAAACATAAATCCAAAAATTAGTTTTATAATTATTGGGGTACAGGTTTCATTTTTTGGAGCTTTAAATATTATTCTTTAAAAAAAAAATAAGACTATAAAATATTACTAATCTGCAAGAACTGCATGCTTACTTATCTTTAACGAACTTCATCCTTCGTAAATTAAATCGCATGCTGTTAAACTTAAAATAGAATTACTTCTTAAGAAGCGCCTTATTTATTTTCTTTATCAAACCAGGTCCTTCGTATATAAAGCCAGTATATATTTGCACTAAATCTGCGCCAGCTTCAATTTTCTCAAGAGCATCTGCTGCCGAGTGGATACCTCCTACTCCAATAATCGGGAAAGATTTGTTCGATTTTTCAGATAAGTATTTTATCACTTTGGTACTTTGGTTCTTTATAGGCTGTCCACTGATACCGCCATTCCCTATTTCTTTTAAACGTTTATTAGAAATTTTTAAGTTCACTCTAGTAGTAGAAGTATTTGAAGCAATTACACCATCAATTTTTGTTTCTGCTACCAAGGCTATAATTTCATCTAATTGAGCATTATTTAAATCTGGTGCAATTTTTATTAAAATTGGCTTTTTAATTTGAAATAAATTATTTTGCTTCTGACACGCAGTAATTAGTTCAAATAAATACTCTTTGTCATTTAGTTTTGCATGACTATCTACATTAGGGCAACTTACATTTAATACAAAATAATCTACAAACGGGTGTAACTCTTTAAAAACTTCTAAATAATCTAAAGTATAGTCTTCCGGGTTTGTATTTGTATTTTTACCTATATTTCCTCCAATAATTACTTTATGCTTGTTCTTTTTTAAATTTTTAATGGCCTCTGCTACACCAGCATTGTTAAAACCCATTCGATTGATAATTCCTTCATCGTCTTTTAAACGAAATAATCTTTTCTTAGGGTTTCCTGCCTGCTCTTTTGGTGTAATCGTGCCAATTTCTATGAATCCGAATCCAAAATTTGCTAGTTCATTATACAAAACTGCATTTTTATCAAAACCAGCAGCTAAACCAACGGGATTGGTAAAATGTAGACCAAATAAATTACGCTCTAACTTCTTGTCATTGAGTTGATATAAGTTTCTGAAAATTGCTGATACAAAGGGAATTTTACATAAAACTCTAATCAAAGAAAAAGTAAAATAATGCACCTTTTCTGGATCAAATAAAAATAAAAATCGGCGGACTATTAGTTTATACACTGTACTATATTGTTTTTTTATGGAATTATCTTACGGCACCAGAGCTTTTAATACACTATGCTCTTAATTTTATCTCAATACAGCCTGCAAATTCTTTTCAAAAGTTTGCTGTAATTTCTGCATTATTTTATCAATTTGTTTGTCTGCGAGTGTTTGTGTTTCATCTTGAATTAAAAAACTAACAGCATACGATTTTTTGCCCTCAGGCAATTTATCTCCTTCATAGACATCGAATAGATCTACTTCTTTTAATAAATTTTTCTCTGATTGAAAAGCCAAATTATAGATTTCTTTAAATTCTATTTTTGCATCTAACAATAGCGCCAAGTCTCTTTTTACAGGAGGAAATTTAGACAATCCAACTACTTTCATTTTTTTATTACCTGCCAATTTTAAAATAGTATCCCAATTAAAATCTGCATATAATACTTCTTTTTTTATCCCGAATTCTTTTAATAAACCCGTTTTAAGAACTCCAAATTCTACCAACTTCATGTTTCCTAAACTCAATGTAATTCCTTCAGAATAAATATCTTGTTTTGTTGGTGTTGTTTTTAATTTATTAATTTCTAATCTATGTAAAACACTAGTAATAACTCCTTTTAAATAAAAGAAATCAGAAGTTTTCTTTTCTTTTCTCCAGCTATCATTGGTTCTACTTCCAGTTACAAGTAAAGTAAGATGTTTATCTTCTTGATATTTATCGTTGTATTTATGATACGTTTTTCCAAACTCATAAAACTTTAATGAATTATTTTTTCTATTAATATTGTAGGCTACAGACTCTAAACCACTAAACAATAAAGATTGGCGCATCACCTTTAAATCATTACTTAACGGATTTAGCATTTCTACATTTGCTTCTTCATTTATATTTTCCGATAAGGCTACATATTCTGGCTTTGTCAAAGAATTTGCCATCGTTTCATTAAACCCTAAAGCAGTTAATAGATTTGCAACAATGTTTTCAATCTTGGTTTCTTTATTAAAATCGAAAGAAATTGAAGTATTTAATTTATGAGAAAACTCAACATTATTATAACCGTAAACTCTTAAAATTTCCTCTATGATATCTGCTTCTCTTTGCACATCTGTCCTATATGAAGGAATAGTTAATCCTAAACCTCCTTCAGTTTCACTATTAATTCTAATCTCTAAAGAAGCTAAAATTTTCTTAATAGTGTCTTTTGGAATTTCTTGTCCAATTAATCGATATGAATTTTGATACGATAGGAAAACTTGATAATCTTCAATTTTCTCTGGATAAAAATCAGAAACATCAGATCCCATTTTTCCTCCAGAATATTCTTTAATTAACAATGCAGCACGTTTTAAAGCGTATTCTGTCATATTAATATCTATACCTCGTTCAAAGCGAAAAGAAGCATCTGTATTTAAGGCATGCCTTTTTGCAGTTTTTCTTACTGAAACCGGATTAAAATATGCGCTTTCTAAGAAAATTGATGTGGTGTTTTCTGTAACCCCAGACTTGCTTCCTCCAAATACTCCCGCAATACAAAGCGGATTAGAATCTGCATCACAAATCATAATATCTTCTGCAGATAATTTTCTTTCAACATCATCTAGCGTCGTAAATTTGGTACCTTCTTTTAAAGTTTTTACAAGAATTTTATTCCCTTTTATTTTTTGGGCATCAAAAGCATGCAATGGTTGTCCCAGCTCATGTAAGACATAATTTGTAATATCTACGATATTATTTTTTGGAGTTAAACCAATTGCTTTTAATTTATTTTGAATCCATTTTGGTGAATCTTTTACAGTTACATCTGTAATGGTTATTCCACAATATCTTGGAGCTTGCTCTTTATGATCTACTTCAACATCAAAACGTAAGGTTCTTTCATCTACATGAAAATCGCTCACAGAAGGAGAAATAAGCTCTAAATTGATGTCTTGTTGCATTAAACCTGCACGTAAGTCTCTGGCAACACCAAAATGACTCATTGCATCTGATCTATTCGGAGTTAACCCAATTTCAAAAATTTCATCTATTTCTATATTGAAAACTTCTGCTGCAGAAACGCCTACTTTTAAATCTTCATTCAAAACCATAATACCATCATGATCAGAACCAAGGCCTAATTCGTCTTCAGCGCAAATCATACCGTGACTTTCCTCGCCTCTAATTTTACCTTTCTTTATTTTAAAACCTTCTCCTTTGGCGTCATACAAAGTAGTACCAATAGTTGCTACTGGAACTTTCTGCCCGGCAGCTATATTCTCCGCTCCACAAACAATTTGTAAAGGTTCACCAGATCCTAAATCTACAGTTGTAATCTTTAATCTGTCTGCATTTGGATGTTGTATACATGTTAGGACTTTACCAACAACGATGCCTTTTAAACTTCCTTTAATAGACTCTTTGATTTCGATACCCTCTACCTCTAGGCCTAAATCAGTTAATAATTCACCTGTTTTTTTTGCTTCCCAATCTATTTGTAAAAATTGTTTAAGCCAATTGTATGATATCTTCATAATCTTTTTTAGTAGGGTTAGCGTGCAAATTTAACCATTTTTTGTTGATTAAAGAGCCAAAAAGCAGATTCTTAACATCTAGTTTATGATTAAATATTTAGTAGTTTTTTAGACTACTAACTATTAATTAGTTTGCATTAATTATAATTTTACAGCACAAATTTTATATTATGAAAAAATTATTACCTGTAATAATTATTTTATTATCATTTCCCTAAATCCCTCCAAATTAAAATTACACGATGGTAATCTTTTGCGCAAAAAAAATCCCTAACGGGGAATAAAAACAGCATTTTTGCTAGGCTAAAATTATATATATAAGTTACACTGACACTTTTTAGATTAATACTACTCGTATTAAGAACTGACTTTAATTTTTGAAAACTGAAAAATAACTGATTTTTTTAAACCTAATCCCCTTATATAAAATGGATTACATAAATATTACCTTCCTTATTAATTACCGAGATGCAACTACTACAAATAGCTCTTCTTCTGTATATTTAAAAGTCAGTAAAGAACTTAAGGTGGACTCCATAAAAAAAATACCAAAGATTATGGTTTTAAATAGTAACAGTTGATACAATTTAAACGAGTATAGAATAAGTGATTAAAATTGAAATTCACGAAAAAACTGTTGAAATATAAATTTACTCGAATCCTATTACAGGGCTAAATATAGGTATCCTAAATAAAGAAAAAATCAATTGAATAGTTGGTTGTCCAATTTTTTGAATAGAAAGAAGTACCCGTTGGCAAAAAGTGTTCCCACTATAATTCCTACAGATACATCAATTGGAAAATGAACTCCTAA
>JBNMOF010000019.1:0-21050 GCA_051277175.1 Polaribacter sp.
CGTGTCCGAATCCAACAAATTTTGAGATAAGTACTATTACCTCTGAATCTGCAGTATTAAGTTGGACTTCAAACGGAAGTGAAACCAATTGGGAAGTAGAATATGGAGAAATTGGCTTTACACAAGGAAATGGTGTTGTAGTTTCAGCAACAACAAATCCTTTTACGCTTGATAATTTAGGCACGCAAACAAGTTATGAAATTTATTTAAGGGCTATATGTGGCACTAGCCCCGGAGATGATGATAGTAATTGGGTAGGACCAGTAGCAGTGAAAACCTTAGCTAATTTTTGTAATGGAGATTATTTTTATGATTCAGGAGGAGCAAATCAAGATCATCAAAACGATGAAAATGAGATCACTGTAATTTCTCCTATCTCTAATGATTATGTCACAGTTAACTTTTTAGATTTTGATTTAGAAAGTTGTTGTGATCAATTATCAATTTATGATGGACCAGATGTTAATTCGCCTTTTCTTGGTGCTTTTACTGGAAGTAGTTTGCCTGGAACATTTATTTCCACACATTCAACAGGTACACTTACCTTTCATTTTACATCAGATGGTTCCATCACAGGAAGAGGATGGGAAGCAGAAGTTACCTGTTTTTCAGAAAGTTGTCCAGTTCCTACCAATTCAACTGTTTCTAACATAGAAGCAGAACAGGTAACAGTTAATTGGGAAGCTGGTAGCACAGAAAATAGTTGGGAAATAGAGTATGGATTGTCTAATTTCACGCAAGGAAATGGAACAACAATACAAGCATCAAATCAAACATATATTCTAACCGATTTAACACCTGGTAACATTTATAGTTATTACCTAAGAGCAATCTGTGGGAACTCTCCTGGAGATGACGATAGTCAATGGATTGGACCCTTTACTTTTACTACTAGCTGTGACGCTAGAGTAGCTCCTTTTTATGAAAATTTCAGCGCACTTTCTAGACCTGATTGTTGGTCTGAAATTGGAGGTGAACCTTGGAACTTTAACTTAAATGCAGAGTATGCAGCTGATTCTGCTGGAGATGGTTCTCCAATAGGTAATACAAATTATGCATGGATAGATGGTTCATTGCCTAATGGAGAAAATCATATTAGTAAATTAAGAACTCCTTGGGTAGATATTTCTAATTTATCGGCACCTGTTCTAAAATTTTCACTTTTCAGTGTAAATTCTGAAAGTGACTTTTATAATACATTTAAAGTATTTGTACATGATGATATCGGCAGTAGTATAGAGTTGTTTTCTGTTCAAGAATCTACTGATGGATGGAAAGTTTATACGGCAGAATTAAGTGATTTAAACTTGTCATCTAATATTCAGATTGAATTTTTTATACACGAAAACAGCCCGAGTAATTCCTTTTACAATGATATTTTAATTGACGAAGTACAAATAAGTGAAAATGCAGTTTTAAATGCAGATTCAAATAACTTAGTCAATTTTAAATACCATCCAAACCCAGTAAAAGATAAGTTAACAATTCAATCAGGTAAAAAAATCACTTTAATTGTTGTTTACAATACCTTAGGTCAAGAAGTTTATCGCGAGAAACAGGATAAAAATTCATTAAAAATAGAGGTAGATTTTACTGCTCTGTCGATAGGAAATTATTTAGTAAAAGTGTTTTCTCAAGATACAGTGCAAACAATTAGAATTGTTAAGGAAATGAACCGAAAAAATTAGCAATTTATATGAGCTTACTGTAAAGTGTACAATTATTTAAAAAAGACTATCAGTCACGATGAATTAAAATTTAAAAATGAAAAACTTTTATTTTTATTGGTGCTTGCCACTGTTTTAAATGTTGCTTTACAAGAATTTGTGTTGGCTAAGAGCTAATTATAAAAATAGTGACGTATTTAGATGTTAAAACGGAGCAGCCCTAGAGTATGGGTGCTGAAGGTGATTTATATTTTAAAATGACTATGGAGATCATTGTAACTTCTAAATATGGAGATATTTATTATTATTATTATTAAATCGATTAATATAATCGTGCTTTGAGGTGGGACAGCTTTGAGTTATGGTTCTTCGATGAAAGGGGAGGGCTTAGGTCAAAATGGCTTAATGATGAAATAGCAGTTTAATCAAATGATGAAGTCAATCGTTATTTCTAAAGTGAATATCGAAGGCAAAATTTTAGAAAGAAAAGTAGTGCTATTAAATATTGCCTAGGACCAACTTACAAAACAAGGAAAAGGATTAAAGTATCCTAGTGCGGATTTGATAGTTGTTACTTCTTGGTCAGATGAACCTAGCTAACCAGTTATGAATGTTAAAACAATATATATAGTTTTTAAAATTGAAAATGATAAAGTATATAGCGATATGCCCCAAGAAGTTACTAACATGGAAAAAGGTGACGCGAAAGGTGATTTAGTGGTAGCTATTGAAACAGGTATTCAAGATACAGCAAATCTAGAAATGACTATGAATAGAGACTTAGTAGATGTGAAGATTTCGAAAAATACAACAACTATGAAACTGTAAGATAAAAGATGTTATCATAAAAATAAAAATGTCTTTAAGATTTCTAAAGGCATTTTTTTATGTTCTTTAAAATAAGATCCCTTAGCTTTTATTTTTTATGAAACAACCACCAATTCATATTTCTAGTGAATTTGTATCCGAGTTTTTCATACAAAGGAATTGCAGTGTTGCCTAAATTCGTATGCAAAATAGGGAGTTTGTTTTCTTTTAAGATGTCTTTAGTTGTATGTGCAACCAATTGTTTGGCATATCCTCTTTTTGTATAATTAGGATGTGTTACAACTCCGCTAACTTCAATAAAATCATCCGTTTGCATTCTTTGTCCAGTTATAGAAACGAGTTTTTTGTCTTTAAAAATACCAAAATATTTCCCCATTTCAAAGCCTCTTTTTTTATAAAACCCAGGCATTACTAACCAAATTAAATCATGAATTTCATCAATATAATTAGGTGTTAATAAAACAATATCTTCTGTTATTTCTAGGTCAATTAGTTTGTCTAAAACCATTTGACACCCGTCAATTTTCTTTTCTAAAATAACTTTATTTTCATCTATAACAGGTATTTCATTTTCTGAAACTAAAAAGAATTTATCTGCTATTGTAGCGTATTGATTTAACGCTTTTGCTGTTTTTGTAGGATCAAAAAATGCACCGAAAATACAGATATCTGGATGGTAAAATTGAACTCCGTCATATTCTATAAGAGACATGGCATGCGTTTCATTTAAAGAATACCAAACAGGGTTTTTAAGTTTTTCTTCTAAATTCTTCATCAAAAATAAATATAAAAAAAGCTCGCAATTGCGAGCTTTTTCAGTTTTATAAAGTTCTAAAACTTAAGCTAACATGGTAACCGGATTCTCTATAAACGTTTTTAAAGTTTGTAAGAATTGTGCGCCAACAGCGCCATCTACAGTTCTATGATCGCAAGTTAAAGCCAATTTCATTGTATTTCCAATAACAATTTGCCCGTTTTTAACAATAGGCTTTTCAATAATTGCACCTACAGATAAAATAGCGGAGTTTGGTTGGTTAATTATAGAAGTAAAGTTTTCGATACCAAACATTCCTAAATTAGAAACGGTAAAGGTACTACCTTGCATTTCTGCAGGACTTATTTTCTTATTTCTTGCTTTCCCAGCCAAATCTCTTACAGTTGAACCAATTTGTGTTAAACTCATATGGTTGGTATGTTTTACGACAGGAACAAGTAAGCCATCATCTACAGCAACGGCCACACCTATATGAATATGACTGTGCATAATTGTATTGGCTTCTGTCCAACTTGTATTTACTTGTGGATGTTTCTGCAAAGCCATTGCGCAGGCTTTAACTACCATATCATTAAAAGATACCTTTGTTTCTGGTATTGAATTTATGATTTTTCTAGAAGCCATTGCGTTGTCCATATTGACTTCAATATTTAAGCTGAAATCGGGAGCAGTGAATTTAGAAGCAGCCAAAGATTTTGCAATTGCCTTACGCATTTGAGAGTTTTTAATCTCATCAGATTTCTCTTCACCAGCAGCAACAAAACTTGCTACAGGGTTAGAAACGGGTGCAGTCACAGTTTCAGAAACTTCTACTTTTGCAACAGGTGTGTAATTTTCTATATCTTTTTTAATGATTCTTCCGTTTTCACCAGAACCCTTTACGTCCGCTAACTTAATTCCTTTGTCAGCAGCAATTTTCTTCGCTAAAGGTGAAGCAAAAATTCGTCCACTAGAACCATTTATAGTAGGTTTTGCGTCAGAAGTTGCTGTTGGTTCTGATTGTTCTACTTTGGGTGCTATCGTTTCAGTCTCTGTTTCAGGTTTCTCGTTTGATGCTGAACTTGTATCTGGCACTCCTCCAGCCACTATTGCTGAAACATCTGTACCTGCAGGACCTATAATAGTTAATAAACTGTCTACAGGAGCAGTTTCTCCTTCTTGCACACCTATATAAAGAATAGTTCCTTCATAGAAACATTCAAATTCCATGGTTGCTTTATCCGTTTCTATCTCTGCTAAAATATCACCCTCTGCAACTACATCTCCAACCTTTTTTAACCAAGTAGAGACCGTTCCATCCGTCATGGTATCACTTAATCGAGGCATTGTAATTACTTCAACTCCTTTAGGAATTGCAGCAACTCCGGGAGAAGATACTTCCTTCGCTTCTTTAGGTTCTGATTTTTCTTCTAACTTCTCATCAGAAGGATTTTCTCCTTCTAAAAGTTTAGAAATATCTTCACCTTCTTCACCAATAATTGCGAGTAATTTATCTACAGGAGAAGTTCCTCCTTCTGCTACACCAATATGTAATAAAACACCTTCATGGAAAGATTCAAATTCCATGGTAGCTTTATCGGTTTCAATTTCTGCTAAAATATCACCTTCTTCAATTTTATCTCCAACTTTTTTCAACCATTGCGCAACAACACCTTCTTCCATGGTGTCACTTAAACGCGGCATGTTTATAACTGTAGCCATATTTTAACTTATAAAAGGATAATCTTTTTGTTCATAAACCATATCATACATTTGTTGAGCCTCTGGATATGGAGATTCTTCTGCAAATTTCTCGCATTCGCTCACCATTTCTTTTACTTCTTTATCAATTGCAGTAATTTCTTCTTGAGTAGCGTATTTCTTTTCTAAAATAATATCTTTTACCTGCGTAATGGGATCTATTTTTTTGTATTCCTCTACTTCGTCTTTTGTTCTGTAATGTTGTGCATCAGACATTGAATGTCCTCTATATCTATAGGTTTTCATTTCTAAGAAAGTGGGCCCATCTCCGCGTCTTGCTCTCTGGATCGCTTCATCAATTGCTTCTGCAACCTTAATTGGATTCATGGCATCTACGGGTCCACAAGGCATTTCATATCCTAGACCTAGTTTCCATATATCTGTATGGTTTGCTGTTCTTCCGACAGAAGTTCCCATAGCATACCCATTATTTTCAACAATAAAAACTACCGGTAATTTCCATAACATTGCCATGTTAAAGGCCTCGTGAAGAGAACCTTGTCTTGCTGCACCGTCACCGAAACAGGTTAAGGTAACTGCATCACTTCCCTTATATTTATCTGCAAAGGCAAGACCCGCTCCTAAAGGGATTTGTCCACCTACAATTCCGTGACCACCATAAAAGCGAAATTCTTTAGAAAAAATATGCATAGAGCCTCCCATTCCTTTAGAGGTCCCTGTAACCTTACCAAACAACTCTGCCATCACTTTCTTAGGATCTTCTCCCATACCTATTGGTTGAACGTGATTTCTGTAAGCTGTAATCATTTTATCTTTAGATAGGTCCATCGCATGCAATGCGCCTGCTAAAATAGCTTCTTGACCATTGTACAGATGCAAGAAACCTCTTACTTTTTGTTGAATGTAAACAGAAGCAAGCTTGTCTTCAAACTTACGCCAGAAAAACATGTTTTTGTACCAATCTAAATAGGTTTGTTTCGTAATTTTTTTCATTCTAATAATATCTAATGATAATTGTTTATTGAAATTATTTGATTTAATTTGAGTAACCAGACTACAAAAATAACTGTTTTAAATAGAATAAAAAAAAATGATTTTATTGATTTAACTTAATCGTTTTCGTAGTGTGTTTATTTGTCTTTAGCAATTACTATAGTTGCCTTTGCATTTGTTGCCAAATTCCATTCATTCGAGGATAGTAATATCCCAGAATCATTATATACTTTAAAAGCAGCAGTATTTGGTCCTGAAGTTCCCTGATTTAGAGCTACAAAAGAGATTTTATTGATACCAATTTCTAAAGGAATGTTATAACTTTGATATTGTTGTTTTAAAACAATATTTCTCACAATAGGTATGTTATTTAACATAATTGTAACCCGATCTCCGTCGGGAAACTGAAAGTCTCTACAAATAATATTAACACTATTTGAATTTGTTCTAAATCCACCTAAATCTTGGTCTATTACAGGATATATGTATTGTCCATTTATTTTTTTAAAGGCTTTTAAGAAACGCGCTTCACTGAGCTGTTTTTGAGAAGTGAATCCTTTATTTTTTAAGTGTTCTTCTTCTTGCTTTATTTTTAACTTTTCTTGCTCCTTATCGTATGCTTTTTTAAAACCTTCATTTCCTGAGAGCTCAACAGAATTTGGTGTTTCTATGGCTTTAGAGTTTTTTAGGATAGTTGCTTTGAGTTTTCCCTTGGTAACTGTTCCATTACTTTTATCTAATTGTGCAACAAATGTGGTTGTGGACAAAAATAAAATTAAAAAAGTAAAAAGATTATTTTTTTGTTTCATTAGAATTTCTTTCTGCGGTTTTAGAGCAAATATAATGCCGATTTAAAATGAAGTTGTTTAGAAATTGTTAAAACTTACTAATTGATTAAGAAATTAAAATAAGTGTTCGGAAACGGCTCATTTTTTAAGGTAAAATGCCACCATTCGTTTTTATAGGGAGTAAACCCATTATCAAGCATTACTTTTCGCAAGAGCATTCTATTTTTTTTTTGTTTTTTTGTAATTCCTTTAAAGAAGGGATGTGATTGAACTCCGAAAAAATCATAGGTACTTCCCATATCTAATTCTTTTCCTGTTTTAGAATTTACAAGGGTTATATCTACGGTACTTCCTCTTGAATGACCGGATTTTGAGGCTATAAAACCTTGCTTAAAAAGCTCGGTCTTATGCACATTTGGGTAATATTCCTTTTTCATTAAAGTGTCATTCAACACTTTTGCCCACGTTACAAAATGGTCTACTGCCTGTTGTGGTCTGTATGCATCAAATATTTTTAGACCCAATCCTTTTTTTAACACTTCTTGTTGAATTTTTTTTAACATGTTAGCTGTTTCTAAGCTTATAATAAGACAATGGCTTTTATAACCATCTACGGGTTTTCCTATGAAATTATTATTAGAGAGATACTGCAAGTTATAGGTTATAGAAGGTGCTATATTTTCTAAATAAACAAAATTTTTGGGTATATTTTGTCCATTAAAAATGAGAGTTGAAAGTATGATTATAAAGAAAATTATTTTTTTCATTGCTTCAAAAATACAGTTAAAATTAATTAAGCATATAATGTAGTAAATATTAATTAATTTTGACACTTACTATGGAAGAACTTACACTTACAACACCAGCACTTTTATTTTCTGCAATTTCATTGATAATGCTTGCATATACCAACCGATTTTTGGCCTACGCGGCAGTTATTCGAAAACTGCATGATATTTACTTAGAGAAAAAACAGAATTCTCTTTTAAGGCAAATTAAAAATTTAAAATTACGCCTACATCTAACAAGATGGATGCAGATTTTTGGAATCTCTAGTCTGCTATTTTGTGTGCTAACCATGTTTTTAATTTATGTTAATTTACAATTGGTAGCCGTTTATATGTTTGGTTTTGCACTTATTTTATTGATAATTTCTTTGGCCTTATTAATTAAAGAAATACAAATTTCTGCACAAGCATTGCAACACCATATTGCAGATATAGAAGAGTACCTAGAAAAGGAATAGGCTGTATTTTTACACTAAAGTTTATTTAGACTGTAATTTATAAAGAACAAGAAAGAGGAAGCCTATTTGGTTCCTCCTTCTTGCATTATAATAATTTTGTAATACTATGACCTCTCTTATTTTAGGTAATTTCGTATAATTACAAAATCTGTTCTTCTATTTTGTTTATGTTCTAATTTACTGCATTTTACGCAATTCTTACACTTGTTTATTAATTTTGTTTCACCAAAACCTTTTACAGAAACCATTCTATCAGGTGTTATACCTTTGTTTAATAGATAGTCGTTTACCGATTTGGCACGTTTAACAGAGAGCGCTAAATTGTATGCACCTTTTCCTCGAGAATCTGTATGTGCCTCTAATTTAATATTGTCTGTTGGATATTTATTTAAATAATCAATAACTACCATTAATTGTTCCTCTCCTGTTGTGGTAATATCTGCACTATCATATTTAAAAGAGATAGGATTTAGATTAATCTTTAGATTTCCATATTTATCTACAATTAATTCTTTTTTCAAATGAAAATCCTTAGTAACAGGAAGAAGGTTTTTTTTGTCTGCTAATAAAACGTTGCCTGAAGTACCAAAATATTTTTCTTTATCTATTTTAAAAAAATAATCACTTCCTATGGGTAAACGAATGGAGTATTTTCCATCTTTATTGGATGAAATAGTATGGAGTACTTTTCCTTTCTTTTTTGATATTTTAATAGTTGCGCTAGGGATTGTCTTAGGTATCTTTGGTGTTTTAGTAGCATCTTTGATTTTTTCAAAAATGACACCGGTTACTAGTATTTCTTTAAGGGTTTTATATTCTGTGAAAGAATAAATATCATCACTTCCTTTACCACCTTTCTTATTAGAGGAAATATATCCTCTTTTACTCTGTTTATCTTGTTTCACTATTTTATAATCAAAGTCGTCTGCCGAAGAGTTTATAGTGTCATTTAAAAGTAATGGATATTCAATTTCGTTATTTTTAATTTCTGAAGAATACACGTCTAAGCCTCCCTTTCCAATAAATAAATCGGTTGAAAAATATAGTTGATTGTCAAATATGCTTGGAAACATTTCATTGGCAAAACTATTTACCTTTTTACCTAAGTTTACGGGCTCAGAACTATAGCCTTTTTCATTCATTAAGATATAATAAATATCAGTACCCCCAGATCCTCCTGGCATATCTGAGATAAAATACAAGCGTTTTGTTTTTTTATCAAAAAATGGATGCCCGTAAGAATAGCCATTTGCTTCTTTTGGATAATAAGTTATTTTTTTTAGTTGTTTTTTTGCATTTAAAACGCCAAATGCAATTCTAAAATTACTGGTAGAGTTTTTAAATTTTAGTTTATTTTTTTCTGTGTATGATTGTGTATAGAATAGACGTTTGTACATAGAATCATAAAAAGGAGAAGAACTATGCATCATAGAACTTTTTATATATTTTTCTGTAGTCAGGGTGTCGATACTATTGTCTTTTTTTAATTTTGATTTGTAAATGTTTATAAAGGGTTGTTTAATCTTTTTATAAATATAATTATAGCTCTTATTTTCTCTTGAAGAACTAAACATTACCGTAGAATCAGGAAAAATAGAAACCCCAAAATCAGATTTTTTAGAGTTCACATCTAAATTTTTTACTTCGTACGAAGTACTTGTTTTAGAGAATGGTTCTTCTGTTAGACTCATGTCATACCTTTTAATTATTTCTTTTGGCAGGGAGTCTAATATTGTGTTTATTACAGCTGTAATAAAGTCTTCACTATAATTAAATAATTTAAGAGATTGTAAATAATTATTGTATGCTGGTAAGCTTAAAGTGTCTCCTTCGCTTATACAAGACATGTACTTTTTAGCTGCATTTTGATAATCTTTTATTTTGTAATAACTATTTGCTAAGTTTAACCTTTGCTTACTTGTTAGTTGTTTTTGCTTTGAAATGGCATTATATTTCTCGATGGCTTTCGTATAATCTTTTTGATTATACGCTTTAACGGCTCTTACTTCTAGTTTTGTTTGTGATTGAATTACAAACGAAAAGCTTAATAAGACAAACATTATTTTTAGGTTTCTTTTCATAATTTTTTTTAATAAAATCTTGGAGATTTAATTGTTCTAATCTTATTAGGAATTGTAAATTTTAATAAAATTTCATTAGAGCCTTCATTATAGCCAGATAAACTGCTAATGGTGCGGTCATATGAGTATCCTATGTAAAAAGAATCTGTTAATTTTATTCCAAACATACCCGTTACAATTTTAGAAGTTCTGTATGAAAGACCAATGGTTATTTGGTCGTTAATTAACATGTTGGCGGAGTAGTCTATAACAAAAGGAAGACTTTTTGTTACTCTTGCTAAAGCGGCGGGTTTAAATTTTAGATTGTCATTAATGTTAAAAATATAACCTCCCATTAAAAATAACTGTGAGTTTTCACTATCAAATAATTGACTTTCTTGTGTTGAATAATAGCTGTTTTTCAAGAAATTGGGGACAGATATCCCAGCATACCAATTTTCTGTATATGTCATAATACCGAAACCAAAACTTGGGTCAAAGTCATTTCTATTATTTAATAATGGATCATTGGGATTTAAAATATTTCCATCGCTGTAATTTGTGTTTAAAAAAGAACCCCCAAAACTTGCGCCAAATGAAGTGTAAATTGTTGAAGATAATTGTATTTCATAGGCAAAATTTACAGAAATTGAAGTTTGCTTTGTTGTACCTATTTCATCACGTATCATATTTAATCCTGCACCAAATCTGCCCATTGATGGGAATATTGCTGAGAAAGAATAGGTGTCCGGAGCACCTTCAAAGCCTGCCCATTGCGATCTTCCTAATGCTGTAAAAGTAACATCTTCTTGCGTACTAATATATGCAGGATTGTAGGTTAATGTATTGTTTATATACTGCGTGTATTGAGGTTCTCGTTGTGCATTTATCTGGTGTATACCAATTATTAAAAGGAATAGGAAAAGGTGTTTTCTGTAGCTATTTATTTTTCGAATCATTATCTTATTATTTGAATATAACTTTTTATATTTTCAATACTACCGTCGTTAAATCTTAATACAAAGAAATAAGTTCCATTAGGAAGCTTTTCCCCTTTACCTATTATTTTACCTCTTTGATTTGCAACTCCATTCCAATCATTATTATAATTTTGGTTTTTATAAACAATCGAACCATATCTATCATATATTTCGATATCCGCGTCTTTAACGCAAGAGATCACGAAGTTATCATTCAATCCATCTCCATTTGGTGTTATAATGTTGTATATTTTTAAACATGAAGGAGTTACTAGCGCCTCTGCGGTGTTGTTTGAAGTGTCTTTATCTGTTGGTGTAGACTGAATAATACTTGCCCTATTTAAATAGTCTCCAGTGGTGTTTACTTTTACGGTTAAAGTTAATGTTGCGGAACCATTTGCTCCTAAAGTTGGGATGTTCCAAATTTCATTACTAGGAGTATAAATTCCTAAACTTGTGGTGTAAGATTCATATGTAAACCCGCTTGGCAAAACCTCAGAGATGATGACATTTTTGAATACAGATTTGTCAGAATTTTTAACATTTATTGTAAAGGTTATAATATCTTCAACTGTTGGTTTGATAAAGTCTACTTCTTTTTTAATTGTTAAATCAGAACATACTACAACTTCTATAATTTGTTCTGCAGAATTTGAAGTATAACAACCTCCTGTAAGCGATACAGAAACTTTTGCGCTTGTAATGTTTATCCATTCAACTTCTATTTCATTATCATCTGCCATTCCACCAGAAACTAAATTACCGCCTGCTATATTCCAAGTATATGGGGCATGCCCGTCAGGAACACGATACGTTTCTACGTCAGCAAAACATATATTTGTATTTTTTCCTTCTATGCTTATGTCTTGCGCTGTTGTAATTACTACAGTTACTTTTAAACGCTCACTACTTTCACAGCTTCCATCAGAATTTGCAGCATAATATATAAATCCATTCGTTAAAACATTATTATTCGCATATGCAGTTCCGTTAGTGGGTTGGTCGTACCAAATAATTGTTCCCGTTGCAGTTGCCTCTAAATCTACAATTTTAGCTGCTTCAGTGCTACAAAAAGTTTGATTTGGATCTCCTTCTGGTTTTTCAGGGTCTCTAATAGTTACAGTTACTTCTAAACGCTCACTACTTTCACAGGTTCCATCAGAATTTGCAGCGTAATATTTTAAATCATCTTCTAAAGCGGTGTTATCCGCATAAGCAGTTCCTTCAGTTTCTTTGTCATACCAAATAATTGTTCCCGGTGCAGCTGCAGTTGCTATTAAGTTCTCAATTTTGGGTTCATCAATAACACAGAAGCTTTGATTTGGATCTCCTTCTGGTTTTTCAGGGTCTGTAATAATAACCGTTACTTCTGCACGTTCAATACTTTCACAAGTACCTACTAAGTTTGAAGCGTAATACTTTTTGTTATTTTCTAAATCTAACTCTAAAGTGTCTGCAGCTTCAAAGGCAGTTCCTCCAGTTGCTTTGTCATACCAAATAAAAGTTCCCGATCCAGCTGCTTCTAAATCAGCAATTGTAGGATTATTTACTGCGCAAAAATATTGTGGATTTGGCGCCGTTGTAGGAGGAGGAGTTACTTTTACACTAAATAAGTCTACTTGTTGGTCTAAATTAAAACCTGCGGGAGATGTTAAGGTTACTCTAAGTCTATCAAATTCAACTTTTGGAGTTACTGTTATGTTAATTATTTCGCCATCTTCACTTGGATCTATTGTTATTTGATCGCTACCATCTAAGGTTTGAGAAAAGACAACTGCATCTTCCTTATATAACGCAACAGTAATATTTTGTTCATAAGCTGCATTAACTATAGCTCCACCTTTAGGTCTAATATTCAACTCTAAAATATCTTCATTAGTTGCTGTAGTTGAGAAATAGATATCTTGATACATTGAAGCCTCTGCACTTAAAACCCCCACACTTATTGTGGAAAAGGTAATGGGATCGTTATCTATTGCAAACTCTAGGTCCTTTACACCTGTAGCTCCTAAATCTAACAAGTCTAAAGTAACTCCTGTTCCATCAAAAGAAGTGAAAATTTCTTCTGAGTTACAAGAAGTATCTGTAGGATCTAAATAAAATGCATGGTATACATTTGTAAAATTGGGCGTTGCTATTAATGTTGAATCGGTAATATCTTTAATAACGATGGCTTTATACGCTACTGTTGGGGTAATAGTGATAAATAAGGCACCATCCTTATTTTTTACTACTTTTAACGGTACTGTAGTATTAGTAGGAATTGTGGAGTCATTAAAAAGATTATTAGTACTACCTAGAGCAACAACTTCTCCTGTAGTATCTAGTGCAGAAACCTCAACATAATGATCTCCAAGCGCCGCTGTCCCAGCTGCATCAGCCAGTAAGTCTCCTAGACTACCCCCTAATAAAGCATCGTACAGTCCTTTTTCTAAATCGTCTACCTTAATATATGTAGTTGAATTAGCAGGAATTGTAATTGGAAACTCTAGTTTTAATTCTCCCGAAGAACTAACGTTAGAATTAACAATTGCAAAAAGGCCATTTTCGGCCTCTGCATTGGCACTATTTTCTACAAGATTTCCTTCAGAAATTTCTGTTGCAGTAGTTGCATAAATTTGTTGAGAATAGGTTTCAAATCCGTTCAAAAAGATAAGGGATACCCCTATAAACAAGATTTTAAAGTAATTTTTAAATTTCATAGTACAATTCTTTTGTTAAATTTTATTTTTTTAAAATAAAATTATTAGTTTCTATTTAATTAGTAATAAACATATCAAACCAGAAACTATAATCAATTTAGTTTTTATTTTAACTGCCGATCTCAACTATCATTTAATTATTTTGAAATTAAATTGATTAATTTCAAAATAATAGTTGTTGCAGTTGTACTGTATTATTTTTATAAGATAATAGGTGCAGGGGGGGTAAGAAAATATGTGTAAAGGTGGTCTTATCAACAAAAGCAAAGAACGAAATTTTTGAAGCCTAAATAATGGATAAAAAACTTAAACATATAGACGATAATACTTTATATCGATTGAGTTTCTATGTTTAAGTGTTTTGCTTTTATTTATTAGCTTTAAATAGCTTAGACTTATTACTTGATTTATCTTATTTATAAGAGGGATAACTTCAATTTTAGGCAGACTATAGCCTTACAGTCCCCAATGATGAAATTGCTGTAGAAATTAAAAGAAGGAATAAATTTCTCACGAAACAGGGCTTTTATTGTAAATATAATTTTAAAAGAAGTTATAATCTGGAGATTCGCTTTTAATACCTTAATCATTTATAAATTGCGTAATCTATATCGACCAATTGTTAAATAGTTATTATTAAAATATTTAAAATCATTTTACTAAATAAATTATTTGCGGATCCTTTAAAGGCCGTGTGCTTTAGGGGTATTCATTTCAACTGCTTCTTTTAACGGATGGTTAGGAAAAAAATATACTTATTGTTTTTTGAAGTTTGTTTAGGAAATCTTTTGCAACGCACTTGAAAGATGAAAAGAATTAGTCTTTAAAACCTTAATAAAAGTAAGTTTAATAAATAGTATTTTTGTTTGAATCTGTTTTTCTTAATTTAAAAATGTACATTCCATTTTTATATTTTATTTAAAAATAAATAATGAGCAAAACTCCCCCAAGTAAAAGCTTTTTAGGACAAAAGAAAATTATTTTATCGGAATCTGTTGTGAATGGTTTGAAAAAAAATGCAATCACAGAAAAATTCTATATTAGTAATTTAGGATATTATCCAATGGCAAAAGACCATTGTGAAATTGAAGAAAAAGGAGTAAACCATTATACCTTTATATATTGCACCAAAGGACAAGGCAAGGTTTTTTGTAACAATAAAGAAATGCTTGTTGAACCAAATCAATTTTTTATTCTACCTAAGAATAAAAAGTATGAATGTAAATCTCATGAAACAGATCCATGGACTATTTACTGGTTTAGTTTTAATGGGTCTGCTGCGTTAGATCTATTTACTAGGTATGAATTAAAAAAGAATTTTAATGCTCCTTTTTCTGTTAATCGAATTCTTCTTTTTGAAAAGTTTTTTAATTTGTTTAATAAAAACAATCAAGAAGACTTACTAGAATATGCTACGCTGTTAGGTTTAAACTTTATTAGTTCTTTTATTTATACCGATTGCGATAAACAAGATATTATAAAAAAAGAAGAAACCTTAATTGATTCAATTAAGTTATTTTTATTAAACAATCTAGATAAAAACTTCTCTCTTGATTATATTGCAACAAAATATAATTTTTCAAAATCGCATTTACAGTTAAGATTTAAGTTAGAAACTGGGTATCCTTTAATGTATTTTTTTAATTTTAAAAAAATACAACAAGCTTCTGAATATCTAAATTATACAGATTTAAGTGTAAAAGAAATAAGCTTTAAAGTAGGGTTTCAAGATCCTTTATATTTTTCTAGAATATTTAAAAATTATTCAGGAAAATCTCCAAGGTTGTATCGAACTGATGGACTTAAAGGTTAATTTTTTTAGCGCCTCAAATGGTTGTTGTAAATACTTTTCTTAAAAAGTTAATCTGCTGCTACTCCCTAGCTGCATAGTGTGTTCTGTTTTTATTTCATAATCAAAAAAAAACAGCTAAAGTTTAAGGATAGAAAATATTATTTTCTGTCTAGAAAATCTTGAAAAGAATTCTGTGTAAGTGCTTTTCCTAAAGAGTCTAATCTACTCGTATTGTTTCCGTATTTTACAATTGGTTTTTTACTCATGTAATCGAAAATGTAATATCCGTTTTTAGACACAGTACCAAAACCTTTATTGAAAATATAATGAGCGTATTGATTTCCTGAATCATTAAAGATATTTTTACTGAATTTAAAATCAGAATTATCGCCTTTTAGTAAGTCTAGTAATGTGTAAGATAAATCTATTTGACTTGCGGTATTGTCTATTTCAATTCCGGTTTTATGTAAAGCACCACCCAACCACAACATCGGAATTTTAAACTTTGTTGGTGCGTTAAATGCACCTTCATGTTTTGGAGAACGATGCCCGTGATCTGATAAAATTACAATCAATGTATTTTTATACCAAGGTTGTTTTTTTGCATCTTCAATAAAATCACCAATTACTTTATCTGTGTATGCGTGTGCACTTCTAAATTTATTTTCTTCTGTATCTTTTCCAAATTTGTAATCACCAAGAATTTCATAAGGCTCATGACTTGTTAAGGTCAATGCAATTTTAAAGAAAGGTGTTGTTTGATTTTTAGCTAAATCGTCAGAAAAACGTTTCATAAAAATATGATCATGTGCACCCCACTTAGAGTTCCAATTTTTTTTATCAAAGTCGTTTCCATCTACAAAATCTGTGATTCCGGCGTTTCGTAAATAGGTGTTCATATTCCCAAAATTTAAATCGCCACCGTAATAAAAAGAAGTTTTATATCCCAAATTATTCATTTCTTGAGGCAACATCGGTAAGCTTCTTGTTTTATTTGGCATTTTCATAATGCTTACGGAAGGTTGCGGATAATAACCACTTAAAATTGCAGGGATTCCTTTATCTGTTCGATCTCCGTTTGCATAAAAATTTGTAAATAAAATGCCTTCTTTAGAGAGGTTGTTTAAGTTTACTGTAACGTTAGGTTCACCGCCTAAAGAACCGACGACCTTGGCGGTTAAGCTTTCCCAAATAATTAAAATGACATTTGGTTTTGTCGTATTTAAAATTGAATCTGTGGTGGATTCTAAAACTTTATTTTTGTTTTTTTTGATGATATTTTTAGCCACTTCATCATCAAAAAATACGTACGGATTTTCACCATTGGATACGTGCGTTAAAGCGTTAGAGAAGTTCCAAATAAAATTAATTGCAGCATGATTTGCAAACATTTTGTTAGAAAAATAAACGTTGCTTTGATTTATGGGAATTGTTTGTAGACCGCCTCTTAATGGAATAATTAAGAATGCGATCACCAAGAAAAATATTGGAGCTTGCAGCCAACTTCCTTTGGCAATTTTTTGAATGTTTTTATGGATGTTTTTTTTGAATATTTTAATAAAAATAAAAGAAGAAACAAACCAGAAGATAAGACCAGAAATCATTTGGTAGGTTGAGACCGAAGCAAGCATAACTTCGGGTGTATTTATATAATTTAATAAAGTAGTGTCTAGTCGAACACCCCAGGATTGGTATAAGCTCGCATCGATAATCAATAATAAATTAATAAAAACTAATAAGATATACGAATACCATTGTATGCTCGTTTCAACTTTTTTCGAATCACTAAACACTGAAAAAAGAAGCAATAGAAAAGGGATTAAACAGAGATAGGCAGTAAAAGAGGCGTCTAATTGAAACCCATATATAAAGGTTTTTAAAGAGGTGAAAAAGCCTAATTCTTGTGTTTTATTAAAGTGAAATAAAAGGAAAAATAGACGCGCAAAAAGGAAATAACCAATCCATAAAGAGAAGTAAGAAATACAAAATAAAAATCTATTTTTAAAGTTTTTCATTAATAGTTCTGGTATTATATTATCACTTAAACATTAGGAATAAATCAACAGTTTTCTGTTTGAGAATTCGCAATAATTAAAATTTAGTCTGTAACTTTTAGTCTTGCTTTTGCCGTTACTGAAACATCTGCATATTCTTTATTTAAATATTTTAGATATCCAGTAATGGCAATCATGGCCGCATTGTCTGTTGTGAACTCAAATTTAGGGATATAAGTGGTCCATCCAAAATGTTTTTCTGCTAATGCCAAACGATTTCTAATTTCAGAGTTTGCAGAAACGCCACCAGCAATAGCAATGTGTTTAATATTAGTTTGTTTGACTGCGTTTTTTAATTTATCCATTAAAATTTCTACAATTGTAAACTGAATAGAAGCACAAATATCATTCAGATTTTCTTCAATAAAAGCAGGATTTATTCTCTGTTGTTTCTGAATAAAATACAGAATTCCTGTTTTTAATCCACTAAAGCTAAAGTCTAAATCGCCAACTTTTGGTTTTGTAAACTTATATGCTTTTGGGTTTCCTAACTTTGCATAGGTATCAATAAAAGGGCCACCAGGATAAGGCAGTCCTAAAATTTTTGCAGATTTATCAAAAGCTTCACCAACTGCATCATCTATCGTTTCTCCTAAGACTTCCATTTTAAAATGGTTTGTAACTTTAACAATCTGTGTATGGCCGCCACTTATTGTTAAACAAATAAAAGGAAAAGACGGAATTTTACTGTCCTCATCTTTTATAAAGTGTGCTAAAATATGGGCTTGCATATGGTTTACATCTAACAAAGGAATCCCTAAACCTAAAGCCAAAGATTTTGCAAAAGAGGTACCTACTAATAAAGAACCCATTAAACCAGGACCGCGAGTAAATGCAATTGCAGAGAGTTTATTTTTTTTAATTTTTGCTTGTTCTAACGCTTGTTGCACTACAGGCACTATATTTTGTTGATGCGCTCTAGAAGCTAACTCTGGCACAACACCGCCATATTTAGAATGTATTTCTTGATTGGCAACCACATTGCTCAATACCTTCCCATCACAAATTACAGATGCGCTAGTATCATCACAAGAAGATTCTATGCCTAAAATATAAATGGGTGTTTGCATGAATAAAATAATCTATTTTGGCGAAATTAAGTATAATTTTAGGTTGATTTTCCTTTTTTAAGAATAGAAATTAATTTTTTTATTAAAATTGCACGTTCTTTGTAATATGTGGCAATATTTTTGATTACTTTTTTTTAAATATTGTGAATACTACTAAAACATTTCGTCATTAAAAACATTGGAAAGAAAATATTAAAATTGTTAGGGTATATAATGCTCTTGCTACTATTCGTTAGTGTTATACTTTCTACTTCTTTTGTGCAAACAAAGTTGGGGAATTATGCTGCGATAAAAATTAATAAAAATTTTGGTACCGATTTAAACATAGGAAAAATAAATGTATCGTTTTTAGGAAACATTGCGTTAAAAGATGTTCAGATTAGAGACCATCACAACGATACTTTAATTTTTGTAAAAAAGCTAAGTACTTCTTTACTAAGTGCTAAAAAAGTTTTAGAGGGCACGCTTTTGTTTGATAATATAACGCTAGAGGATGCATATTATCACATGAAAACCTACAAAGGAGAAACAACTGATAATATGGCTGTTTTTATAGAGAGTTTTCGAAAAGATACTCCCAAAGATTCCTTAGATGCTCCGTTTATTTTAAAAGCTGCGAATGTTTATGTACAACATTTAGATTTTAAATTAAATAATGAAAACATTAAAAAGGAAGTCCTTTTTTCTGCAACAAACATTGGCGGTAATATTCAGAAAATGGCAATTGTTGGGACAGACTTCTCTACCAATGCAAGAGGTTTGTATTTTAAAACAAACCAAGGTATACAAATCACGAACCTAACAACCAATTACAAGTTTACTAAAAATGCTATGAATTTTGATAAGACTACATTAGAAACTAAAAATTCTAGTGTAGTGGGTGATGTTCTTTTTACTTACAAAAAGGGGGGTTTGTCTAATTTTAGTGACCAAGTAAATATCACGGCTTATTTTAAAGAAAGTACCCTAAAGATTTTAGATTTACAGAAGTTCTATAAAGAGTTAAGTGGAAACGATATGGTCTCTTTTTCTGGAAGAATGGGAGGGAATTTGAATGATTTTAGCCTTAAGAAATTAAACCTTTCTACTAAATATGGTCTTTTATTAAATGGGAATCTCTTTTTTAAAAATGCTATAAATACTGAAAGAGGAGTTGTTTTTAACGGAAATTTAAACAATTTAACAGCAACTTACAAAGAACTTAAAACTCTTTTGCCTAATCTATTAGATAAAACATTGCCTTCAGAATTTGATAAACTAGGTCAGTTTAAAATTGTTGGAAATATACAGGTAACACCGTTGAAGATAAATGCTTCTGTGGTTGTGAAATCTCAGATAGGTACTGCAATTTCCGATTTGAAAATCAACAACATTGACAACATAGATATGGCTTCATATTTAGGAGATGTCCAACTGATTGATTTTAATATGGGTTCGTTTTTTAATAAACCTATTTTTGGAAAAGTATCTTTAAACGGAAGTGTAAATGGCAGCGGTTTTAAATTAGAAAATGTAAATACTAAGTTTGTTGGAAACATTTCTGATCTTAATTTCAAAGGGTATTCTTACCAAAATATTGTGGTTAATGGTCAATATCAAAATAATAAGTTTGATGGAGATTTAGTAATTGATGATGATAATTTTAAAATGAAATTTAATGGTTTAGCAGATTTATCGTCAGAAATACAAAAATTTGATTTTAAAACAGATATTTCTTATTTAAACTTAAAAGAAACTAATTTGTTTTTAAGAGATACTATTTCTGTTGTTAAAGGAAAAATAGCATTAGATGTGGAGGGTAATACTTTCGATGATATTCTAGGAACAGCCGTTTTTAAAGACGTATTTTATACAAATCAAGAAAAAGAATTTAGCTTCAAAGAATTTACTGTAACATCCTCTTTAAAAGATAATATAAAAACAATAGATGTTGCATCTAGGGATATTGCCCGAGGCTTTATTAGAGGTAAGTTTTCGTTTTCTGAACTGCCTAAAGTTGCCCAAAATGCTTTGGGTAGTATTTATACGAATTACAAACCGTATCGGGTTGCATCAAATCAGTTTTTAGATTTCAACTTTACAGTTTACAATCAAATTGTAAATGTGTTTTTCCCAAAGATTTCTATTGATGATAAAACAAAAATAAAAGGAAAAATAAATTCGGATAAAGATTTATTTCGACTAAGTTTTAGTTCTCCTAGAATAGATGCTTACGGTACAGAAATAAAGGTAGTTTCTTTAAGAACAGATAATAAAAACCCACTTTATAACACCTCGTTTACGGCAGATCAATTAAATACGGGGTATTATAATATTTCTAAATTAAATTTAATAAATAGAACTGAAAATGATACGTTGTATTTTAAATCTATTTTTAAAGGGGGCAACAAAAAA
>JBNMOF010000020.1:0-20326 GCA_051277175.1 Polaribacter sp.
CTGTCTGTCTCAATTTCTGTTTCTCCAGGACCTCGCATTCCAATACCTCCTTTTTGTTTGTCAAGGTGTGTCCAAAGCCTTGTTAAACGTGGTAATAAATACTGACATTGCGCTAACTCTACCTGTGTTTTTGCAGAGCTTGTTTGTGCTCTTTGTGCAAAAATATCTAAGATTAAATTGGTTCTATCTAAGATTTTACAATCTAAAACTTTTTCAATATTTCGTATTTGTGCTGGTGATAACTCATCATCAAAAATTGCGGTTCCAATACCATTGCTTTCTATATAAGCTCTCACCTCATCCAATTTACCAACACCTAAAAAAGTTTTAGGATTTGGTTTTTCCATCTTTTGTACAAAGCGTTTTACGGCAACTCCACCAGCCGTAGAAGTCAAAAATTCTAACTCGTCCAAATACTCATCAGACTGTGTTTCATCTTGTTGCTGTGTAATTATTCCAATTAAAACTGCCTTTTCTGAAATTGCTTCTTTTGCGTCTATCATATGCTACAAAAGTACAAACTATTCTTCTCTTTAATACATAAAAAAACGGTAACAAATGCTACCGTTAAATTCATTAATTCAAATTCAAATTCAGAAAGTTTACAAGGTTTTCTGCACTTCAAAATTAACCCTTTATTATAATTATAATTTACAAAACCCATTAAGAAACCTTTTCCTTTAGGTTAATAAATAGGTTTTTAAAAAAGAAAGTTTATGGCAATTGACATTTGAACTTACAGTAGCTATAGCGATAGCTCGAGGTAGGCATCCAAATACACGTTGTTTCTAAAAAAGAAGGAAGTCTTACTTCTTTGCTTGTTGACCAAAAGCTTCTCTTAATTTCTGGTCATTCAATATATATTTCTTGTACTTGCCATCTCTATATCTGTAATAGATAAACAACGGCATAAATAAAAACGACAAATAGAAAACACCCAAGCCCATTACAATTTGCGCTTTCTCGTGTTCTGTGTTTATTAAATACGCACCAACTGCCATCCAAACTAAAAAAATAATAAATAATATTTTTATTAATATCTTCATGTTGCAAAATTACAAAAGTTCTATCTTTAAATTTTAAAAAAGACATAAATTTTGGAGATTTCCAAGAATAGCTAATAAACGTGATACTATTTAAATCGAAATAAATCTATGTATTTTTGATTGCTATTTCTTTTAAAATAAAATGAGTGGAAATGAATGAAAAATTTTGAGAGCTCAAGAAAATATGGCTCTTTTTTCCTGAAATAATACCTGTACAGGAAATAACTTTTGTGATGAACGATAATTTCGATGCCAATTTTTTAAATACAGAAAAATAATATGAAAAAAATAGTTTATAAAATTGACCATTCTACGAATAACTTTAAAGTGTATACTACTGAAAATGTGTTACAGTATAGTGCTAGTTGGTTTTTAGAATTTGGAAAAACAACTTCAGAAGTATATAATTTAGAGAATGAAATTATATATACAATTACGAAGAAGTTTAAATTTTGGAAATGGAGAATTTCTTACAGTATTCTAAATAAAAGTAAAGAGAGCCTTGTTTTAAACTCAAATAATAAAGAGAATTCTATTTTTAAATTGCAATTAGAGCATGCTCTTTATGAAATCCGAATCCATTATTTTCAAAAGAAATCAGTTTACAAAAACGGAATTAAAATAGCTGAAATAAACGATATTTTTTCTGTTTCAAAAGAAGAAAACACTAGCAATCTGTTGCTCTTAAATCCTAAAGATTTAGAAATTATTTTTTTACTTTTTACTTGCTTAAAAACAGGAGAGGTTCATCAAAAACCAATTATGAAGTCTCAAAAAGAGTTTATTCCTATAGAAGAAAAATGGAATTCTTAATATTTCTTTTAGCGCATTAAATTTTTATTTCCTTGTCCTGAAAATTAAGAAGCAAGAAACCATTATTATTGAATAAAAATAGCTTGCAAAAAAAAATAAAAAATTAGCCTTCTAAAACTGCTGGTAATACTGAAAAGCAGACTACAATTGCTAAAACTAACAATGAAATAATTAGTGGTTTTTTAATTTGTTTTTTTTCGTGTTTAAACTCTTTTCCTAAGTTTTTATTCCAATAATATTCAACTAAAACGGCGTATCCAACAATGTTAAAAAGCAGTGTTAAAAAAAATGTTTTTGGAAGGTAATTTAAAAGTAAACTCGTAAAAATTGAATAAACTATTCCAAAGACAAAAACTTCAATTCTTGCTTTTGGTTTGTTCATTTTCTTTAAATTACTCATCAATAAAACAGCACCAAATAGTGTGCTAAACAAAATAGAAAAACCTTGTATTGCCCTCTTAGAATACAAGACTGGTAAGTCGAATACTTCAGAAGAGCTTTCATTAGTATTCTCTGTGTCGCGTTGTTTTTCTTGCCCTAAAATCTCGTTTTCTAGCGGAATTATTGCTAGTTTAATAGTATCTTTTTCAATTAAATTACGGTTTTCTAATTCCCAAATTACAGCTTGTATTGCTTCGTCTGTATAGATATCTTTCGCTTCCAAAATATGTTCTAACTCAGCATTAGATTTCTTAAGCATATTTTGAGTAAAGTTATTTATTCTCATTTTCAATTTATTTTCTTTAGCTGGTAACTTCAATTAACTTATTTCTATAAGCAGTTAATAACTTAGACTTAGAGACAAAACCAATGTATTTCTTATTTTCTATAACTGGTAAATTCCATGCGCCACTTTTCTGAAATTTCTTCATAATATCGGTCATTCTATCTTTACCAACTTCAATAGTTTCTGGTGGTTTGTGCATTACTTCTCGCGCAAATGTAGTTTCATACAATGTTTGATCAAACATGATGGGCCGAATATCATCTAACAAAATAATTCCTAATAATTTATTACTTTCTTTATCTACAACAGGGAAAATATTCCGATTCGACTTTACAACCGCTTTCTTTACCATTTTTCCTAAATTCATATTCGGGTAAATTGAAATAAAGTTACTTTCAATTACCTTATTAATATCCATTAAAGTTAAAACTGCGTGGTCTTTGTCGTGCGTAATTAATTCTCCTTTTCTACCAAGTTCCATTGCATATACAGAATACGGATGCACATATTTTGCAATAGAATAAGAAATTGCAGATGTAATCATCAAGGGTATAAAAAGCTCATAACCTCCAGTAACTTCAGCAATTAAAAATATTGCGGTTAAGGGTGCATGCAAAACACCAGCCATTAAACCTGCCATACCCACTAAAGTGAAATTACTTTCTGAAACAGAAGAAAAACCTGTGACATTAATTATTTTTGCAACACAATTTCCCAAAATACTTCCCATAAAGAGGGTTGGCGCAAAAATACCTCCGACACCTCCCGCACCAAATGTTAATGCACTTGCTATAATTTTAAAAAAAACCAAACCAATTAAGAGTAAAATAACAACCCAAACATTGGTTAAATCTAAATGCATAAAATTATTTTTTAGAGCCTCTTCCGGGTTTCCGGCAATTAAATTATTAATTACCTCAAAACCTTCACCATACAGCGGCGGGATAAAATACACCAAAACTCCTAAACCGGTTCCACCAATTAATAAGCGCTTTATTGGAGAATCTATTTTGTCGAATAACTTCTGAATTCTATCGTACACTTCAGTGAAATAGATCGAAGTTAAACCCGTAACTATTCCTAAAATAATATAAAATGGAACGTCATTTATAGAAAAAATTCCTTCTGTTTTAAAAGGAAGTAAAACATCTGAGCCAAAGAAAAAATGCGAAGTAATAATTGCAGACAACGAAGCTAAAAGTAAGGGCAGCATAGAAGCAATTGTTAAGTCTAAACTAAATACTTCAATTGCGAATATTATGGCAGCAATGGGTGCTTTAAATATTGATGACAAAGCACCTGCTGCGGCACAACCAATTAATAAACTTCTAGTGGTTTGATTTAAATGAAATAAGCGCGCAAGATTAGAACTTATTGCAGCACCTGTGGCTACTGTGGGTCCTTCTAAACCAACAGAACCACCAAAACCAACTGTTAATGGAGCCGTTAAAATAGAGGCAAACATTTTTTTTCGTTTTATAATTCCTTTCCGTTTAGAAATTGCAAAAAGCGTTGATGGAATACCGTGATCTACCTTCTCTTTTAAGATAAATTTTATAACAAAATAAACCACTGCAAGTCCAATAATTGGAAATACAAAATAAAAAGCATTGTGGTAATAACGTACTAAATTTCCTTCTAAAAGATGCTGAAAAAAATGTGTTAAATTTTTTAAAATAAGCGCAGCAACTCCAGATAAAAAACCGACTAGGATACTTAAGATATAAATAAACTGGCGTTGAGAGAGGTATTTATATCTCCAAGTATATATTTTTTTGTATATTTTTTTTGCTGTTGGCATTCGCTATAAACAATAGTCTTCGACAAGCTCAGACAGATATTGTTATTTTTTAATTAATTATTAGTACTTGTTTTATTAATTCTCAATTGATTTTTAGTTTGTCTATCTCGAAGATTCTAAAAATCGAATTGACGTTTTAATCATTTTTTGAAGTCAAAATATCAGTCCCTAAATAACCACCATTTTTGTTATAATACCAAGCTCTATCTTTTGGCATTTTGATTCCATTAATAGTTTCTAAACCTGATAATAAAATATATTCTCCACTATCTTTTGCGACTTTAAAAAACTGATATACCTCCATAGCATATGTTTTTGGATCAAAATAAAAATACCAAGTATCTTTGCCTACTTCCTGTTTATAAGTAGCCTTTAAAACTAAATATTCTTTTCCTTTAAATACTTTTTTCGCTACTTTTTGATCGATAATTGTTCCTTCATCCTTTAATTTCATTGGCAAACCATACAAATATGTATAATAATTTTTATACATTTTTGCGCGTTCACAATTTAAGCTGTACTTCTTTTTTAATACTTCAGACGGATTATCGTCGCCGTTAATTGCAGCAGTACAAACTCCTTTACGCATCGTGTATACTGTGATAATAGTATCTCTAATTGCTTTTACAGAAAAATATTCTTTGGATATATTAATCTGAATGTTACTTTCTCTTGGTGCACTGCTTGGTGTTTCCATCCGCACTAAAAATGAACCTTCAAACGTTTCCCAATTTCCATTTGGATCGTGAAACTGAATTGCTTTTTCTAACAATTCATCACCTGAAATCTCTTGAGAAAAAGAACTCATTGAAATTAATAACAAAAAAAATAAAATCCGATTTTTCATAGCTTAAAAGTACCAAAAAAATTAAGAAAAAAAGACCTCACAAGTTTTATAAACTTTTGAGGTCTACATATTTATAAAGAGGATACTTCCTATTCCTACTTTTAATGGGAAAATTCTTCACAATGCTGTTTTATTCTTGAATGTCTAATTTCAAACTCAATTCTTTCAATTGTGTATCATCTATAAACGCAGGCGCATCAATCATCACATCACGACCAGAATTATTCTTCGGAAAAGCAATAAAATCTCGGATGGTTTCTTGACCACCTAAAATAGCAACCAATCTGTCCAAACCAAAAGCCAAACCTCCATGCGGTGGCGCACCATATTCAAAAGCATCCATTAAAAAACCGAATTGCGCTTTGGCATCGGCATCAGAAAAACCTAAATGACGCAACATGGTTGCTTGCATTTGTTTGTCATGAATACGAATAGAACCTCCACCAATTTCATTTCCGTTTAAAACCAAATCGTATGCATTTGCTTTTACTGCTCCTGGATCTGTATCTAACAGTTCCATTTGTCCTGGTTTAGGAGAAGTAAAAGGGTGATGCATTGCGTGATAATGCCCAGTTTCTTCATCTAATTCTAATAATGGGAAATCAATTACCCAAAGTGGTGCAAATACTTTTGGATCGCGCAAACCTAAACGCGTTGCCAATTCCATCCTTAAAGCAGACAATTGTGCTCTTACTTTATTGGTATCTCCAGACAACATACAAATTAAATCACCTGTTTTTGCGCCGGTAACCTCTGCCCATTTGGCAAAATCTTCCGCATCGTAAAACTTATCTACAGAAGATTTAAAAGATCCATCTTCATTTACACGACAATAAATCATTCCTAAAGCGCCCACTTGCGGGCGCTTTACCCATTTTATAATTGCATCTATTTCTTTCCTTGTGTATGCATTTCCTCCAGGAACGGCAAAACCAACCACCAATTCTGCGCTATTAAAAACACCAAAATCTTTGTGTTGTGTTACTGCATTTAACTCGCCAAATTCCATTCCAAAACGGATGTCTGGTTTGTCATTTCCATACAATCGCATCGCATCATCATACAGCATTCTTGGGAATTCTGCCACTTCAACATTATTCACTTCTTTTAATAGGTGACGTGTTAATCCTTCAAAAATATTTAAGATATCTTCTTGCTCCACAAATGCCATTTCACAATCAATTTGTGTAAATTCTGGCTGTCTGTCTGCACGTAAATCTTCATCTCTAAAGCATTTTACAATCTGAAAATATTTATCCATTCCACCAACCATCAATAATTGTTTGAATGTTTGTGGCGATTGTGGTAAGGCATAAAATTGTCCTTCATTCATTCTTGAAGGAACCACAAAATCTCGAGCACCTTCTGGTGTAGATTTTATTAAATACGGCGTTTCAACTTCTATAAATTCTTGATCAGACAAGTATTTACGAACTTCCATCGATACTTTGTGACGGAAAATTAAACTCTCTTTTACAGGGTTTCTTCTAATGTCAAGATATCTGTATTTCATTCTAATATCTTCACCACCGTCTGTTTTATCTTCAATCGTAAAAGGCGGGGTAATCGATGCATTTAAAATTTCTAATTTAGAAACCAACACCTCAACATCTCCAGTTTGCATTTTAGAATTCTTAGATTCTCTCTCGATTACAGTTCCTGTAATTTGTATCACAAATTCTCTTCCTAAAGATTTTGCTTTTTCCATCATTTCTTTTGGCGTGCGGGCTTCGTCAAAAATTAACTGCGTAATTCCGTATCTGTCTCGTAAATCGACCCAAACCATAAACCCTTTATCACGGGACTTTTGAACCCAACCTGCTAAGGTTACCTCTGTATTTATGTGCGATGCTCTTAACTCGCCACAAGAATGACTTCTATACATTTCTTTTCTTTTAATGAGATGCAAAATTAAACAATTTCGTTAGAAAAAACCTTTTTTGGGCGTTCATTTCTAAAGAGAAATGCCCCGCTTTTCGCACTCGCTTTTTTTAAACAAAAATGACGGGTATATAATTGCTGCAATCGGTAACGCAAAATCCGTCCAATTCTTTGTAAATTTGCGCTATGGGTGTAATTAATATTCAGGAGAAATTCAAGCTGTTTTCAGATCTTTGGTCTCCAAAAAAAATTGGAGAGTTAAATGGCCAACAAGTCTTATTGGCAAAATTAAAAGGTGAATTTCTATTTCATAAACACGACCATGAAGATGAATTATTTATGGTGATGAAAGGCAGCTTAGATATTGAGCTAAGAGACAAAACAATCACTTTAAATGAGGGAGAATTCTATATTGTTCCGAAAGGCATAGAGCACAAACCAATTGCAACAGAAGAAGTTCATCTTTTATTATTTGAGCCTTTAAGCATCAAACACACCGGAAATATTGTTGCAGATATTACTGTTGAAACTTACGAAAGTATCTAAAAAATTATGAGTAAATTATATATTGTTCCTACACCTATTGGTAATTTAGACACAACAGTAAGAACGCGCTGTCAGTTCGTGAGTAGTTCAGACACAACAGTAAGAACGTGTTGTCAGTTCGAGTGATTTTCTTGAAGAATGAAAGAAAATTGTATCGAGAACATTTTTGAACAGTAATAATAGTATAAAATTAATAAAAACTTCTCGATACAATTCCGCTCAAAAGCGAAATCACTCGAAGTGACATTGCATAAATAATTAAACGCAAAGGTAATAACGCACTGTCAGTTCGAGTGATTTTCTTGAAGAATGAAAGGAAATTGTATCGAGAACATTTATCAAAAATCATGAAGATCTATTCTGTTTATATTTTAAAATGTTCTGATAAAACCTATTATACAGGTTTTACTTCTAATCTTGAAAAAAGATTTTTTGAACATCAAGAAGGAAAACACATAGAAAGTTACACTTATAAAAGAAGACCTTTAGAATTGGTTTTTTACGCAGAGTTTACCGAAGCAGCATTTGCAATTGATACAGAAAAACAAATAAAAAAATGGTCTAAAGCTAAAAAGGAAGCTTTAATTAATGATGAATATGAAAAACTCCCTAATTTAGCAAAGAAGAAATTTAAGTAATTCATTTAAAAAACTTCTCGATACAATTCCGCCCAAAAGCGAAATCACTCGAAGTGACATTGCATAAATAATTAAACGCAAAGGTAATAACGCACTGTCAGTTCGAGTGATTTTCTTGAGGAATGAAAGAAAATTGTATCGAGAACATTTAAATAATCCAAGATTAAAAATGAGTAAATTATATATTGTTCCTACACCTATTGGTAATTTAGAAGACATGACTTTTAGAGCCATTCGGATTCTAAAAGAAGTCGATTTTATTTTAGCAGAAGACACGCGTACAAGTGGAAAACTCTTAAAATATTATGAGATTTCTACGCAAATGCACAGTCATCACATGCACAACGAGCACAAATCAATCCAAGGAGTTTTGAATAGAATAAGAAACGGAGAAACCTGCGCCTTAATTTCTGATGCTGGAACACCTGCAATTTCAGATCCTGGTTTTTTATTGAGTAGAGCCTGTGTAGAAAATAATATTGAAGTAGATTGTTTACCTGGTGCAACTGCATTTGTGCCTGCTTTGGTAAATTCTGGCTTGCCAAACGACAAGTTTATTTTTGAAGGTTTTTTACCCGTAAAAAAAGGAAGACAAACCCGTTTATTGTTATTAGCTGAAGAAACAAGAACAATTATTTTTTATGAATCTCCGCACAAATTAATAAAAACCTTAGGGCATTTTGTCGAGTATTTTGGCGCAGACAGACCCGTTTCTGTTTCAAGAGAACTCACAAAAATGTTTGAAGAAACAATTAGAGGAACGGCAACGGAAGTTTTAGCACATTATACCAACAAACCACCAAAAGGAGAAATTGTTATTGTTGTTGGGGGGAAGAAGTAAATTAAATTGACTCCTATGACAATCTAACAATTCAAAACAAAACTAAAAGCAACTCCAACCACAATTACATTTGCAGATACTATGCAAGTAATTGAGGGTATTTACAATTTTACACCAACACGTTTCTCCAATATTAAGTACCTTAATGAGGCGGTGTACTAAAGCTTCACAAGTAAACAAAGAAACTCCCTTTAGAATAAGTTAAAGTATTAAAATAAACTACATTTACACCCAAAAATTAAATTATGAAAACCCCCATTCTAATTTTACTATTATTCTCGTGCCTTTTAATAAAAGCACAAACAACAGCCATAGACGATAATAACTTCCAGCAAGCTATAAATACGTGTTTATCTACAAATCCAGTAGATGGAATGTGTAGGGCTAGTGAATACGGTCCAATGCGAGATTGGGATGTAAGTACTGTAACTAATATGCAAGAAGCTTTTCAAGATAAATCAGATTTCAATGGAGATATTAGTTCTTGGAATTTGAGTAGTGTTACTAATATGTCTGGTATGTTTAATCAAGCAACCTCATTTAACCAAGATATTTCAAATTGGGATGTGGGTAGTGTTACTAATATGTCTGGTATGTTTTATCAAGCAACCTCATTTAACCAAGATATTGGTTCTTGGGATGTGAGTAGTGTTACTAATATGTCTGGTATTTTTGCAGTGGCATCGACATTTAATCAAAACATTGGTTCTTGGGATGTCAGTAGTGTTACCTCTGTGTTCGCTATGTTTGATAGCGCATTGGCATTTAACCAAGATATTAGTTCTTGGAATGTGAGTAGTGTTACTGATATGCTTGCTATGTTTTATAAAGCATTGGCATTTAATCAAGATATTAGCTCTTGGGATGTGAGTAGTGTTACTAATATGTTTGCTATGTTTGATGACTCTGGACTCTCAACAACTAATTATGATGCCCTTTTAAATGGGTGGTCTACACAAACCCTTCAGCAAAATGTACCACTTGGTGCAGCTGGTTTAACCTATTGTGGTGGAGAAGATGCTAGACAACGTTTAATAGATAATTATGGCTGGACAATTACTGGTGATGAAAACGGATGTACGCAACTTACAAATGCTAATTTTCAAACAGCTATAAATACCTGTTTATCTACAAACCCAGTAGATGGAATGTGTAGCGCTAGTGAATACGGTGCAATGCCAAATTGGGATGTAAGTAGTGTTACTCGTATGAAAAATGCTTTTGCCGGTAAAACCGATTTCAATGGAAATATTGGTGCTTGGGATGTGAGTTCTGTTACTACTATGTATTATATGTTTGCTGGAGCAACATCATTTAACAAAAATATTGGTTCTTGGAATGTGAGTAGTGTTATTGAGATGTGGGGTATGTTTTCTGGAGCAGTCGCATTTAATCAGAATATTGGTTCTTGGAATGTGGGTAGTGTTAATGATATGGACAATATGTTTGATCAAGCATCGGCATTTAACCAAGATATTAGTTCTTGGAATGTGAGTAATGTTATTTATATGTGGGGTATGTTTTCTGGAGCGTCGGCATTTAACCAAAATATTTCAAATTGGGATGTAAGTAGTGTTAATGATATGGGCGAGATGTTTGATGGAGCATTGACATTTAACCAAGATATTAGCTCTTGGGATGTGAGTTCTGTTACTTATATGGAGGATATGTTTGATAATTCTAATTTATCAACTGACAATTACGATAATATACTATTTGGATGGTCTCAACAAACCGTTCAGCAAAATGTAATATTTGGTGCAAGTGGTCTTGAATACTGTAATGGAGAAAATGCAAGACAAAAATTGATAACTGATTATAATTGGATTATTTCAGATGATGTTAAAGATTGTACAACTGCTTCTTTATTAGTTAATGCTAACTTTCAAGAAGCTATAAATACTTGTTTATCTACAAATCCAGTAGATGGAATGTGTAGCGATAGTGAACACGGAGTAATGCCAGATTGGGATGTAAGTAGTGTTACTCGTATGAAAAATGCTTTTGCCGGTAAAACCGATTTCAATGGAAATATTGGTGCTTGGGATGTGAGTAGTGTTACTACTATGTACTTTATGTTTGATGGAGCAACATCATTTAACAAAAATATTGGTTCTTGGAATGTGAGTAGTGTTATTGAGATGTGGGGTATGTTTTATGGAGCAGTCGCATTTAATCAGAATATTGGTTCTTGGAATGTGGGTAGTGTTAATGATATGGACAATATGTTTTATCAAGCATCGGCATTTAATAAGAATATTGGTTCTTGGAATGTGAGTAATGTTATTTATATGTGGGGTATGTTTTCTGGAGCATCGGCATTTAACCAAAATATTTCAAATTGGGATGTAAGTAGTGTTTATGATATGGGCGAGATGTTTGATGGAGCATTGGCATTTAACCAAGACATTAGCTCTTGGAATGTGAATAGTGTTGAATATATGAACAATATGTTTGATGACTCTGGCCTCTCTAAAACTAATTACGATGCGCTTTTAAATGGATGGTCTACACAAACCGTTCAGCAAGATGTAACACTTGGTGCAGCTGGTTTAACCTATTGTGTAGGAGAAGATGCTAGACAACGTTTAATAGCTACTTATAATTGGACAATTACTGGGGATCAAATCTATACCCCTACCACCTATACTTATAACAACGGTTGGTCGCCATCAGGCGACCCCACAGGTATTGCAGTATTATGTGATAACATTATTATAGCAGCAGGCGATGTTACCTTAGTAAGCAACACCAATTTTAATACTTTAACAGTGGCACCAGGAGCCTCTTTAACAGTAGCTGCAGGAGTAACCATAACGTCTTCTGGTTCTATTACTTTAGAATCTACTTCTACAAGTTATTCAAGTTTACTACTAAATGGTACTATAGACGGTACGGTGCACTACAAACGCTTTGTGAATTCATATACCAATGATGCCACTAATAATGATAACGATCTTGTTAGTGCGCCTTTAACAAGAGAAACCTTTGGCAGTTTTGCAGCAGCTAACACTAATCTTTTAGCCTCTGCTAGCCTACGCGCCTTTGCACCTTTTGATAAGACTACAGGAAGTTATACAAATTATGACACTGCCATTAATAGTGGTAGTAGTATTACAGCAGGTACTGGCTATCGTGTTGCAACAAATGATGGTGCTACGGTTACCTTTACAGGAGAAGTACAAACAGGAAATGTAACTGTTAATATAGTAGATGCTGGCCCTAATTTTGCAGATTGGAACCTTATAGGGAATCCTTACCCATCTTATGTAAGTGCATCTGATTTTTTAAATTATGAAGTTGCAACAGGTGTTACAAATTTATCGCTATTAGAAAACGCTTCTGGTATTTACGGCTATGATGGTGATGGTACTGATGGTTGGGATATTATTACATTAGCGAATGTTGGGTCTCGTTTATTAGCCCCAGGACAAGGATTTTTTGTTGCCGCAGATGCCAATGATGTTGCAGCGCATGACTTAGTATTTGCACCTTCTATGAGAAGAACAGGTAATAGTGACGATTTTATATCAGGGCGTGCTGACAACACACTACTGTTTTTAAAACTGAAGGCCAGTACAACCGATACTAATTATAAAACAGCATTTTATTTTAATGACAATGCTGGTAAAGCATTAGATGCAGGTTATGATGCGGTAATCATGGGAGGGTCTGCTCCAGACTTTGCTTTGTACTCTCATTTGGTTGAAGAGAATACCGGTTTACCAATGGCTTTACAAGCTTTAGCCACCACCGATGTCTCTAATATTACCATTCCTATTGGCGTAAACGCCAAGGCAGGTGTACCCTTAACCTTTGGTATTAGTGCGTCTAATTTGCCAGCAGGCGTAGCTGTTTATCTTGAAGATACTTTATACAATACAACAACATTATTAACTAATTCAAATTATATAGTAACTCCAGAAAGCAATTTAGAAGGCACAGGACGTTTCTATTTAAATATTACAGAAAAATCTTTATCTACAGATTTAACAGCCAAAGATTATTTGCAGATATACACCGCAAACTCATTAAAACAAATTGTAATAAAAGGTCCCTTACAAGGTGCTACTAGTGCCTCTGTATATGATATGAAAGGGCTTTTAGTAAGCCGTCAAAACCTAGATGCATCACGCACATCTAATACCATAGATGTTCGTAGTATTAGTGATGGTGTGTATGTAGTAAAATTGGAGAATAACCAGCTCTTAAAAACTCAAAAAGTAATTATTAAGTAATAAAACGTATTAAAATGAAAGACCTCACAAATAAAACAAATATTACGCGTAAAGATGCTGTAAAAAAAATGGGTAGATATGCAGCGTTAACCGCATTAGGTACGTTTATTATATTAAGCCCTCAAAAAGCACAGGCAGCATCACCTCCCCCAGGAACGGGTGGTAATCCTTTTTAAATGTAAGCTACACAATTAAAGAAGCGTCTGTTGTTACTTAAGACCTTGCTTTTAGCTAATATTTTACTAGCTAAAAGCAACGTGTCTTTTAAAGACATGTTTCTTTTAACCAAGATATTAGCTCTTGGGATCTGAGTTCTGTTACTAATATGAGCAATATGTTTGATAATTCTGGACTCTCTAAAACTAATTATGATGCGCTTTTAAATGGGTGGTCTCAACAAACCGTTCAGCAAGGGGTACCATTTGGTGCAGCTGGTGTTGCATACTGCGATGGAGCAGACGCCAGACAAAATTTAATAGATACTTATAATTGGACATTTACAGATGATAGTTTAGATTGTGCAACTGCTGGTGTAGATGACCAAAATCTACTCGCTATTGCTGTGTATCCAAATCCAGCAAAAGACAAACTATTTATTCTAGGATTGTCAAAGCCTTCAAAAGTTTCAATCTACAATGTATTAGGGAAATTAGTGTTCTCTGAAACAACCTCAAGTGAAGTAGATTTGGAAGGATTACAAACTGGTGTTTATATTGTAAAAATTAGGGACCAACAAAAAGAAACAACCCGCAAGTTTATAAAGAACTAATCTTTAGAAATACAATATCTATAAAACAAAAACCTCTCTTTTAAGAGAGGTTTTTTATGCTTTTACAACTTTTAATACTTAGAACCATCATGTTTTCCAACTTCAAAACCATGTTTTCCTAAAAACTGGTTACCACTATCAATTGCAGCTGCTTCTAAAGTGGTTCCCATAGAATCATTCCATCTATTTAAATATCCAAAAAGAGAAATTACACCCAACATTTCTACAATTTCGCCTTCATCCCAATATGTATAAAGCGCTTCTTTAGTAATCGCATCCACAGCATTTGGAACTACAGAAGCTGCCAAAGAAAAATCTAAAGCGGCTCTTTCTGCAGCTGAAAAAGCAGGGTGTGTTTTGTATTCCCAAATATTATCTAATTGCTCTTTTTCTGCACCATAGCGCTCTGCGGCCCTAATGGCATGTGCTTGACAATATCTACAACCTGTTGCATTGCTAGAAACCCAAGCAATCATTCTTTTTAAAGCAGATGTGACGCGTCCTTCATTTGCCATTACCGCCTTATTTAAATTGATAAAAGCTTTAGAAATAGCAGGTCTGTGCTGCATTGTTAAAACCGAATTTGGGCAAAAACCTAAGGTTTCATTAAAAAATTCTGCCAATTGTTTAGTTTCTAAACTGTGTTCTGCTGAGAGTGGAGTTACTAGTGCCAAATTTATTTTGTTTATTTAATTGTTATTTTTAACTTTAGCCTAAATATAACATTTAATATGGAGATAAAACTGCATTCTTGCAATCTAGAGCTCAAAGATACCTTCACAATTTCAAGAGAATCGCATGATTTTCAATCTTCCTTAGTTGTCGAATTAATTGATGGTGATTTTAGCGGTTTTGGTGAAGCAACTTCAAATCCATATTACAATATTACGATTGAGAATATGATGAAAATACTTCAGGATAATGCCCCATTAATTGCCTCTTATTCAGAAGAAAATCCGGCAACTTTCTGGAAAAAATTACAACCAATTTTTAAAGATAATATGTTTGCATTGTGTTCTTTAGACATGGCTTTTAATGATTTACAGGCACGTAAAAAAGGCAAAAAATTATATGAAGTTTGGGGTTTGAATATTGATAAGAATCCAATGACAAATTATACGATTGGCATTGACACGATCGCTAAAATGGTCTCTAAAATGAAAGCACTGCCTTGGCCAATTTATAAAATAAAATTAGGAACTAAAGACGATATAAAAATAGTAACAGAATTGAGAAAACACTCCAATGCTATTTTTAGAATTGATGCCAATTGCGGTTGGTCTGTAAACGAGGCCATAGAAAACTCTTTTAAACTGAAAGAACTTGGTGTAGAATTTTTAGAACAGCCATTAAAAGCAGATGATCTTCAAGGTGCTAAAAAACTATTCGATGCTTCTGCCTTACCAATCATTGCTGATGAAAGTTGTATCATAGAAAGTGATGTTGAAAAATGTGCTGGCTTATTTCACGGCATCAACGTAAAATTAACAAAATGTGGTGGTCTAACTCCCGGTAAAAGAATGTTAGAAAAAGCAAAAGAACTGGGCTTAAAAACAATGGTAGGTTGCATGACAGAATCTTCTATTGGTATTTCTGCAATTGCGCATTTACTGCCACTCTTAGATTACGTTGATATGGATGGAAGCTTGCTATTAAAAACAGATATTGCTACTGGAGTTACCATAAAAAATGGTATCATCACCTATCCCGATAGCAATGGGACTGGTACTTTATTACTGTAGTTATGAGGCTAAAAAAAGCACCCAATAGAACTCTTTCTGTAAACGGAATAACACATTTACACTTTAGTGGAACTTCTTATTTGGGAATGGCTGCATTGCCCGAATTTCATGAAATAATTTTTGAGAATATAAAAAAATGGGGCAGTTGTTATGGCAGTTCTAGAAATGCAAATATAAAATTAAATGTTTACGATAAAGCCGAAGCGTTCTTAGCGAATTTCTTTGCATCAGAAGCTTGTCTTACGGTTTCGTCGGGAACTATTGCTGGCTTACTAACGCTTTCTTCTTTGGAAAAAATGGGCGCTTCGTTCTTTTATATGCCAAAAACACATCCTGCAATTTTACCTAAAAATGCGCTTCCAGTTTTTGAAGAAAACAACGTAAATCCGCTACTTTTAAATACTGAAAAACAAACAATTTGTATTGTTGTTGATGCAATTGCTGCTTTAGAAACCAAGCCTTATAATTTTGATTTTTTGCAAACAATTGCATCTGAAAAAAAAGTATTTCTTTTGGTGGATGAATCTCATAGTTTGGGTGTATTGGGTGAAATTGGAAACGGAATTGCATCCGGAATTAAAATTGCGAATCCTATAGAAATTATTCGTGTTTCCTCTTTAGGAAAAGCATTTGCTCTTAACGGTGGCATTATTTCAGGAAAAAAGAGCTTCATTGATTTGGTGAAAAAAAATCCACTTTTTATAGGGAGTGCACCCATGAATCCTGCTTTTTTAGAAAGCTTTTTAAATGCGCAAGAACTTTATAAAAGTCAACGTAAGAAACTACAAGAAATTTGCAGGTATGTTTATACACATCTTCACAAAATAAAGAAGATAACCATTTCTGAAAAGTATCCTGTTTTCTTTCTTGACGATGAGGATATCGCTGACTTTTTAGCAAATAAAAAAATACTTATTACCAGTTTTAGGTATCCTACATCAACAAAAAAAATGAATAGAATTGTTTTGAACGCAAATCACACGAAAGAAGATTTAGATATTTTAATTCAGTGTTTGCTTTCTTATTATCAATAATTACGCCATCTCCATAATTGATCTAAAAAGAACCTTTAAAATTGTAAAAATCCACGCTATCCTTTATTTGTGTCAAATAAAAAGGTGAAATTTTATAAAGGATTTTTCAAATTAAGAAACAGCAGCTCTTATATTTAGTCTTTATCCATAATTTAATCATGAACTAATAATGGTTTTCTTATTTTTGTAAGAGTACACACTTTAATACTTCATTTTTTTAAAAATAGAATTTATGGCAAAAAATATAGTTACAACCGTTTGGACAGGAAAATCACATTTTGAAAGTGACAATCCAAGTGGTCACAAATTAACAACTTTTAATAAATCTCTAGACAATGGAGATACGGTTGGTTTTGCTCCAAAAGCTTTAATGCTCTCTTCTTTGGCAGGTTGTTCTGGTTTAGATGTCGTTGCTATGTTAGAAAAAATGCGTGCAGAAGTTGCAGATTTTAAAATTGAAGTGACTGCAGAATTGACAGATGAAGATCCACAGTTTTATAACAAAGTAAAAGTTGATTATCATTTTACAGATCCTAATTTACAACCAGAAAAAATACAAAAAGCAGTTAATTTATCGGTTACAAAATACTGCGGTGTCATGGAAATGTTTCGCCAATTTGCAGAAGTAGAAACTGAAATCTACCTGCACGAAACCTAAAATGCAGTCAAAAAAAAGCTATGAGATGGACTTTAAAAAAAGCATCAGATAAAGAAACAGCTGCAAAATTAGCCAAAGATTTGCAAGTTGATTTAACGATTGCAGAGATATTATGCCAAAGAAATATTGAAACATATGAGGAAGCTAAAAATTATTTTCGCCCGAGCTTAGAAGACATCCACGACCCTTTTTTAATGAAAGATATGGACTTTGCAGTTGCAAGAATTGAAGCTGCAATTGCAAACAATGAAAATATTTTAGTGTATGGCGATTATGATGTGGATGGCACAACCGCTGTCTCTTTAGTTGCCTCCTATTTAAAAACGATATACCCAAATATTGCAACCTACATCCCAGACAGATATGCAGAGGGCTATGGTATTTCTTATATGGGAATTGATTTTGCCCAAGACAATGATTTTTCATTAATCATTGCCTTAGATTGTGGTATTAAAGCTCTTGAAAAAGTAACCTATGCAACAGAAAAAAATATCGATTTTATTATTTGTGACCACCACAAACCTGGCCCCGAAATTCCAAAAGCAGTGGCTGTCTTAAATGCAAAAAGATCCGATTGTACCTACCCTTTTGATGAGTTATGCGGTTGCGGTGTTGGCTTTAAACTCATACAAGCATTGGGCGTTTCTAGAAACCAAACCATCAACCATTTTGTACCTTATTTAGATTTAGTGGCTACCGCAATAGCTGCAGATATTGTACCTATGAACGGGGAAAATAGGATTTTAGCATATTTTGGTTTGCAAGTAATCAATCAAAGTCCTAGAAACGGAATTAAAGCCATTATTCACCAAACAAAAAAGACAGTACTTACCATAACTGATGTTGTTTTTATTATTGCACCAAGAATTAATGCCGCAGGAAGAATAAAACACGGAAATTATGCAGTAGAACTGTTAACAGAAATGGATTTTGAAACGGCGATTGACTTTGCCGCTTCCATAGAAATTTTTAATGCAGATAGAAAAGAGCTCGACAAACAAATTACAAATGAAGCTTTAATTCAACTTATTGACAATCAGGAAGAAGAGCGTTTTACATCTGTAGTTTTTCAAGAAGATTGGCACAAAGGTGTTATTGGTATTGTTGCTTCTCGATTGATAGAAAAATACTACAGGCCTACTTTAGTATTTACCAAAAGTGGTGATAAATTAGCTGCTTCGGCACGTTCTATAAAAGGATTTGATGTGTACAATGCATTAGAAGCGTGCAGCGAATTTATAGAGCAGTTTGGCGGCCATAAGTATGCGGCTGGTTTAACACTCGCCCCAGAAAACTATGAAAACTTTAAAAATAAGTTTGAAGAAGTTGTTAAAAGTACCATCGATATAGAATTATTAACTCCAGAAATATCTATAGATGCGGTGATAGACTTGTCTGAAATTACTCCCAAATTTTTTAGAATTATTCAGCAGATGGCCCCTTTTGGCCCCATGAATATGAAACCGACTTTTAGCTCTACATGTGTTCGGGATAATGGCTATGGAAAGCAAGTAGGTGCAGATAAAACACATTTAAAACTAAATGTTTTTCAGGGTGATAACCAAAAAACATACAATAGTATTGGCTTTAATTTAGGCAATAAAATGGCACTTGTTAAAGACGAGTTTGATATTGTCTATGCTTTAGATGAAAACGAATGGAATGGTGTAAAATCTGTGCAGTTACTTTTAAAAGATTTGAAATAATACCATTTTTTTTACAGAATGAAGTATGAACAACGCCGAATCTTACTACCTTATTTAAATTCCTAAATCACCTAAACAACCCATTTCGAAAGAATAAAAAAACTAAGCTTCCATAGACATTAAAACCATTTTCAATTCCATATATGTAATATTTACATCTACTTTTTCTTTAAGCGCAGTTAAGCCTTTTACCTCGCCAGCTGCCTCAATTTCATTTCGAATTTTTTTATACCGTTTTAGTTCGATTAATTCTAAAACATCAATATCGCCAGAGTTAATATAATTGGCCAAATGATTCTCAATGGTACCTGAGGTTAAACTGCGTTCTTTGGCAATATCTTTTATAGAAAGCCCTGATTTAAACAACTCATAAGAAATTTGCTTGGTTGGTTTTTTGTCTTCTTTTTTTTGCTCATTCAACTTATTAATTCCATTTTCATTACAATAGCCATCAATGGCCTCTAGAACAACTTCACCGTATTTGGAAACACGCGTTTTTCCCATGCCAACAATTTTCAACAACTCCTTTTCTGTTCTTGGCAATTCGTCACACATTGCATAAAGTGTCTCTTGAGTAAAAATCTGAAAGTGTGGTATTCCTAAATCCTTTGAAATCTCATCTCTTAACTCACGTAATTTTATCGATAAAATAGGATCCCGTTTAGAGACTACTTTTTTCTTTTTAGTAGGTTCCGATTTTTGTAAAACAGCTTTCGCTCTAACTTCTAAATATTCTTGAACTTTAAAACCATTTGTCAATTTTTGAAGCACAAATAGTTTCTCTAATAACTTTTCCTGCAAAGAATCTAATTGTTTCGAAAAATCTTTTTGCACAGATTTGTTGTCTGTAGAAAATGAAATCGTGTTTAAAGGTTTTAAAATATCACCTTTCGCTTTTATTACAAAATAAGCAATCGCCTTTATGAAACGCTCTTGAATTTGAGAACTGTTTTCAGGTAATATCGCATCCTCTGAAATCTGTAATAACTGATTTTTAAACCCGTTAGAAACTTTCATTAACGCAACTACTCCGTCATCT
>JBNMOF010000021.1:0-20123 GCA_051277175.1 Polaribacter sp.
ATTTGTTTCTAAATTTAATAAATATTAACTTAGCAAGAGAACAGTTTCTATACTTAAAGCAATACGAATTAATTATTTAGGCACTCATTATGACAAATTAGCAATACAATTATTTCAAATACAAAATCAAACGAATAATGAAAATAGCAAACACCATCGCATTAGAATTCAACGATTTTTCGAAGAACTACACCAAGGATATGATTGGCTGTGTACCTCATTATTTGTCACTAATTTCAAGTTTTTGTAACCAATTCCCTGATAATTTTAATCCAACATCTATTCTTGATCTTGGCAGTGGTAATGGAAATGTTACTGCGCAACTTATTCCCTATTTTCCAAATGCAACATTTACACTTGTAGATGCCTCTGCAGAAATGATAAATCTATGCCGCAGCCAATTTAAAGATTATAATGTTGTTTATGTAAACACCTACTTTAAAGACTTTCTATTTGAAGAAAGAAATTATGATTTAGTTGTTGCCGGCTTTAGCCTTCACCATTGTGATGATACTGAAAAGCAATCACTATTTAAAAACATACACACTTCCTTAAAAAAAGGGGGGATATTTTCATACACTGATTTGATGATTAGTAAAACGAATCCTGATCATGAAATATTACTCATAAAATGGAAAGAATTTGTAAATAACAACTTTTCAGATGGCAAAAAATGGACTTGGCTTATGGAGCATTACGAAGCTTTTGACAAGCCAACAGATTATAAAGTTCAAATAGAATGGATGACCAATACTGGTTTTTCGGATATTCAAATCCCTTTCAAAAATGAATATTGGACACATCTACAAGCAGTAAAATAGCTTATTTTATTTAAAAAAATACCTGTAATTATTTGACTTATTATTTCCCTATTATCCGTTTTACTAGCGAAATTAACGGTGAGCAAAAGACGGCCAGAAAATCTTAATTCAAGTTCTAAAAACGATACGATTTGAAACTTAATTGCTTCTTATTTGTTTCCCAAATGCTTTAAAACTATGCTATATTTGCGCAACGATATTTTTCATGAGCCAGACATTACTATCTTCTCCTTTACAGGGTTTTACAGATTATAAATTTAGAAACGCATTCAACCATTTCTTTGGCGGAATAGACACGTTTTATTCTCCATACATTCGGCTAAATGGAAAAATGGTGATTAAAAATTCCTATCAGAAAGATATTATTTTAGAAAATAACACCGAATTAGAAGTAATTCCGCAAATTATTACAAATGATGTCGATGAGTTTTTATTCGTTTCTAAATATGTACAAGAATTAGGGTATAAAGAACTGAATTGGAATCTGGGTTGCCCGTATCCAATGGTTACAAAACGAGGAATGGGTTCTGGATTAATTAGCGATGCAGAAAAAATAAATAGTATTCTTCATAAAGTACACAATGAATCTGACATTCTTGTTTCTATGAAAATGAGAATGGGGTATGAGAACCCTGAAGAAATACTGGGTGTTTTACCGATTTTAGATACCTATCCCCTAAAAAACATCGCCATTCATGCAAGAATTGGTAAGCAATTGTACAAAGGTGGAACTAATTTAGAAGCCTTTCAAAAATGTTTAGATAACAGCAAACATAAAATGTACTACAACGGTGATATTACTTCTGTAAATGCTTTTAAAAAGCTGCAAGCTAGATTTCCTTCCATAGATCATTGGATGATTGGAAGAGGCCTCATTGCCGATCCTTTTCTACCAAGTATGATTAAGAGTGATACTACAGTATATCCAAAAAATAGGTTTGACATATTTAATGAATTTCATGATCGAATTTATCAAGAATATGATGCCGCACTTTCTGGACCAACCCCAATAAAAATGAAGATGTTAGGCTTTTGGGAGTATTTCTCTCAAAGTTTTTCAAACCCTCAGAAGACCTATAAAAAAATTAAAAAAGCACAAAATCCGAAGGTATATGCTTTGGCAGTGAAAGAAATTTTCAAGGAAGCAAAAAATAACTAACTCAGTTCTTTTTTTAGTACATTAAATTGTTGTCTTTAAAAACACGAATTTAAACCTTTTCGTATTTTTAAAGTCAAAGAAATATAAATAACAATAACATGAAAAATTTAGCACTCATTTTTGTACTTGTATTCGCTTTTACCTTAACTACAATAGCACAGAAAAAAAAAGATCATCAAAGATGGCAACCTACTGTGAAGCAACAAACAGAATTAACCCTAAAAAAAATGACCTTAGTATTGGATTTAAATGAGAAACAACAACTTCAGATAAAACCGTTACTTCTAGATAAAATATTAGAAAAGAAAGTTTTTAATACCAAAAGAAAAGAAGCTAAAGAAGGAAAGAAAAGACCAACTTCAGATGCGGTATATGCAAGGAAAATCGAATTATTAGAGCAACAAATTGCAATAAAAAAAAGTATGAAAGAAATCTTGAATACTACCCAATTTGAAAAGTTTGAAAAGATGCACAAAAAAAGAATGATGAAAGTAAAAAAAGAAAGACGAAGAAGGAAGAAAAGAGCTACTGAATAATTGAGTTCGTTTATTTGTAAAACCCAATTTCAATGAAGACATCGAAGTTTTATAAACAGCACGAATTTGTACTTGCCTTAAGGATTAAAACGGCATCCTTTTTTCGTTGCCAATTGGAGTATCGCAATTTTTAGCATGCTGTATTTAAAAAAAAGATATAGTGAAAAGCCCGACCTTGTGTAACGCCAAAACTATTAAAGTTTATTCTTTAAACCAACCTGCATATTTTATATAATTATCGGCAATTCTATTTATTTCACCAGAGATTAATTCTTGCGAAATATCTTTCACTTTTTTAGCGGGAACGCCTGCATAAATACTACCACTTTCTACGTGTGTATTTTTAGTAACCACAGCGCCAGCAGCAATAATAGAATTCGGTTCTATCACACAATCGTCCATAATAATACTTCCCATACCAATCAAAACATTGTCTTTAATTGTGCATCCATGCACAATTGCATTGTGCCCAATAGAAACGTTATTCCCAATAATTGTTGGCGATTTTAAATAGGTTGCATGTATAACAGCACCATCTTGAATATTGACTTTATTACCGATTTTTATATAATGAACATCCCCCCGAATTACTGCATTGAACCAAATTGAGCAGTCTTTACCGAGAGAAACATCGCCAACAATTGTGGCATTTTCTGCAACATAACAGTCTTTTGGTATTTGTGGATGCTTTCCGTTTACTGGTTTTATAATTGGCATATTTTCTTTTATGTAAAATACAAGAGTAAAGAAGTTTTAGTCCGAAAATTCTAAACGGTTGTACTAATAATTTAAAGCAATTTACTTTTTAAGCAATAATTTCTGACCTATCGAAATAATAGTGTCTCTTAAATTATTAATGGTTTTTAAATTGGCCACAGAAATTGAATACTTTTTAGAGATTGAATATAAAGTATCTCCTTTTTTTACTTGGTAGAAATTTCCTTTTTTTAGGACAACCGACTTATCGAAGTTTGCGTCTTTATTTAATCTTTTTATTCCCTTCGTATACTTCCCTTTTTTAATTTTATCAAACTCATAAAGTTGGTACTCTTTAATAATTTTTAAAAGTTTAGAAGGGTATTTTTTATCTGTAGCATACCCAGCTTTGCGCAAACCGTAAGCCCATTTCTTGTAATTTCTAATGTTGTAATCGAACAAGAAAGCATAACGGCTTCTCTGGGTTAAAAATAGTGAATGATCCTTGTAAGAAGTTTCTGGATATTGATATTTTCTAAAACATTCTCCTTTTTCATCATCATCGTGATACACGCGTTCTCCCGTCCACTCTCTGTGACATTTGATTCCAAAATGATTGTTAGATTTTAAAGCCAATTCGCTTCTTCCCTTGCCAGATTCTAAAATACCTTGCGCTAAAGTAATACTTGCCGGAATCTTATATTCGTGCATTTCTTTTACTGCAATTGATGCATATTTCCGAATATAGGAGAGCGTTTGTTTATTTAATCTAGAATTCTTTTTAGTTAATTTTTTTATTAATTTAACCTCATTTACAGAAGGTAAATCTATGGGAGCTGTTTCTATAATTACAACTCCTGAGTTTTTAGTATTGACCACTTTTTTTTTGGCACCACAACTAGATAGTATTAATAAAAACAGACAACTAAAAATAATTTTTAACTTCATTATATATGTATAACTTCTTGATTTTTCTGAATTAGTTTCTGATTAAATCCTGCTATTCCTTGAATTCCTCCAGTATGAACTGCCAAAATCTTACTACCTTCTGCAAAGGTATCTTTTTTAACTAAATCTAAAATTCCAAATAGCATTTTACCCGTATACACAGGATCTAACAAAACACCTGTTTCTTCTTTAAAAGTATTGATAAAATCAATCAATTCTTCGGTATGCTTTGCATAACCACCAAAATGATACGCTTTTTGTAAGCTCCAGTTTTTCTTTCTACTTATAAATTTTCTAATTTCTTCAGATAAAAAGTTTCCTTTTAAAGCAGGAAAACCTATGATTTTTTGATGCTTCTTTGACGAATTAATTAATCCAGAGATTGTTCCGCCTGTTCCCACAGCCGAACAAATATAATCGAATTTTGAGTCCTCATCTATTAGAATCTCTTCACAGCCATCTACGGCTAAACAGTTGGTTCCACCTTCAGGAATTAAGTAAAAATCTCCCCATTTATTTTTCATCTTTTCTATAAAGCCAAATGATGATTTTTGTCTGTATTGCTCTCTAGTAACAAACTGAAGCTTCATACCGTTTTCATGCGCTTCTCTTAAAGTAGCATTTTCTTCTAATGTTTGTTTTAAGTTTTTTGTTAATTCATCTCCTCTTATAATTCCAAAAGTTTTGAAACCAGCCAACTTACCTGCCACTGCTGTTGCTACAACATGATTAGAGTATGCGCCTCCAAAAGTAAGAAGTGCCTTTTTCTTTAGCTTTTTAGCCTCTAATAAGTTGTATTTTAATTTTCTGAATTTATTTCCTGAAACAAAGGGGTGAATTAAATCTTCTCTTTTAATAAAGAGTTCAACCTTTTTTTCTTCCAAAATAGGAAGAAGAATTTGCTGGTTGATAGCAATAAAATTGCTATCGAAAAAAGAATTATTTGAGTTACTCAATCTTAAAGTTTTGTTGGCGCAAAATTAACCTATATATTCACAAAAGAACTATAGAAATAAGAGAAAAGTCAAAGATTTCTAAAAAAATAGTAAAATTTAACTTTAAAAAATAATGTTATTTACTAATGGTTATTGAATAAAAATTACTTTTAAATTCTGCAAAACATTAACTATTAAATACTTTAAAATCGTAAAATAATTTAAGTAACGCAAGTATCTCTTAATAATTTCTTTAAAGTTATAAAAAAAATATTTGTTATTATGGCCTAGAACCTTTGTTATTCCAGAGTATAAAACTATTAATTTTTATTACACTTATCTATTAAAAGTTAGAAATTTTAGCTTCAATATTTTCCCACTCGCCCATTAAGGTATCTAGTCTTGCTTTTTTTACTTTGTATTTTTCAAAGAAATTTGGTCTCGCAGAAACAGCATCGTAATTGTTAGCCAATTCTAAATCTGTTTTTGTAATTTCTTTTTCTAAATCAGCAATTTCAGTTTCTATTTTAGAAAGTTTGTTGTTTAGTTTTTTTAACTCTTTTTCTTGCGCTCTAGATACTTGGCTTGAAGCATTCTTAGAGGTTTCTTTTGCTACTTTTACAACAGTTCTTTTTTCTGCCTCTCTAAGATTTTCAATTTTATGTTGCTCTAAGAAATAATCAATATCTCCTAAATATTCTTTAATTTCTTTGTCTTTAAACCCGTACACTGTTGATGTTAATCCTTGTAAGAAATCTCTATCATGAGAGACGAGAATTAAAGTTCCATTAAAATTATGCAAAGCCTCTTTTAACACATTCTTAGAAGCGATATCTAAATGGTTTGTTGGCTCATCCATTATTAACACATTAAAGGGCGATAATAATAATTTACACAGTGCCAATCGATTTCTCTCACCTCCAGAAAGTACTTTTGCTTTTTTGTCTGCAGCATCACCACCAAACAAAAAAGAACCTAACATGTCACGCACTCTTGCTCTATTACCGTCCGTTGCAGCATCTTCCATAATTTCTAACACCGTTTTTTCAGGTGGTAGATGTTCAGATTGATTCTGAGCAAAATAGCCTACTTCCACATTGTGACCAAGTTTTAAATGTCCTTCAAAAGGAATTTCGCCCACCATCATTTTAGCCAATGTAGATTTTCCTTGTCCATTTTGACCAACAAAAGCAATCTTACTATTTCTCTCAATTAATAAATCTACATCTTCTAAAACATGTTTATCACCATAACTTTTGCAAAGATTTTCTGCCTCTACAATAATTTTACCTGGTTCTTTAGAAATATTAAAACGTACGTTCATGGCTTGATTATCGTCTTGATCAACCTCAATCAACTCAACTTTATCAAGTTGTTTCATTAAAGATTGCGCCATAGAAGCCTTACTTGCTTTTGCCTTAAACTTGTTTATTAAGTGTTGTTTTTGCTTTATTTCTTTCTCTTGATTCTTCTGAGCTTGTAACTGCTTTTCTTTGATTTCACCTCTTAGCAGTAAAAATTCTGAATATGGTTTTTTATAATCGTAAATCTGACCTAAAGATATTTCTATAGTTCTATTTGTTACATTATCTAAAAACATTTTATCATGCGAAACTAAAACGATTGCACCAGAATATCCTTTCAAGAAATTTTCTAACCAAATAATAGATTCGATATCTAAGTGATTTGTTGGCTCATCTAATAGTAAAATGTCATTATTTTGAAGTAGTAACTTTGCCAATTCAATACGCATTCTCCAACCTCCAGAAAAAGTATCTGTTAATTTGTCAAAATCTTCTCTTTGAAAACCTAAACCTTGCAATATTTTCTCTGTATCTCCTTGGTAATTATAACCTCCTAAAAGCTCATAACGTTCTGTTTTCTCAGTTAAATCTATAATTAACTGACTGTACGCCTCACTTTCATAGTCTGTTCTAATAGCCAATTGTTCATTAATTTCATCTAATTGAACTTCTATTTCTTTAATTTCTTCAAAAGCTTGGTATGCTTCTTCTAAAATAGTTCTTCCTTCTACAAAATCTATATCTTGTCTTAAAAAACCTATTTGTACATCTTTGTCAAAAGCCATTGTTCCAGCACTGCTTTCTATATCTTTAGAAAGTACTTTTAATAAAGTAGATTTTCCTGCCCCATTTTTTCCAATCAGTCCAATTCTATCCCCTTTATTCAATTTAAAAGTAATTCCTGAAAACAATTCGGATCCCATAAAGGAAACCGTTAAATTATGTACGTTTAACATGTAATTTTTGTAATTTTGTAAGCCGCAAAGCTACTTAAAAAAATAGAGTTATTATGTTTAAAAAAGGCACAAAAATATACAGTGTTGTAAACGGTAAATGCCCTAGTTGTCACGATGGAAATTTTTTTAAATATAGGTTCACTTTTAAACCATCAAAAGTAACACAGTTATACGATAATTGCCCGAAATGTAATTTAAGATATATGGTGGAACCCTCTTTCTATTATGGTGCTATGTATGTAAACTACGGAATTACAGTGGCAATTTCTGTGCTTACTTTCTTAATTTCCTCTGTCGTTTTTAAAGCTGAATTATTGCAATCTTTTGCTACAATTATTGTTACTTTACTTGTTTTAACACCTGTAAATTTACGTTTATCTAGAATTATTTGGATAAATATGTTTGTGAGTTATAAGAAAAACTAAGCGCTGATTGCCAATTAGTTCACTTTTAATACACCAGAACAACTCGAAAACACTTTCAAGCAACTGCTTTATTTTTGAGTTTAATCAAACCTTTTAATATCAATTTCTACATCTAAAGCTTCTCCTTTTTCAATATGGTTAAATAAGTTTTGAGCCATCGTTGGTGCAACCATTACTCCACGTGTACCTAAACCATTTAAAATAGCTAATTTTGAATGCTCTTTGTGCAAACCAATAAACGGTCTTCTGTCATTTGTAGTTGGTCTTATACCCGCAGATTGAGCTAAAATTTTATAGGGAACATCGATTACTTTTTTTAATTTCTCAATAAGTTCTAATTTTCCTTTTTCTGTTGGAACTGTTGTTTTATCTGTATGGTTAAAAGTTGCACCTACTTTGTACTTGTTACTTCCTAACGGAATTAAAAACAAGGTTGATTTTAATAAAAAATCAATATTTAAATCTGGTGCGTGAATGGTTATTAATTCTCCTTTTGCTTCCGCTAATGGTAAATCATTAAAAAACGGATTTTCTTTAACTCCAAAACCTTCACAAAAAACAACATTAGTACATTCTATATTTTTGTAAACAATAGTTTCCGAAGATAAATTTAGTTTTAAGTGTTCAAATTTCTCAAAACGAATCAAGTTGTTATCCGTTAGGAATTTTCGGTACGCGTTTACTAATTTCAGGGTATCAATTCTTCCTGTTTGGTTCACAATTCCAAATCCACAATCACCAACCACTCCCTCAAACTTTTTAGTTTCAATATTGGGATTTAAAAATGGCTTTAACAAAGGCTTATCTGAGGCTATAAACCAATTATTTTGCTCTTCAATGGATTTAAATGCTCTTTTAATCACAAATTTTTCATCAAATTTTTGATTCAGTTTTTCTTCTAATTTCTCATAAAATAACAATGCTAAATCAAGTTGTTCCGCAGCTTTCCAAACAGCTGTAAATTTTCTTAAAACTACAGGATTGTATACACCTCCGGCAACTAAAGACGACGTTTGAGAAGCGTCTTCAAAAACTAAAAATGTTTTATTTGCATTCATTAATTCCTCTGCAAATGCTAAACCAGCCAATCCTAAACCAACAATAATATAGTCTACTTTCATAAATTAAATAAATGCAAGTTAAAAAAGAACCTGCTTATTGTTAAAATATTTTTTTTTATTTACTAAAAAAATGAATTCTAAAATAGAAAAAATGAAAAGAGATTATCTTTCGACTTCACTTTATAAAATTTCAAATACAAATCAGCACCAAATAAAAAAACGCTTACTTTCGTAAACGTTTTGTATGTATGTTGAAAGTGAATTAGTAGTTCCACATATCCATTTCTCTGTTTCTTATGTTTTCCTTAATCTTATTTGCTTCTAATAACTGGAATAAAGAATTGCCACGAACATAGTCTTCAATAGCTCTATTACCATATATGTTTTCTTCTTTTACAATAGTAGAACCAAATCTTCTGGCATTTAGTAAGTGATCAAAAGAAATTGGTTGTGATGAATTTTTAGGATTAAAAACCTTAGCATCATGTAAAACATCTCTTGCAGATGGAAAGAAAATCCAAAATAATTCATACAGCTCTTCGTCTTCAATTTCTTGAACACCTATAGTTTGCACATCTTTTCCCATGGGAGCTAAAGCCAATAATCTATATTTTAATTCCCCTTGACGTTTGTCAAAATACCATAGCCCTTTTGCCATATATCCTGCCACATCTTCTGTTTGAATCCTAAAAGTGTCTATATAGCCGTTTTCTTCACGAACGTTTATTAAACGCTGGTTTATATCATCTTGCGTTAATTTAGAAGTAAAAAAAGAATCTGAATATGCATTCTTTATTTTACCTTGTTTTATTCCTCTTATCAACGTGTGAAACAAAGACCTTCTGTCTGAAGACAAGTTTGTGGTATCTATCGGGAAATAGTACGGTAAATTTATTTTTTGATTCAAATCTATAAATTCCCAAACAACTTTCGACCACAAGACATCTCTGTCGTCTATGTAACCGTAAGGAATTGGACCATCATTATCTGCAATTAGTTGTTGTTCGTTTTTTACACCTATCTGATCTACAGATTTTGAGTTTAATAAATTTGCTTGCGCATTTACCAAACCTGTAGTTAAAATAGCGAAAAATATTATTACACAATTTTTAATCATAACTATGTTTATTTTCTAGTTTGTTAACTCTATACTTACTGGAATTACTTTTTTCAGCTTATATGAGTTATTTTTTATTACAGCTTTTATATCGTAAATCGTAATAATATCTCCTCTTCTTGCTTTAGATAGCGCTTTTTTTGCTGATGCCGTAAACTTTGTGCCTTTCACAATAATTGCCAATTGACCTGGTACTTTAACTTTAAAGCTTGTCACCTGTAAATCTAAGTCGAATAAAAAATCTGGCAACCCAGCACCTATTGGTGTATTTACCAAACCAGACTTCGGCATTCTTACGGTACCATATTGGCCTCTTACAGATCCCATCGCTGCAGGAATATCTTTTACTCTAAATGTCTTTGGTGTTTTTATTGGCTTCCCATCAGGCAACTTACCTGTTACACTAATAGTGACCTCATCACCAGCCTTTGGGCTTATCATATAGCTACTACCTTTAACTTGTCTTAAACCTGGTGCACTAGCTCTTACCAAGTTTGAAGGCACTCCAGGTATAGATATCGTTAATGGATTTTGAAGTCCTCTGTACACTACATTCATTTTATCTGCAGATACCACTGCAGAATTAGGTTTTGAAATAACAGAATACGAACTTTTAAATGGTACCGGAACCTCAATTTCATCTTCCATAAAATAAATAGTTCCTTTAATGTCTTTTTCACCAACACTTCCTGCTCTTAAATCTAGAACTACACTACCATCTTTAAAGTTATCGTAATTTCTACCATTTAGTTCTACTCTACTAGGCTTTAAAGTTGGATCATATCTCCCTAAAAACACACTTCCCGTAACTTTGTCTCCCGGATAAAAAGCATTTTTATCTAGTTTCACTAACCCATCATAGTTAGACATAGAGACTTCCCTTTCTAATTGACCTCCTAACAAATCTGAAATAATATCACTTTCAGAATTTTTAATATCTGCCTGTATTTGTGTAAAATTTGTTAATGAAGCAACCATTGGAAAGCCTTGATATCTCGCTTCTAGAAACGGTATAGACTTCTTCGTTTTACCGTTAATGACAGCTACGGTAGAAAATCTCTTCTTTAGCATTGGCACAAACTTACTGTCTGAACCTAATACACTAATAAGGCTGTCTCTAAAACTATTAATATTCTCTAAAAACTCTTGTCCTTCTGCAGTATATTTATCTCCTTGAAAAAAATATGCATCCAACCAATCTGTCTTATCCATTGCTTCATAGTCCTCTTTATCCTCTATTTCGGCAATCATCTTTATTTTTAAAGCCGATAAAAATTCATAAAAATCTGATGAATATTGCTGCACCTTTATTGCCTTCTTATTTAGAGCTGTAAATTTATCTGGTTGCTCTGAAGCCTTCATTGCCAAATTAGCATACGCTGAGCTATTCTTATTATTAATAGAAATATTATTGTCTACTAATTTTTCGTTTGTATAACCAAAAGCTGATAAAACTTCCTTGCTCATATTCATTGCTAACATTGCAATAAAAACAAGATACATTAAGTTAATCATCTTCTGTCTTGCGGACATTTTTCCTCCTGCCATTCTAATTAGTTTTTTAAGTTTTTATAAGTTATTATTTAACTAATTATTATTTACTAGACATTGCAGAAAGCATGTTTCCATAAACGCCATTCAAAGAAGACAAATTGTTTGCCAATGCTGCCATTTGTTCTTGTAATTTTTCTGTATTTTCAACAAAAGAAACATTTAATTCTGCTTGCTTGCTTGAATTATCTGCTTGTACTTGATATAAAGTATTTAAAGACTCCATTTTTATAGCGGCTTTAGATAATTCTTCATTGTATTTATTTGTTGAGGCTACAGAACCTGACGCTGCAGACAATCCTTCTGCTGCACTTTGAAAAACTTTCATACTAGCACCTAAACTTTCCATTAAACTAGCATCTATTTTTGCATCTATTAATAAATTGTCTAATTTTTGAGACAACATACCATCTGCACCTAATTCTCTTCTATCATTTTCTGAAGACAAACCTTCTTTGTCTAATTCTGGGTATACTTTAGACCAATCTAAATCATCTTCTGGTGTATCAAAAGCTGAAATTGCAAATACTATAGCTTCAACTACTAAACCGATTGTTAACATTAACCCTCCTGTTAAAAAACCATAAGATATATGTTGAATTTTGAATAATGCCCCAATAATTACAATTGCCGCTCCCATTCCGTATACAAAATTCATTGTTTTTTTATATCCTCTTGACTGTGCCATAATATCTTTTTATTTTTAGATTGTTTTTTACTATTTATTAGTTGTCCCTATATAATTTTGCACGGTTCTAAAACCAATATAACTTCTTGCTGTGTCTGCATATTCATAATCCCTAGAACTAACTTCTAAAAAATATGCAACATCTTTCCAAGAACCTCCTCGTACAATTTTTCTTTTATTTTTACGATCTTCTACATTCGGGTTCATCGTAGAAGCCATGTAATAAGAAGAAAGATTGTAAGCAGTATTTGTCCATTCAGATACATTTCCTGCCATGTTATATAAACCGTAATCATTTGCATTAAAAGAATTTGATTCCATTGTATACAAAGCACCATCGGCAGCGTAATTACCTCTTACGGGTTTAAAGTTTGCTAAAAAACAACCTCTATCGCTTGTTGTACTTCCTGTTCCCCAAGGATATGTTGCAAATTCTAATCCTCCTCTTGCGGCATATTCCCATTCTGCTTCTGTTGGCAGTCTAAAATCAGGTACTTGGATTACATTTTTTCTTCCTTTTAAGTAATCGTTTTTCTTTTTTGTTCTCCAATTACAAAAAGCATTTGCTTGTCCCCAAGTAATACCAACAACTGGATAATCTCCATATGATTGATGATAGAAATAATCTTGGTGCATTGGATCGTTATAGGAATAATTAAAATCTTTTACCCAAGCAGTGGTATCCGGGTAAATATTTAACACTTCTGTTTGTACAAAATCTTTTCTGTCTCCTCCTTTTCTTGCAGCATTATCTCTGTCAAACCAAGAATAACTATATTTTAAAAACTTTGGATTGAATGTTCTCACTCCATCAACAGCTTCTTCTCTACTGATGTAAAGAGAATCCATTACTTCTACATAATCTACATCTGGGTATTCTTCTTTCTTCCAAATCAACTCTTCATTCCAATCTAAAGGTTGTATCGTATCTAAACTGTAATAGTTATCATACATATATTTTTGATATGGAGTAGAATTCTCTATAGTATCTTTAAATTTATAGTTTTGAATTCCACCGCTTGGTAAGGCTCCTGTTGGATCTGGATCTGCCCCCATTGCTGAAAACTCAGCCTGATACCCTAATCTTGTTCTTACGATAGAATCTCTAACCCAATAGACAAATTCTTTATATTCATTATTCGTAATCTCTGTTTCATCCATATAATAAGGACTCACACTAACTGTCTTTGTGGGTGCACTCATAGTACCTGTAAGATCCTGGTCTTGTTTACCCATTGTAAAAGATCCTCCTGGTATTAAAGACATGCCGTAAGGTTTTTCTGAAAACCATTTCTTCTTCACCTTTACACCAACTAACTCTCCTCTATCGTTAGCGCCACAACTGTAAAATACTGCTATTAAAAGTGCAAATATTACTGCTTTATTCATATTCTGATTATATCTTTACTTAAAGTTAGTAAACGTATTATTTTTTTATTAATAAGCAATACTGGAATTGCTTTTTTACCCTATTTATTTTACTGTTTAGAAAACTACACCATTTTCTTCATTGCTTTATACCATTTTTCTGGTATAATTTGTTTTGTTGCTTCTGTGTAATCTTTGTATGTACATGGTATTAACGCATGTCTTTTGTATTTATTATTTGATAAAATATTTATTTCTATCCACCATCTGCCAGACTTATTGCTTTTATAGAAGACCAAAGGTTCATCGTCTTCTAGTAGCACAGTAAATTTTTGGTAATTTTCTTTCCCCGAAAAAGGATAATCTTTTACTCTATTATTTACACCTTCTATAAAATACCAAATCATTTGTGCAATTAAATGTGCAGTTTGGTGGTTGTTATCATGTATAGAATTGTACTCATAAATACCAAAAGAAGAAACTTTATCACTAATACCTGCGTATCTTGAAATCGCACATATTTCTTCACCATAAAAACCATTTGGAGAGGCATTATTATTAGCAGGGGCTTCACTTTGTCTGACCGCACCGATATCTATAGAAACAATATCTGCATTTCTAAAGGCAGGCTCTATATTTTCTAATTCTTTGGCTTTCCCTAATCTGTGTGCATCAAAAAATAAATTATCTAATAAACTTATTTCCTCCTGTGAATTAAAATAGGTTTGATATCCAACATTGCAGTAATTAAACAAGTTATTTGGTTCTTGCATAATTATTTTACTTAAATAAGACTGTGATGTTAAATCATCCTCTAGATTTCCTAAATCGAACCTACTATCTACTGCTGTTATATTAACAGATTGCTCTAAGTTGTCGTAGGCCCTATAATTAATATAAGTAATGTCCTGACCACCTCCAATTATTATTGGAATAATATTTTTTTTCAATAAAGAAGAGACGGTTTCTTTTACCGCAAAATACGTGTCTGAAACTTGATTCCCTTTTTTTATATTTCCTAAATCTGCAATATTTGTATGCCAATTACCTGGAAGTAATTCATATAATTTTCTGCGGATAAAATGCAAATCTTCTCCACAACCAAAATTGTTTTGCGAGTTTCTATCTTCTTGTACTCCGAAAATAGCAATTTGAATATTTTCTAAGTCTGGAAAACCTTCATCCGTCAAATAAATCTGAATATTTTGCCCCAAAGAGGAAGTAGATTGGTTCACCGTGCGAGCAGCAACCGAATCTTTTATGGGGGTTAAAAGGTCTTGATTCATCAATTTTTTTAAATAAAAAGGCAATATACTAACTAATTATTTCTTTTTCACAGTTTTCTTGGCCGTTATTTTCTTTTTTGTTGCTTTTTTCTTTGGCATTTTAGCTTCAATCATTTTCACAGCCTGCTCCTTAGATAGTTTATCTATATCTGTAGTTTTAGGTAATTCAATTTTAAGCTTCCCTTTTATTACATTAAAACGCCCCCAGCGTGCCTTCTCTACGCGAATACCAACATCTTCCCAATTATGAAGAACTTTATCTATTTCTTTCTGTTTTTTAACTTCAATTAACTCAATAATATCTTCATCAGAAAGGGTGTCAAAATCGTACTTTTTACTAACGTTGATAAAAATAGAATTCCATTTTATAAAAGGACCAAAACGTCCAACTCCTTTTTGAACTGGTAAATCTTCGTAATGATAAACGGGGGCATCTGCTTTTTGTTTTGCAACAATTAACTCTTCTGCTCTTGGTAGATCTACTTCCATTGGATTCTCCCCTTTTTCAAGAGAAACAAACATAGTTCCAAAGCGAATGTAAGGCCCAAAACGACCATTAGAAACAATCACTTCTTCATTTTCATAGGTCCCTAAAGTTTTCGGAAGCAAGAATAATTCTAATGCTTCTTCCATAGTTATAGTTCCCAAATTTTGGGTTGTATTTAAACTTGCAAATAGTTTCTCTTCATCCTCTGGTGCGCCAATTTGTGCAATTGGTCCAAATTTACCCAAACGTACTAAAACTGTTTTTCCAGATTCTGGATGCTTCCCTAAAATACGTTCTCCACTTTCTCTTTCTGCATTTTCCTTAACATCTTCTACATTGTCATGAAACTTTGTATAGAAACCTTTGATCATTTCTATCCAATTTTCATCACCCTCAGAAATATCATCAAAAGAATTTTCTACTCTTGCTGTAAAACCAAAATCTAAAATATTAGAGAAGTTTGCAACTAAGAAATCATTCACAATATTCCCAATATCTGTAGGGACTAATTTATTTTTATTTGAGCCTGTTTTTTCAGTTAAAGCTTCACTTTTTACAGTTCCATTAGCTAAAATTAACTGTTGATATGCTCTTTCTAAACCTTCATTTTCTCCTTTTGCTACATAGCCTCTTTTTTGAACAGTAGAAATTGTTGGCGCAAACGTTGAAGGTCTTCCGATCCCTAATTCTTCCAATTGCTTTACCAAAGATGCTTCTGTGAAACGGTATGGCGGACTCGTAAAACGCTGTGTTGCGTTCATAAAAGTATAGTCTAATTGGTCTTTCACTTTTAAATTCGGTAACATTCCTGCTTGCTCTTCATCTTCATTATCCGTTCCCTCTAAATATACTTTTAAGAAACCTTCAAACTTAATCATCTCTCCATTTGCAGTAAAAATTTTGGAGTTTTCAGAATTTTCAATTTTCACGTTAGTACGCTCTAACTGCGCATCACTCATTTGAGAAGCTAATGTTCTTTTCCAAATTAAATCATACAATCTCGTTTGATCGTATTCTGTATCAATAGCATGCATTTTCATGCTGGTAGGACGAATGGCCTCATGCGCTTCTTGAGCACCTTTTGACTTCGTTTTAAAAACACGTTGTTTACTATATTCCGCTCCGTAATAATTAGTAATTTCTTCTTCGGCAGCATTTCTTGCATCTACAGATAAGTTTAAACTATCTGTTCTCATATACGTAATTAAACCGGCTTCGTACAAGCGTTGTGCTACTTGCATGGTTTTACCAACTGGAAAACCTAATTTCCTTGACGCCTCTTGTTGTAATGTTGATGTTGTAAATGGTGCTGCTGGTGATTTTTTTGCTGGTTTTTTAGTTAAATCTGCAATTGAAAAATCTGCTTTTGCACAAGAGTTTAAAAAGTTCTCTGCTGTTTTTTTAGTATCAAAATTCTTTGGAATCGCTGCTTTAAACTTTTTTCCTTCAGTGTTAGAAAATTCTGCAACTACCTTGTAATGTGTCTCTGTGTTAAAATCTAGAATACTTCGTTCTCTTTCTACAATTAAACGAACTGCAACAGATTGCACTCTACCTGCAGACAAACCTCCTTTAACTTTTCTCCATAAAACGGGTGATAATTCATATCCAACAAGTCTGTCTAAAACTCTACGCGCTTGTTGTGCGTTTACCATATTATAATCGATATCTCTAGGATTGTCTACCGCTTTTAAAATAGCATTTTTTGTGATTTCATGAAAAACAATACGTCTTGTGTTTTCATCCTTTAATCCTAATTGCTCCTTTAAATGCCACGCAATTGCTTCTCCCTCTCTATCCTCATCACTAGCTAACCAAACCATTTGGGCTTTTTTTGCCAATGCTTTCAATTTCTTAACAACTGGCTTTTTATCGTCTGAAACAATGTATTTAGGACTAAAATCTCCGTCTACATCAATTCCCAGTTCTTTGGAAGGTAAGTCAGCAATATGACCATAACTCGACTCTACTTGAAAGTCTTTTCCAAGAAATTTTTCAATGGTTTTTGCTTTTGCTGGTGACTCTACAATTACTAAGTTCTTTGCCATATGTCTTTCTTTAGTGTCTAAAACGTTGTAAGAACGTGTTATTTTAGACTGCAAAAGTATATAGTTTTTTTTGATAAAAAATTTTTAATTTTAAATTATCTAAAAAACCATCGTGTAGTAGCACAATTATTTTATCGCAATCCTCTTAGAAACTTTTTACTTTTCAGTCTTTAAATCCACAACATAAACGTCTACAAAAAAAACAGATTAGCTAACTTTTTAGTGTTTACTAAATAGATACGTGCTTCAAAAAAAACATATAATAACCTATAACCCTATATAAGATTAACTTATAAGCTTATTTTTTATTCTTAGCAAACGCTATTATTTTAGAGAAGTAAGATGATACTTCTCAATATAAAGTCCTGAGATACTGTTTATATTTAAAAGTGGAGAAACATTTTCTTTTTTATCTTTTAAAGATACATTTATACCATTTCGAAAACTTCCATTTTTCTTCCTAAATATAAACTTTTCACTCATATGTGCTGTTAAACCTAGGAGCACAGCCACCGTCTTGTGTTTATTTTCTAGTACAGATTGAATCGTATAATTTCTACCTTACTTTTTTCCAAAAAAATAGTTATTCTTTATCCTGTTTATTTCTAATAAAGAATCTGGAAATACAAGCAGAGTATAAAAAGTTACAATTGGTTTAAAAGGAGTTAAAGCTCGAAAAAAAGGACGGAACAATTAGCCTTGTTTAGGATGAATTTATATTTTTATAATAAAATAACTACTTTAAAAGCACAATTATTTTGTTCAAGCGAGCTCGGTAATTTTATATTTTGTTATTGCTTAACAAACCTTCCGATTGCACTCACGGAGAAAAATAAAAGTTTCATTCTTTTTCAGAAAGCCCGTTTTATTCCTTTTATTATTTATTATGTAATAACATTTTTTTTGTATCTACTTTTATATTGTCAGCAAATAAAGAGTAGTAGTATAAACCTGACGAAAAACGATCATTATCATACGTTATACTTCCTTCTCCTCTTTGTGTGATTGCTATTTTTTGCAGTGTCTTTCCATTACTGTCATAAATCTTAATGTATGCTTTTTGAATGTCTGAAGGGATCTTAAAGTCTATTTTCGTTTCGCCATTAAAAGGGTTTGGTTTATTTTGAGATAACTTAAAGTTAGAATTTTTATTTTGAATGCCTTCAGCAGCGAGTGTTCCACCGCATGCGCAAGCCTCAACAGCTTCTATCCTGGCTACTAAATCTGTAATCATCTCCGATTGCGTATTTATCTCAGCTTGCAGAGACGATAAAACAGGTGATAAATCAACTGATACAGAATTTCCGTTTTCTATTTCTATTTCTAAAACATTTCCTGAAAGTACCGCGGATGTTAAATCTTGTGCATCTGTTCCGATTCCGTCTTGTAAACTAGATAAGTCTACATTATTTCCGTTTGAGATTGCTAAAGTGGTTCCGGTTAAAGAAACTGTTTGCGCATCTGTATTATCTAAATACCCAGATAAATCTACAGGGGTTCCGTCATTTGTTAAACTTAAGGTATTTGTGCTTAAACTTAAATCCTGCGCATCTGTTCCAATTCCATCTTGTAAACTAGATAAGTTTAAAGTATTTCCGTTTGAGATTGCTAAAGTGGTTCCGGTTAAAGAAACTGTTTGCGCATCTGTATTATCTAAATATCCAGATAAATCTACAGGGGTTCCGTCATTTGTTAAACTTAAAGTATTTGTGGTTAAGGCTAAATCTTGTGCATCTGTTCCAATTCCATCTTGTAAACTAGATAAGTCTAAAGTATTTCCGTTTGAGATTGCTAAAGTGGTTCCGGTTAAAGAAACTGTTTGTGCATCTATATTATCTAAATATCCAGATAAATCTACAGTGGTTCCATCATTTGTTAAACTTAAGGTATTTGTGCTTAAACTTAAATCTTGTGCATCTGTATTATCTAAATATCCAGATAAATCTACAGCAGTTCCATCATTTGTTAAACTTAAAGTATTTGTGGTTAAGGCTAAATCTTGTGCATCTGTATTAACAACGGATATCCATTGTGTGCCATCCCAAGAAAACAATCCTTTTATGTCGGTATCATAGACCATTAAACCAATATCTTCTGCGACTAATAAAGACTGTAAAGTAGTTTTCTCCGCAGTTGTTAAACGGTTTAATAAGAATCCTTTGTTTGCCGATTTTAACTCTAAAGAAGCGTTTGCATTTGGCGTGGCCGTTCCTAAACCAATATTTCCATTTGCCGCTATAAACAAAGCGTTCTGTGGTGCTCCTGGTTTAATTCGAAATGGTAATGTACTTCCATTCGTATTATCTCGAATAAAAAAATTACTTTCATTCCCTGATACATCCCAACTTTGAGGTGTCCAGCCGCCACTAGCATCTTGTTCTATGCGCAAGGTTGGACTATCACCGTCTACAATATGCAAATTAACAAGTGGTGAATCGGTACCTAAACCAATATCTCCATTAGCGGCCATAAAAAAAGCATTATCCGAGGCACCTGCTAAAATTTTAAAAGGCATTCTGCCCGCCGTAGCATCTTCTATTCCAAAGTAATTACTGCCACCATTGCCAGACTCGTTAATTTTTATTCTCCAATCATTACTGGCAAACCCTGCTACGGAAGTGTCATCAAAATGAATTTGTAGATTATTTTCTTTGAGTCTAAAAGTATCAAATCCAAAGGTTTCTCCATCGACAGCATCAGTGCCAACAGCAATACTTCCTACCACTATTAAATCATC
>JBNMOF010000022.1:0-19757 GCA_051277175.1 Polaribacter sp.
TTTGTAATAAATAAATTACCAAAAGGTCTTTTATCGTATCTACGCTCATTTGTTGCTCCTACCAATTGTTCAAATGTCGTTAAATCAATATCGCTATATAAATCTAACAATAGCTTCCATTCACTTTTTTTTAAAGAAACTTCATTTGGTTCACCATTACGAGTATTTATCACATAGAATTTTTCGTTTTCAATTTTCACAGAATAATAATAACCTCTTGTCTCAGCTACATATTGCATTTCTGCTTCCACTAAATTTTTATGCTGAGAACAACTTTTTGCCCAAAAAAAAGCTGATAGAATAATTATAAATATTTTCATAATTCTAAATTTTTAAAGTATTGATTTCTAAATTATAAAGTAATAAGAAAAGACTACTATAAAAATCAGTAGCCTTCTCTTTAAGTAGTTTAAATAAATTTATTCTTTAATAATTTTTTGTGTTGTAATTCTGTTTTCTGACGTAATTCTTATAAAATAAATAGCTGGTGATAAATGATTTATATCTAAAGTAATATTACTTTTATTATATTTTTTATTAAGTACACTTTGTCCTGAAACATTAATTACGGTTACTTCAGAAATATTTTTATCGTAGTTTATATTAACGATACCTAAACTAGGATTAGGTGATATAAATGGTTTAGACACAAAATCTTCAACACTCAATGCATTAGCTTTTAAAACAATGCTGTAATCTTCAACTTCTCCATATTGTAATTGGCCACAAGGAGTTATACTAGCTCCTGGAAAGTCTCCAACTACCCTCATTCTTAAAGGAGTATCTAAAATTATACCAGTAGTAGGAATGGTAAAGTTAAATATTTTTTCAGTTGGAGTAGCAAAACTTCCAACACCTATTATTTCGTCTGTTACAACTAACTCACTAGAAGAAAAACTACCATCATTATTATAATCTATCCATGCAGAATACTTTCCAACATTAGTTCCTTCATTTGCTAATTTAATAGATTGAGGATTATTTGCAACTACTAAATCCGTAGTAAATGCTGTTGTCAAGCAAGAACTTACTGTATAATCATAATAAACCTTATTAGAATTGGTAGAGTTACTAGATGAACTCACATTTCGAACACTACCTATTTCAACCAAAGCCATTCCAAAATTAAAATCCCCTGGATTCACACTTACACTTGAGGGCACACATGAAGCTGCTATAACAGCTTCAGGAGCGATTACTAATGGCGCAGTACCTCCTAAAGACTTGGTTAAATTCTCTCTAGTAGCCAAGAACATAGCTACTCCTCTGTCTTTTTGTCCTGGAGTAAAAAGCCTACTAGAACTTGTATAGTTCATCACATTAAATTGCACATTATTCCAACCATCCGTATCGCATGGATTGGTATCTGAATTGCTAGGTAAAGATGCTCCCAGTAAACTTTTAGTTGAAGGTGTATCACAAACCTTATCATTATCTACAAAACATCCACCAGCTGTTACAGTTGGACATGCGGTAGTAGTTCCGCTATTAAAAGGATGATATAAACCTATAGAGTGACCAAATTCATGAGGTAAAGTTGTAGGATCACTTGAATCTATTACTACAGAAGCTTTCATAAAAGTACCATAAAAAGCATCTGGAGATGTAGGTAAATATGCATAACCCTGCAAACCACCTGTTTGAACAATTGGTGTAGAGTCAAAAGTATTTACAACATATATATTGTAGTACATTTGAGGATCCCAACGTGATAAATCTTTTAATTGTGTTTGAGTAACACCGTCATCATTATCTGCATTTAATCCTTTTTCAGAATATTGAGCATAGGTACTCGTAACATTTATTTGATTAATTCCGTTGGTTGCTGTGCAATTTGGGTTTCTTTTAGCTAAAACTAATTTAAACGGAATTACAGTTCCTCCGTTAGCTTCTGTGAGCCAATCACCTCCAAAAGTAGTTTCATAAAATTTATTACAGTTTTCTATCCATGTAATAATTTCTGCATCCGTTCTTAATGGAGTTGTACCATCATTCATAAGATGAACTACAACGGGTATTTCATAAACAGCAGTAGCACTAGCATTTTTTTTCTTCAAAAATTCTTGAATACCTGTTTTAAGTAATTTTAACTCAACTTCGTCATGAGCTAATTTGGCTCTTGGATTTTGGTTAAAAAAAATTTCTTGATGCTTAGTGAATCCACATTTTTCTTGTGAGAACAATAATAAAGTTTGAAATAAAATTATTGTAAATAGTAGTTTTAATTTCATGATACGTATTTTTTTTTTAAAAATAGTTAAATTTTTACTAATAATCAAAAAAAAAAAAAAACAATATTAAGAAATATCTTTTTTAAAAGTAGAATAATTATTTTGATTTTTTTCAAGAATCTTATAAATAGTAAAAAACCTGAAACATTTTAATTACTTCTAATCCAAATTTAAAAAAACCAACAGAAATTAAAACATTTTATTTTATGACTATCCGCATTAAGAGTTGTGTTGAAAATTATTTCAATAGAAAAAAAAAAAAAAACTAAGTTGCTGGTTTATACTCCTTATTATCAATAACCATTTTAGCAATAATCTCTTTTAAAATTTCTGAAGTTCCGCCACCAATTGGCCCCAACCTACTATCTCTTAATAAACGTGCCATTGGATACTCTTCCATATATCCATAGCCACCTAACATTTGAAGTGCATCATAAATAACTTCATCTGCCATTTTTGTAGACAATAACTTAGACATACTAGCTTCTTTTACGACATACGTGCCTTGATCTAATCTTTTTGTAATTGAATAATTATACTCTCTACAGATATCTACTTTACTTGCCATTTCAGCAATTTTATGTCTTAATGCCTGAAACTTATCTAAAGATTTACCAAAAGCAACTCTTTCTTGCATGTAATTTATCGCATAATCTAAAGCAAATTCTGCTCTTGCGTGTGCATTCACACCCATAATTAAACGTTCTAAAGCGAAGTGTTGCATGATGTATGGAAAGCCTTTTCCTTCTTCTCCCATTAAATTTTCTGCTGGAATCTCAACATTGTCGAATGCCAATTCTGCTGTGTCGGAAGCGCGCCAACCTAACTTATCTAATTTGGTCGCTGAAATCCCTGGAGTATCTCTGTCTACCACAAAAATGCTAATTCCTTTATATTTCTCTGAAGGGTCTGTTTTTGCAGCAACTATTAAATAATCTGAATAAACTCCGTTTGTGATAAACGTTTTAGATCCATTCAAAATATAACTATCTCCTTTTTTGATAGCAGTAGAACGCATTCCTGCTACGTCACTTCCACCAAAAGGTTCTGAAATACAAAGACAACCAATTTTATCTCCTTCTACGCTCGGTACCAAATATTTTTGTTTGATAAACGCTGTTCCTTCCTTATTAAGATGGGTCATTGCAAGAAACTCATGCGCCCACATTGCTGCTGCAAAGCCTCCAGAATTCACTTTTTGTAATTCTTCTAGAAAAATTACCGTGTAAAATAAATCTAAATCTAACCCTCCATATTCCTCTGGAGTGCAAAGTCCGAAATATCCCATTTCTCCAAATTTCTTCCAAATGAATCTATCAATGGTTCCTGTTTTTTCCCATTTGTCGATAAAAGGAACTACTTCTTTTTGTAAAAAATCTTTAAAACTAGCACGAAAAGCATCATGCTCTTCAGTAAAATACATACTGCTCATTTGGTACGAATTTGAATTGTTTATTGAGCTACCAAATATAAGACTATTCTATCATACAAATCTAATGGAAAACCGATGATATTTTTTAACTCTGAGATATCTTGTAGCTCGGCTACCTCGTCTCTATAATTAAAAATCATTTTACATAATTCGTAATCTATGTACGGATTTTTAAGTAATTCTTTGAAAGTGATGCTATTTACGTTACTTTTTTGAATATTTGGCAATTCTAAAACCTTAAAAACACCCAATACCTTAGTTGCGGTTTTTTGCTCTAAACCCCATACTTCGTAGAGTTGTATTTCCATTGAAAATCCTTGTAATTTAGAACGATACTTAATAATTCTTTCAGAAAGCTTTACTCCTATTCCATAAATCGTTTGTAAATCTTCTTTTGTTGCTTTATTTATATCTGTCGAAGTTCTTTTGTGCTTTGGTTTTTTAGGGTACAAACTTGTATTCTGAAAGACAGACAACTTGCGCTTGTTGCTGCTATTTACAACCCAATCTGGAAATTTAAAATAAGGTGAAATACTATTTAAAAGTGAATCTGAAATATTTGTTATCTCTTGAAACTCTTGTATCGAATTGACAAACCTTCCTGTTTGTCTAAAAGCTAAGAGACTGTCTATTTGATTTAAAGACATGCCCAACTGTGCGCCTTTGTAATCTGTAATATAATTAGGGTTGAAGGGAAATATTTTGGGTTTCGCGTTTGCTACTTTAATAGCTTTTAAGCTATCTAGCTGCTTTCTAAAGGCTAAAATTCGGGGCGTTTCTATGTCGACTATTTCATCCGAAGAAAAATCTACGAAAACAATAACTGCTTGAAAGATCAAAATAAGTACTCCTAAAAAGAAAATCCCATTTCTTTGGCTCTTATGATACCAGAAATGGGATTTGAATATGTTCATATAAATTTTTTATGCCTTATTTGCCTTAATAGCATCCATATATCTTTTTAATTCCTCTTTCACTTTTGGCGCCAACAGTACTAAACCAATCATGTTTGGAACCATCATTGCAAAAACCATTGCATCTGAAAATCCAATTACAGAGCCTAAACTTGCTGCTGCTCCAATTACAACAAAGATACAGAAGATTACTTTGTATACATATTCCATTCTCTTAGACCTACCAAATAGATACGCCCAACCTTGAAAACCGTAGTAAGACCAAGATATCATAGAACTAAATGCGAATAAAACAACTGCCACTGTTAATACGTATGGAAACCAAGAAATTGAAGATTCAAACGCTCCAGATGTTAATAAAATTGCCTGCGCGTCATTTAAAGAAGCATTCTCTGCCGTTACATTTCCTGTAATAATTAATACCAAAGCTGTCATTGTGCACACTACAACGGTATCAATAAATGGCTCTAATAAAGCAACCATACCTTCACTTGCTGCATATTTTGTTTTTACTGCTGCATGTGCAATAGATGCAGAACCGATTCCAGCTTCATTTGAAAATGCTGCTCTTCTAAATCCTTGCACTAAAACCCCAACTGCACCACCGGCAACTCCTTCTGGACTAAAGGCACCGTTGTAAATTTGTAAAAATGCACTTCCAATCATATCATAATTTGAAAAAATAACAAATAATGAAGCTGCTACATAAATTGCAACCATAAAAGGAACAATCTTATCTGTTACTTTAGCTATCTTTTTAATTCCTCCAATAATTACGATACCCACTAAAATAGCCATCACCAATCCAAACAACCATCCTTTACCGTGTAAAATAGAAACTCCACCAACTGGTGTAGTAATATTTTCTACCAATTGAAATGCTTGATTCACTTGAAACATGTTTCCACCTCCAAAAGAACCTCCAATTACAAAAACTGCAAATAATGCTGCTAATATTTTTCCTAATGTTTTGTTTTTTAGACCTTTTGTAAGATAATACATTGGACCTCCAAAAACAGTACCATCTGCTTCAATATCTCTATATTTAACTCCTAAAGTACATTCTACGAATTTCGATGCCATTCCTAAGAAACCTGCAACAATCATCCAAAATGTAGCACCTGCACCACCAATAGATACCGCAATTGCAACACCTGCAATATTACCCAAACCTACCGTTGCAGATAAAGCTGCTGTTAATGCCTGAAAATGTGTAACTTCTCCTTCATGCCCCTCTATTCTTATGGTATCTGGATTGTCTTCTTCATCGGTAAATGTCGATTTTGCTATTTCAACCTTATGGTCTACTCTATTTTCTAAATCGTCATATTTACCTCTCACAATATTTATTGAAGTAAAAAAACCTCTAAAATTTATAAAATTAAAATAAAAGGTAAAATACAATGCTCCTAAAATTAATGGGAATAAAACCCAATAAATACTAACGGAATCTGAGAAGGGAATCTGATAAAAAACAATATCTACAAACCATCCTGTTGCACTTCCAAAAGCTTCATCAATCTGCTGATCTAAACCTTTCTCTTGACCAAAAGTAAAAAAAGGGGTTGCTAAAAATAACAACGAAAGAAGTTTTTTATTCATAATTTATTTTGATTTTTTTTATTTATCGATGCGCAATATCCTAAAAAAAAATGAACAATGGGAAGTTACTTCAAAAAAAAATCCCATTTCTTTGCCTTTTTTGAGGCTAGAAACAGGATTTTAAAAATTATTTTATTGAAAATCTATTTTTGTCTTTTATGATCAATCGCTTTTAAGTAACGTGCCAACTCAACTTTTACTTTTGGAGCCAATAGTAGTAATCCTATAATATTCGGGAAAACCATTGCAAATATCATCGCATCCGAAAATTCAATTACAGAACCTAAAGTAGAAGATGCACCAATTACCACAAACGCTAAAAACATTGCTTTATAAGTAATATCTGCTATTTTACCTTTACCGAATAAGTAAGTCCAACCTTGTATTCCGTAATAAGACCAAGAAAGCATCGATGAAAAGGCGAATAATATTACAGCTACTGTTAGCAATATAGAAAAATTAGGAATTGCAGAATCAAAAGCAACAGATGTTAAATCTACGCCATTAATAGGTTCGTTGGTTGCATTTAAAAGCACATTACTTTTTGAATCTAAATTACCATAAGTAAATAAGTTACTTCTTAAATTGGTCACTACAATTACTAAAGCGGTCATTGAACAAATAATTACCGTATCCACGAACGGTCCTATGGAAGCCACAATACCTTCACTGGCTGGAAATTTAGTCTTTACTGCTGCATGTGCAATAGATGCAGATCCAACACCTGCTTCATTTGAAAAAGCAGCTCTTTGAAAACCAACAATCATCACCCCTATTAAACCTCCTACTACAGAAGTTTGTTTAAAAGCGCCGTCCCAAATTTGACCCATCGCTTCTGGAATTATACTAAAATTCATTCCAAGTATAATTAGAGAAGCACCAATAAACATAATTGCCATAAATGGCACTATTTTTTCTGTTACTCTACCTATTCTTTTAATTCCACCAATAATTACCACCCCAACTAGTGCTGCCATTACAAGTCCAAACACAAACCCGGACTCAATATCAAAAAGTTGTTTAAATTGCGCAGCTGCTTGGTTTGCTTGAAACATATTTCCACCTCCAAAAGAACCTCCAATTACAAAAACAGCATATAAACCAGCTAAAACTTTTCCTAATCCGGCAAGATTCTTTTCTTTTAATCCTTTTTTTAAGTAATACATTGGGCCACCATATATTTTCCCATCTGCACCAACTTCTCTATATTTTACACCTAAAGTAGCCTCTACTAATTTTGTAGACATTCCTAAAAATCCAGCTAAAATCATCCATATGGTTGCTCCCGGACCTCCAATTGCAATTGCAACGGCAACCCCCGCAATATTTCCTAGACCCACAGTTGCTGAAAGAGCCGCTGTTAATGCTTGAAAGTGCGTAACTTCTCCAACTACTCCTTTAATTTTAATAACTTCCTCACCATCACTTCCTGCAACATCTTCTTCAGAAATATCATCCTCTGAATTGTGATCAACCTCATCATATTTACCACTTGTAGCTCTTATAGCAACCCCTAGTAAAGTGATGTTAGAAAACTTAAAATACAATGTAAAAAAGAAAGCTCCAGATAATAGCAGAATAACTACAATTGGAACATCAATACCAGCAATTGAAATTGGATAAAAAACGACTGCACTTACAGCATCCGCAAAAGGTTTAAATTTTTCTTCTATTTGTTCATCTATTGTTAACTCTTGTGCGAAGGATAACATTGGGACCGCTAACAAAAGCATTGAAATAAGTTTCTTATACATACGATATTTGAATTGGTTTATATTTTGTGAAACGCAAGATGCTACAAATATGCTCTTTTGGCAAGTTTTGAGCGTTAAATAACCAATTTTGAGTGATAAAAGTGGTTTTATACCCGCTTTTCTTTAAATTTCAATAAATCTTCCTTGAATGATTTTGGGTAAAATTCAAGTTCTTTATTTGTTTTTGAAAAATCGAAATCCGTTTTTTTGGGGGCCTTGGTGCCGTTTGATTTAGTGTTGACCTTGAATTTGGTTTGATTAATTCTTTATCTAACTCAAAAACTATTAAAAGCAAACTAATTTTAAATATTTTGATTTTAAAAAAACTTTCTTTTACAAGTCAAAAACAGAACTTCTTTTTGTATAAATCATGTCTTTTAACTTTAATACAAATGCCATAGTCAAGTACAAACCAAATGATAAACCCGCGGTAAAAAAAGTTACATAAATAAAAAATAAACGCACATGTAAAGCTCGTATTCCTAAGCGGTCTGCAAGTCTAGAGAAAACTCCAAATCCGTTTCTCTCAAAAAAATGTCGAATAGTATCTATCATACCTTTTAAAATATAGTGCAAGATACCATTTTGTGACCTTATTAGTATAACAATTTAGTTATCGTTTTGGAAAAAATGCAGTTCAAAAAACAATGTTAAAGGTTGTTACAAACCCTATTAAATTAGAATTGGATTGATTAACTTTGCTTTTCTTAAAAAAATAAGCACGTTTGAAAGACCAGGAATATTTAGAAGTTTACGGAGCAAGAGTTCATAATTTAAAGAATATTGATGTTAAAATTCCTCGTGAAAAGTTAGTTGTAATTACTGGTTTAAGCGGAAGTGGAAAATCTTCTTTAGCTTTTGATACCATTTATGCAGAAGGACAAAGACGCTATATTGAAACATTTTCTGCGTATGCTCGACAATTTTTAGGTGGATTAGAAAGACCTGATGTAGATAAAATTGACGGACTTTCGCCAGTGATTTCTATAGAACAAAAAACAACCAATAAAAGTCCACGTTCTACCGTAGGAACCATCACAGAAATTTACGATTTCTTAAGATTACTTTTTGCAAGAGCTGCAGATGCTTACTCTTACAATACCGATCAGAAAATGGTAAGTTATTCTGATGAACAAATTAAAAACTTAATTTTAAAAGATTTTGATGGTAAAAAAATAGCGGTTTTGGCGCCTTTAATTAAATCTAGAAAAGGGCATTATAGAGAATTGTTTGAACAAATATCTAAACAAGGTTTCTTAAGAGTTCGTGTGGATGGAAAAATTCAAGAAATTGAAAAAGGCATGAAACTAGATCGTTACAAAATGCATGATATTGAAGTTGTAATTGATCGATTAGCAATAAGTAAAAACGTAGAAAAACGATTAGAAGAGACTATAAAAACAGCGCTATATTCTGGTAATAACATTTTGATGGTAATTGCTATTGAAGACAACAATCCTCGCTATTTTAGTAGAGAATTAATGTGTCCAACAACCGGAATTGCATATCCAAATCCAGAACCCAATACATTTTCTTTCAATTCGCCAAAAGGTGCTTGTGATGCCTGTAATGGTTTAGGAATCACGAATGAAATCAATCTCAAGAAAGTAATTCCTGATGATACTATTTCTATTAAAAATGGTGGAATTGTTCCGCTGGGAGAACAAAAAAGTAGTTGGATTTTTAAACAAATTGAAAACATTACAGAACGGTATCAATTTAAAATAACCGACGCTATTAAGGACATTCCAAAAGCAGCTATCGATATTATTTTAAATGGAGGTAATGAATCTTTTGAAATTGAATCTAAAACAGTTGGTGTTCGAAGAAACTACAGAATAGATTTTGAAGGAATTGTTGCTTTTATAAATAACCAATACAACAACGCCGAAAGCACTTCTATTAAACGTTGGGCAAAAGGTTTTATGGATGAAGTTACCTGCTCTTCTTGCGAAGGAAAAAGGTTAAAAAAAGAAGCACTTCATTTTAAAATTACCGATAAAAATATTAGTGATTTAGTACAAATGGATGTGACTGAATTGGCGAATTGGTTCAAAAATATTGAAAAAGATTTATCAAAAAAACAATTAATAATTGCAGCAGAGATTTTAAAGGAGATTCGCACAAGAATTCAATTTTTAATAGATGTTGGCTTAGAATATTTAACTTTAGACAGAACCTCTAAATCGCTTTCTGGTGGAGAAGCCCAGCGAATTCGTTTGGCTACCCAAATTGGGTCGCAATTAGTTGGTGTTTTGTATATTTTAGATGAGCCAAGTATTGGTTTGCATCAGCGAGACAACGAAAAACTAATAGATTCTTTGGTAAAACTAAGAGATATTGGAAACTCTGTTATCGTTGTAGAGCATGATCAAGACATGATAGAGAAAGCAGATTTTGTTTTTGACATTGGTCCAGGTGCAGGAAAACATGGTGGGGAAATTGTATCCGCAGGAACTTTTGCAGATCTGAAAAAACAAAAAACATTAACTGCAGATTATATTACTGGTAGAAAAAAAATTGAAATCCCAGAGAAAAGACGTGAAGGAAACGGAAAGACCATTAAGCTTTCTGGTGCTACTGGAAATAATTTAAAAAATGTTTCTGTAGAATTTCCTTTGGGAAAAATGATTTGTGTTACAGGGGTTTCGGGAAGCGGGAAATCGACTTTAATTAATGGAACTTTGTATCCAATTTTAAATGCTCACATATATAGAGGTGTAAAAAAACCGATGCCTTACAAAAAAATTGAAGGCTTAGAACATATAGATAAAGTGATTGATATTGATCAATCTCCAATTGGTCGAACGCCACGTTCAAATCCAGCTACATATACCAAAACATTTGATGAGATTAGAAGCTTATTTGCAAAAACTGGAGAGGCTGCAATTCGCGGTTATAAACCGGGCCGTTTTTCTTTTAATGTAAAAGGTGGACGTTGTGAAACTTGCCAAGGTGGGGGTGTTCGAGTTATAGAAATGAACTTCTTACCAGATGTTCAAGTAGAATGTGAAACTTGTCAAGGAAAAAGATTCAACAGAGAAACTTTAGAAATTAGATATAAAGGTAAATCAATCTCAGACATTCTAAACATGACGATTGAAGATGCCACAGATTTCTTTGTAAAGATTCCTAAAATCCATCGAAAATTAAAAACAATTAAAGATGTAGGCTTAGGATATATTACACTTGGACAGCAGTCTACAACACTTTCTGGTGGTGAAGCACAGAGAATTAAATTAGCAGCAGAATTGTCTAAAAGAGATACAGGGAATACATTTTACATTCTTGATGAACCTACAACAGGACTTCATTTTGAAGACATTAGAGTTTTAATGAATGTATTAAATGAGCTTGCGGACAAAGGAAATACCGTCTTAATTATTGAGCACAATTTAGATGTTGTAAAATTAGCCGACCACGTAATAGATGTTGGTATGGAAGGTGGAAAAAAAGGAGGAAAAATATTAGTAACAGGGACTCCTGAAAAAGTTTCTGAACATAAAAAAAGTTATACCGCTAAGTTTTTAAAGAAATTACTAATTTAGCAGGCTTCGGTTTTTACATTTGAAGCGTAAAACATATAGATTATGATAAATGACGATAGAAAAATAAAAGAAAAACTACAGACAAAAACTTGGAACGAAATTAAAACAAAAGATTCTTGGGCTATTTTTAAAATAATGGCAGAATTTGTAGAAGGATATGAAAAATTAAGTAAAATTGGACCTTGTGTGTCTATTTTTGGTTCAGCAAGAACAAAACCAGACCATCCTTATTATAAATTAGCAGAAGAAGTTGCCTTTAAACTAACTCAGAATGGTTATGGGGTTATTACTGGTGGTGGACCCGGAATTATGGAAGCTGGTAATAAAGGAGCACATAAAGGGCAAGGAACCTCTGTTGGTTTAAATATAGAATTGCCTTTTGAACAGCATGACAACCCATGGATTGATCGTGGAAAAAGTTTAGATTTCGATTACTTTTTTGTGAGAAAAGTAATGTTTGTAAAATATTCTCAAGGTTTTGTTGTGATGCCTGGTGGTTTTGGAACACTAGATGAACTTTTTGAAGCAATTACTTTAATTCAGACAAATAAAATCGGCCGGTTTCCTATTGTTTTAGTGGGAACAAAATTTTGGGGTGGTTTATTAGACTGGATAAAAAGTACACTATTAGAAGAGGGCAACATAAGCGAAAAAGATTTAAACTTATTTAGAGTGGTAGACACTGCAGATGAAGCACTAGACCACATCAATAAGTTTTACGCTAAATATCAATTAAAACCTAACTTTTAGGTTTCAAGCATCTCGTCTATCAGAAAATTTAATTCTAATCAACTATTTATAGTGCTACTAATTTAATTGAAAAATCGTTTTTACATATTAATTCTGTTACTGTTATTTAGTAGCTTCAATTTTGCACAACAAAATGCAATAAGCATCGCAGCAACTTTAAACACAAATGAGGACAAGTTAAGGATTCAGCAGAAAATTGTCTATTACAACAATTCAAACGAAACTTTAAATCACATCTTTCTTCATAATTGGGCAAACAGTTTTAAAGACAGAAAAACACCCCTTTCTAAGCGCTTTATTGAAGATTTTAAAAAAGATTTATACTTTGCAAACAAAGATGATACAGGTTTTTCTGATATTAAAAATATTGCTATAAATTACAGTAGTATTGTTTACAAAGAGCTTGAAAATAGGCAAGACATTATTCAACTTTTTTTAGAAAAACCACTAAAAGCTAAAGAAAGTGCTACGATAAACATTACGTATTATATAAAAATACCTAACGCTAAATTTACTGGTTATGGTGCATATAAAAATGGTTATCGTTTAAGATACTGGTATCTTACACCTGCCATATACAAAGATGGTTGGCAATTAATGAGTAATTTGAATTTAGATGATTTATTTGAGAATTACACCACGTTTAATATTGAACTTAAAATACCAAAAGAACTTACTTTAACAAGTAGTTTAAAACAAATAAAACAGCCGAGTCCAACCTTTAATACATATTTATTAAATGGTAAAAATGAGAAAGATGTAATTTTAAATATTCAGAAGAAAACGACCTTTAAAAAAATTAGCACAGATACGCATCAAATACAAACAGATATTTTTCATAAAGAATTAAATGCGAACGTAACAAAAGATATTTTAAATAGAGAGCTACAATTTTTAATAAACTACTTGGGTGTTTTACCAACAGATAAAATTCTTATTGATGATTTAATGCGAGCAAAAAATCCTGTTTATGGTTTAAATCAGCTTCCTAGTTTCTTAAGACCATTTTCTGATGTTTTTAAATATGATTTGACGTTATTTAAGGTGCTTTCTAAAAAATTTCTAAAGCAAACATTGTTAGTAAATGAAAGAGAAGATTACTGGTTGATTGATGGTTTGCAGAATTATTTAATGATAGAATACGTAAACAAGTTTTATCCAGAAGTAAAACTTTTAGGGAAATTTTCTGATACTTGGTTTCTGAAAAAATTTAATATTTCTAAGTTAAAATTCAATCAAAAATACCCTTTTTTATATCAATTTACAGCAAGAAAATTTTTAGATCAATCTTTAAATACTTCAGCAGACGCACTCTCTAATTTCAATAGAAAAATTGTTAGTAAATACAAAGCAGGCTTAGGTTTTAATTATTTAAAAGGGTATTTGGGAGAAGCTGTTTTAAACAAAAGTATTAAAGAGTTTTATCAAAAAAGCAAACTTCGTATTTCAAAAAGCACCAATTTTAAAGATGTTTTAATGCAAAATACCACGAAAGATGTGAGATGGTTTTTTAATGATTATATCAAGACAAATAAAAAAATAGATTATACCATTGGTCAAGTTAAAGAGACAAAAGACAGCTTACAAATTACCCTAAAAAATAAAAGAAACATTACTGCACCCATTGCTTTGTACGGAATAAAAAACAATAAAATTGAATACAAAGAATGGTTTTCAAATATTAGTGACACCCTAACAATTGGAATACCTAGGGGAAAATTTGATCAGTTAGCTTTAAATTATGAAAACATATACCCAGAGTACAACACCCTCGACAATTATTACAATACAGATAAAACGCTGTTAAATAAACCCTTAAAATTTACATTAGTTAAAGACATAAAAGCCCCTGATTATAATCAATTATTTTATCAACCTCATATTGGGTATAATTTTTATGATGGTTTAATTTTAAGTATAAAACTTCACAATAAACCAATAATAAAAAGAAACTTAGAATTTAAATTTTCTCCTGGTTACGCTGTCAAAAGCAACATGATAAATGGATCATTTTCAGTTTTATATAATCAATTTTTCGAGGATACTAGTATTTATAAAATTGCTTATGGTATTGCCGGAAACACATTACAATACGCGCCAGAACTATCTTACAGCTCCTTAATACCTTATATTGGTATACAATTTAAAAGAAAATCTTTAAGAGACTCCACTAGAGAATTTGTTGGAGCTAAAATTATTCATATTAATAAAGAAATTTCACCTTTAGATATCGAAACTGAGCAAGATAATTACAATGTTTTAAGTTTAAGTTACAATTATATTGATCCTAACATCATAGAAGAAACTCGGTATAACTTTAGCACAGAGTTTGCTAAAAACTTTTCAAAAATTTCTGCAGATTTTAGATACCGAAAGCTCACATCGTCAGACGCACAGTTAGATTTTAGAGCCTTTGCAGGTGCATTTATTCACAATAACTCTAAAGGAGATTACTTTAGTTTTGGTTTAGACAGGGCGAATGATTACTTATTTGAATTAAATTATTACGGTCGTTCAGAAGACTCTGGTATTTTTAGCCAACAATACATTATTACAGAAGGTGGTTTCAAATCTGTTTTACCAACTAGATTTGCAAACCAATATATGTTGTCTCTAAATTCAAGCATCGGCATATGGCGCTGGATGGAATTCTACAATGGTGTTGCTTTTTTAAAGAATAAAAACGAACGCCTTTTCTTTGGATACGAAAACGGAATTAGATTCAATTTTGTGCATAATATTTTTGAAATCTACTTTCCTTTATATTCGAATAACGGTTGGGAAATATCACAACAAGCATATCCTCAAAAGATAAGGTTTACTTTTACTGGTAATATCAATAGAGTTTATAATTTTTTCAGAAGAGGTTTCTTTTAAAAAAAATAAATTCTAAAAACTAAACAAATAATTTAATTGCATTATTCGCAATTAAACCTCCACTTTAACCCTTTCTGTTGATAAATATTTAACAGATATTTATATTTTTAAATATCAACTAAAAAAACTATCTTTGCAGAAGCCTAAATAAATATAAAATGTTAGAAAAAACTCTTAATCAAGATCAAAAAGAACTCTCATTTAAAGAATTTAAAGCAGAAGTTTTAAATGACTATAAAATTGCTAAAATTAGTAGAGAATGTAGCTTACTTGGTAGAAGAGAAGTATTAACAGGAAAAGCAAAGTTTGGTATTTTTGGTGATGGTAAAGAAGTACCACAATTAGCAATGGCTAAAGCATTCAAAAAAGGTGATTTTAGATCTGGCTATTACAGAGACCAAACGTTTATGATGGCCATTGGTGAACTTACAGCACAACAATTCTTTGCGGGTTTATATGCGCATACCAATATAGAAGTAGAACCAATGTCTGCAGGAAGACAAATGGGAGGTCATTTTGCAACCCACAGTTTAAACGAAGACGGTAGTTGGAAAAATCTTACAGAACAATACAATTCGAGCGCAGACATTTCTCCTACAGCTGGGCAAATGCCTCGTTTATTAGGATTGGCACAAGCCTCTAAAATTTATAGAAACGAAAAAAGCGTTCAACATAAAACTAATTTTTCTAACAAAGGAAATGAAGTTGCATGGGGAACCATCGGAAATGCAAGTACAAGTGAAGGCTTATTTTTTGAAACTATAAATGCTGCTGGAGTTTTACAAGTACCCATGATCATGAGTGTTTGGGATGACGAATATGGAATTTCTGTGCATGCAAAACATCAAACTACAAAAGAAAGTATTTCTGAAATTTTAAAAGGATTCCAAAGAGAAAATAATTCAAATGGCTATGAAATCATTGTTGTAAATGGATGGGATTATGTAAAACTAGTCGATGTCTACAACAAAGCTTCAAAAATTTCGAGAGAAGAACATGTTCCTGTTTTAATTCACGTAAAAGAATTGACGCAACCTCAGGGGCATTCAACTTCAGGTTCACATGAAAGGTATAAAGGTAAAGAAAGACTTCAATGGGAAAAAGACTACGATTGTATTGAAAAAATGCGAGCTTGGATTTTAGACTTTGAATTAGATACTGAATCCGGTGATACTTTGCGCTTTGTAGATTCGGAAGAAGAAATAATAGTCATAGAAAAAGAAGCTAAAAAAATAGTAACTACTGCTAAGAGAAATGCTTGGAGTGCTTATTGTAATGAATTAATCTCAGAAGTTAAAATTGCTGCAAAACTACTGAGCAGAGTTGCTGAAAAAAGTAACAATGGCGCCTTTATTACAAAATATAAAGATGACTTAGAAAAAATAACAGATCCAATTAGAAAAGATATATTAATTGCTGCAAGGAAATCTCTTCGATATCTAAAAGAAGAAGAATTTGCAGAAAAAGTAGAACTTCAAAATTTCATAAAAGCAACCATTAAAGATGCTGCTGGTAAATATTCGTCTTATTTATTAAGCGAAAGTGAATACAGTGCTTTAAATGTTGTTGAGAAAAAACCAGTGTACGCACAAAAACAAAACTTGGTAGATGCTAGAGTTGTCATGAGAGACAATTTTGATGCCATCTTACAAAAACACCCAGAAGTAGTTATTTTTGGCGAAGATGCAGGTTTTATTGGAGACGTAAATCAAGGTTTAGAAGGACTTCAAGAAAAATACGGAGAAATTCGAGTCTCTGACACAGGTATTAGAGAAGCAACGATTATAGGTCAAGGAATTGGATTGGCAATGCGTGGTTTAAGACCTATCGCAGAAATACAATATTTAGACTATTTATTATATGCGCTTCAAATTATGAGTGATGACTTAGCAACCCTTCATTACAGAAGTTTTGGAAAACAGAAAGCACCTCTAATTATTCGAACACGTGGCCATAGATTAGAAGGTATTTGGCACGCAGGTTCACCCATGGGAGGAATTATAAATAATGTTCGAGGAATGCACGTTTTAGTGCCTAGAAACATGACCAAGGCTGCAGGCTTTTACAATACTTTGTTAGATGGTGATGAACCAGCATTGGTGATAGAATGTTTAAATGGATACCGTTTAAAAGAAGAACTCCCCACCAACTTAGCAGACTTTAAAACTAAAATTGGGGTTGTAGAAACCGTTAAAGAAGGAACAGATATTACCATTGTTTCCTATGGTTCTACTTTAAGAATTGTCCAAGAAACAGCGAAAGAATTACAGCAAGTTGGAATTGATATAGAAATTATTGATGCTCAAAGTTTATTGCCTTTTGATTTAAATAGCGACTGTGTAAAAAGTTTGGCAAAAACCAATAAATTATTAGTAATTGATGAAGATGTTCCCGGAGGAGCGTCTGCGTATCTTTTGCAAGAAATTTTAGAAAAACAAGATGGATACCAATTTTTAGATAGCAAACCTGCCACTTTAACAGCAAAAGCACACAGAACTGCTTATGGCACAGATGGCGATTATTTCTCTAAACCGTCTGCCGAAGATATTTTCGAAAAAGTATACGATATAATGAATGAATCAAATCCTACCAAGTTTAAGAGCTTGTATTAAAATTCCATTCTAAATAATGATTGAAAAGCTCAAAAATCTTAGATTTTTGAGCTTTTTTTTTAACAGATCAAATCTAATTATTTAATAGGTTTTTAATATTTTAGTGGTATAAATTCACAAAAAGTCAGTCCATGAAAAATCTTCTAGTATCTACAATTCTTTTTCTTTTTTTTCTTCCAACAGACACTGTAGCGCAGAGAAAAAAAGAAAAAGCGCAAAAAGGAAAGGAATCTGCAAGCACTGTTAAAAAAAATAAAACTACTTTATATACTGACCTAATAAATAAAGGCACAAAAACAGATGAAGGGTTATTTAAAGTGCATGAGAATAAAGAAAAAATTTTCTACGAAATTCCCAAGTCTTACTTAGGAGAAGAAATGTTATTAGTAACCAGAATTAAAGAACTTCCAGCTGGTTTAGGAGGTGGTTATGTAAATGCTGGATCAAAAATTAATACCCAAGTTATTGTTTGGGAACAATATAAAAACAAAATACTTCTAAAAGTAAAATCTTACAATGCTATTGCAAATGATTCTTTACCAATTTCTAAGTCTGTTAAAGCAAACAATTTAGAGCCTATTATTTATGCTTTCGATATAAAATCCCAAAATATAGACGCTACTGCTGTTCTTATAGACGTTACAAAATTCTTTTCTACAGATGTAAAAGCAATTACAGCATTGCCCTCTTTCTATCGAAAAACCTATAAAGTAAAAAAATTAGATACTTCTAGAAGTTTTATCAATAGTATAAACAGCTATCCAAAAAATATTGAAGTAGTGCAAGATTTTACTTTTGAATCGGATATGCCACCGAGTAATAAAAGAACAAATACCATTACAATTCGCATCAATCAATCTATGATTTTGTTGCCAGAAAATCCAATGATGTCTCGAGTTTATGATAAAAGAGTTGGTTATTTCTCTATAGGAAATGTTGATTATAATTCTGAGGCCTTAAAAGCAGATAGCAAGAGATATATTAAACGTTGGCGATTAGAACCAACGGATGAAGATGCTTATAATCGAGGCGAGTTGGTAGAACCTAAGAAACCAATCATCTATTATTTGGATCCTGCTACACCTAAAAAATTAAGAAAATACATAAAACAAGGTGTAGACGATTGGCAAAAAGTTTTTGAAACGGCTGGTTTTAAAAATGCAATTATGGCAAAAATGCCGCCAACCAAGGCAGAAGACCCAGAGTTTAGCATGGAAGATGTGCGATACTCTTCTATTAGATATGTAGCCAGTACCACTAGAAATGCTACTGGCCCGTCAGTATCCGATCCTCGATCTGGTGAGATTTTAGAAAGTGATATTATTTGGTACCACAACCATTTACGTTCTTATAGAAATAGATACTTAATAGAAACTGGTGCTGCAAATCCATCTGCAAGAACTTTAAACACCTCCGATGAAGAGATTGGTGACATGATGCGCATGGTGATTGCACATGAAGTTGGTCATGCTTTAGGATTACCGCATAATATGGCAGCTAGTTTTGCCTACCCAACAGACTCTTTGCGTTCGGGAAGTTTTACGCAAAAGAACGGAATTGCAGCTACAATTATGGATTATGCTCGGTATAATTACGTTGCGCAACCTGGCGATAAAAATATTCGTTTTATTAGACAATTGGGGCCATATGATCACTATGCAATTAATTGGGGATATCGAAAAATAGCAAATATAAATAAACCTGACGATGAAGTGAAAATATTAAATAAATGGATTGAAGATAAAGCAAATAATCCTGTTTATAGATTTGGTGGACAACGTTTTGATCCTTCCGCACAAACTGAAGGTATCGGAAATGACCAAATAAAATCTAGTACGTATGGAATAAAAAACCTGAAAATTGTTGCTAAGAACTTAACAGAATGGACTTCTGACCAAACGAACAATTATGAAGATTTAAGTGAATTATATGGCGAATTATTAAGCGTTTGGGGCAGATATGTCGGTCACGTAGCAGGAAATATTGGTGGTGTATACGAGTTTAATAAAAAACCATCTCAAACTGGAGAAATCTATA
>JBNMOF010000023.1:0-19707 GCA_051277175.1 Polaribacter sp.
ATAGTTCTGCAACTTGCTTCACTAAGCGTCTTAAAACAGGGGTAACAATTCTGTTATCTCTGTTTGTCATTACGTTTGTTCCTACTTTTATAACTATTCTTTCTTTGTACATCTTAGTTTTCTTTATCTAATTCAACAGCTCTATTAAAGGCGGCAAAAGCTGCATCTTTAATCAATCCGTTTACGTTATTATCTTCCATAGAATCTAAGGCAGCTCTTGTGGTTCCACCCTTAGAAGCTACTTTTTTAATCCAAGAGTTTGGAGACAGGTTAGATTGGTTGAAGAGCTCTATGGCACCAGTAAAGGTCTGGCTTACTAATACAGAGGAGTCGTTTTTTGAAAATCCCATTTTTAAGGCAGCTTCCATCATACTTTGCATAAAGTAAAAAACATATGCTGGTCCACTACCAGAAATTCCTGTAGAGGCATCAATAAATTTTTCACTAGTTACCTCCATAGATTTCCCTGTGGTGTCTAGTAAACTTTCAATGGTTAGTTTTTCTATTCTTGATATTTCTGGAGAGGTTACATATGAGGTTAAACCTTTACCAATTTGAGCTGGTAGATTTGGCATAGCTCTAACAATCTTAGTCAAACCAGAATATTTTTTAATACTATCTATATTAATACCTGCCATTATAGATACTAAAACTTGACCTGGCTTTGTAAAAGGTTTTAATTTTTTAAAGAGATTTTCTGCATGATATGGTTTTACGGCAATGAAGATAATATCTGCTTTAGGTACACAATCTTCTAATTCCTTAAAAGCGTCAAAGTGAGAAATTTCGTTCAACTCCTCTAGCTTTTCCTCAGAATTGTCTAAAATCATGATGTTTTTTTTCTTTAACAATTTTGATTTTGACATTCCTTGGGCGTACGTAAGTCCCATGTTTCCTGCTCCAACTACTAAAATTTTCATTATTTTTCTATTAGGTATTATTAATATTCTTTATTTGTAGGTATGCTACTTTTATTAAAGGAAATTCTATTGTTGAGAATTAAATCTTTTTTAAGAGTTAAGCATATTTTACAATGCTATCTTTTTATTTTAGAAAGCATTATAATTAGTTAAACTAAGTTGTTTGTAATAGATACTTGTGGCTTTTTATTTTTTTAAAAATTTTCTCACTTTACTGAAACTTGTTGCAAAGGTTTGATGTTTTATGTATTTTTAAAAAGAACACCTTTTTATGGGGGTGCTTGAGGTTCTTTGAATTACTGTTTTAAAATTCTTTTTTTGTAAAGAATAAACGAAGTAATTAGATTGTTAAAATGTTTTTATAACAATAAACGATATTCAATTTGGAAGGATTTTTTTGGTAATCCTCCTAGAATATGTGTTGAAGGTGTTAAGGCTTTTAGACTAATTTTTATGCACTAATTTATAGATACTAAAAAATTAAAATTAAAAATAATATGCGTGCTTGTTTTTTAGCACTTATTTTAATAAAGTGCAAAGTTACAAAAAAGCTTTCTTTTTGGCAAATTTTAGCGTTATTTTTGCTAAAATGGCTATAAATCGGCGTTATTTTACAATTTCTCTCTTAAAACAGCAATTTCATCACGTAATTTTGCAGCAACAATAAAATCCAACTCTTTAGCGGCAGCTTCCATGTGTTTGCGCTTGTCTCTAATTCTTTTTTCTATTTCCTCTTTTGGTAAATACTGTAAATCTTGCTCTGCGGCAACTTGTTTGGCATTGTCATAATGGTAACTAGAAACTGCAGATTTCGTTAAAGTTTCGTCTATTTTTTTATTTATTTGGGTAGGAACCATATTATTGGCAGTATTGTAAGCAATTTGCTTTTCTCTTCTTCGATCTGTCTCATCCATGGTTTTTTGCATACTTTTTGTCATTTTATCTGCATATAAAATTGCCAAACCATTTACATTTCTCGCCGCTCTTCCAATAGTTTGGGTAAGTGACTTTACATTTCTTAAAAAACCTTCTTTGTCTGCATCTAAAATTGCAACCAAAGATACTTCGGGTAAATCTAGGCCTTCACGTAATAAGTTGACACCAATTAATACATCAAACAGCCCTTTACGCAAATCTTTTAAAATTTCTACACGTTCTAAAGTATCTACATCAGAATGTATATATCTACAACGGATGTCTACTCTGGTAAGATATTTTGTTAATTCTTCTGCCATTCTCTTGGTAAGTGTAGTAACCAGTGTACGTTCGTCTTTTTCTACTCTGATTTGAATTTCTTCAATTAAATCATCAATCTGATTTAAACTCGGTCGCACTTCAATAAGAGGATCTAATAAACCGGTAGGTCTAATAATTTGTTCAACAAAAACACCTTCTGTTTTTTGTAGTTCGTAATCTGCCGGAGTTGCAGAAACAAATATGGTCTGATTCTGAATGGCTTCAAATTCATCAAACTTTAAAGGTCTATTGTCCATTGCAGCGGGCAACCTAAAACCATAATCTACTAAGTTTTCTTTCCGACTTCTATCACCGCCATACATGGCATGTGTTTGCGGCACGGTAACGTGACTTTCATCAATAATCATGAGGTAATCGTCAGGAAAATAATCTAGCAAGCAGAAAGGTCTTGTTCCGGGTTCTCTGCCGTCTAAGTATCTCGAATAGTTTTCAATTCCCGAACAATATCCTAATTCCCGAATCATTTCTAAATCGAATTCTGTACGTTCTTTAATTCTTTTGGACTCTAAAGGTTTTCCAATTTCGTTAAAGAAATCGACCTGCTTCATCATGTCTTCTTGAATTTGATGAATGGCATTTTGTAAAATATCTGGAGAAGTAACAAACAAATTCGCAGGATAAATGCTCAATTCTTCAAAGGTATTTATAACGGCATTGCTTTCTAGGTCGAACAATTCTATTTCCTCTATTTCATCTCCAAAAAAGTGAATTCGATATCCGTTATCACCATAAGAGGGATAAATAGTTACCACATCTCCTTTTACCTTAAAGGTTCCACTTTTTATTTCATGTTCTGTTCTTGAATATAAACTTTGCACCAACTGATGTAAAAACTTTGTTCTAGAAAGCAGTTGTCCGACTTCAACGGGTATTACATTTTTCTTAAACTCCGTAGGGTTTCCAATTCCATATAAACAAGATACGGATGCAACCACCAAAACATCTCTTCTCCCGGAGAGTAGTGATGAGGTAGTGCTTAAACGCAGGCGCTCTATATCTTCATTAATAGATAAATCTTTTTCTATATAAGTTCCTGTTACAGGAATGTATGCTTCTGGTTGATAATAATCATAGTAAGAGACAAAGTATTCAACGGCATTTTCTGGAAAAAACTGTTTAAATTCTGAGTATAACTGTGCTGCTAATGTTTTATTATGTGCTAAAACTAAAGTTGGCTTTTTTACTTCTGTTATAACATTTGCAACTGTAAAAGTTTTACCTGAACCAGTTACTCCTAATAAAGTTTGAAATTTTTCGCCAGTATTAATACCGTCAGAAAGTTCTTTAATTGCTTGTGGCTGATCTCCTGTTGGAGAAAATTCTGATACTAATTTGAATTCCATAGAACAAAAATACGGATACTAATTGTAATTCTATTTTCTAATTAAGCTAAAATTTTTGTTTTTTAAAGTGATAAAAAAAGAGTTTATTCCTATTTGTATTACTTTCTTAATAAAGAAAAATTTCCTATTTTATTTATGGTTGGTTTTGAAGGGTCTGTGGGGATTAGTATAATGTTATACCAATAATCATCTGAAGGCAGTATGCTGCCATTGTTTGTTCCATCCCAACCAATTTCGTTTATAGTCGGTTCTGCAACCAATTTACCATATCGATTAAAAATACGAATACTACTTTTAGAATAAAAGGTATTATTAGCTCCCTTAATAGCCCATGTATCATTTCTACCGTCTCCATTCGGAGTAAAGAATCTTGGAAATTGTAGCGCAGAAACTTGCAAAGTAGTATTTGGGACGCAACCATTTTTATCTTTAATAATAATGGTGTAAATACCACCTTCTATATTTTTAAAAATGGGTTCATCTTGAAATAAAGTAGTTGTATTTTTATCGTCATTCCTCAATGCAAATTCGTAATCTCCGTCACCTACAGCGATCACTGTAAACGTATTATTTGTAGAATTATTTTGGTCTTCAACAAAACTAAAAGTTTCTATACGCGCAACATTAGATTCTAAAACAGTAAACATATTATAACCAGTGCAGGAAAAATCATCAGCTGGGTTCGCGATAATATTTGAGTAAAATCTAGAAGCCACAACGCTATATTCTCCTCCTTTATTTGCTTTTAAAATAGCATTTGTTTCATTTGTTAATAATCTTCCATTTAGGTACCAAGTATAGGTATCACTCGAAAAACCTGTGTTTGCATCTAAATCTGTGGTGATTGTTTGCGGAAAATTTATGGGATTATTTAAACATAAAAGCGTACTATTCACATTACCCTGAGGAATTGGGCGTTCTTGGATTATAATGCTAAATTTACCAACACTTTCGCAGGCATTACTATTTTTTAAAGAGATTCTAACAAAAAGATCGTCTCCACTCGTAAAGAAATCATCCTCATACGGCACTATTATTTCATTTCTTTGTAAAGTAGCATCAATTCGAGTCCTAAAATAACTAAAGTCATGGGTACTTTCATCCAAACCACCAGAAGAACTAGCAACGATATCTATTGTTTTATTCTTTAAGTTATAAAATGAATCTCCAGAGCCAATACTATTTCTACTATTTGGTATATTCTCATTTAGATCTAATTCGCAAGTATAAATATCTGGATAAGAACTAATACCAGAAGGATTTACTTTCAATTCAATTTCTCTCGTCTTAGCGCAATTAGTAGCGTCATTTGTAACTCTTACAATTAATGTATGATTTCCATTTACAGGGCTTGTTGCAGTTGAGTTTCTGTAATCATTTTTCGTTAATGGTGAAGAAAATGAGGTATCTGTAGTCTCAAAAAAGTCAATAGTCACAGGATCTGAACCACTATAAATTTTTGATTCTTGTGTTGTTAAATTAAAATTCGCAATAAAATCGTTTGGATCGGTATCAAAATCACATTGTTCGTAAACAGGAATTGCATTTAATGCAGGTAAAGGATTTACCTTTAAATTAAAGGTAGCCTCAAAGGTTATAATATTTGTACAATTGTCGGTTAATTCTACCACCAGGGTGTATTTTCCTGTATCTGAAGTAACCATATTGTTTAAAAAAAGGTTGTTAGTAGTTTGAATAACACTAGGGTTGGTTGTGGTGGTTCCAGTTCCATCGTCAAAAGTCCATTCATAAGTTACACTCGTTCCTACAACGGGTTCTGATTCTATTATTTTACTTTGTCCAGCACAAAATTCTAAATCTTGATTGTTACTTACAGAATTATCATCAGCATCTACTATTTTAATGGGTAAAAGTAATGATGAAATGAATGGTGGCAAACCTTGACTTGCAGTGATACCCGCACCAACACTTACTGATTGATGCGCATAATTAACAGCGATACCTGTTTCTTCGGGTTTATTAATAACACTGATACTACTAGATCCATCACTAGTCCAATAAATTTTAGCATTTGGTCCCAATTGAAGAGCCCCTCTTTTATTAGTATAACTGTGCACTGTATATCTGGAGCTATTAATCTGGCTAAAAGAAGAAAGTGATAAATCGAATTGGTATAAGTTTTCTACAGTCCTGTTATAGTTTCCTGTAGAAATATATAATTTATTACTAGACACCGAAAACTCTGCTCCATAACCAAATCCGTTTAAATTTAATTGATTTAAGGATGCTGAATTATTAAAATTAGTGATTACTCCTGTATCGGCATTAAAATCAAAAAGAAATGTACCATCCGTCATGTTTGCGGCAACTAATGTTTCTCCATCTGGCGATACTTTTAAATATCCTCGGACATCATCTGTTCTAAAACCTGATATCTCACTTATTATTGGGTTTGAAATATCTACTCCTGAATTATTCACTTTATAGGCATAAAATTCATTATTTCCACTTGTACTTGTTATTTCAGACAATGAAATAACCCAAAAAGTGTCACATTCTGTGGTAGATCTTACTGCCGTTACTTTTTCTGTCCAATTCGTATCTTTTCCGTCAGAAAGGTTTATAGCGCCAGTGGCGTCTCCAGGAAGGGTGTTTATATCACCAAAACCTCCATTTAAAGACATGTCTATTTCATAGAAAAAAAAACCTGGAATGCCTGCAGACCCTAAGGTTGCAGCGGTACCAACTGTAAATAAATAATAAACATTAGGTCTTCCTGGGGCAGGTACGGTTAGTGCAGATTGAGTACTTGAAGAGTCTCCTTGCAAACCTAAACCATTTGGCATTACATTATTATTTCTATCCCAAACAGTGAGAGATCGTGCGCTATTATTAGGCGCACCGACGTAAAATAATAAGTTACCATTACTGTCTGAAAAAGAAGAGCATCCTTCGGTAGTATTTAGTAAACTACCACTTACAGGAACGGGTGAACCAGAATTAAAGTCCAAAGCTGCACCATTTCCAAAATACCAAAAGTTAGCTTCTTTTTGAGCAGAGATATTGAATGCAAAAAATAGGAGTATTAAAAGTACTAATTTCTTCATTGAACTATTTTCTTTTTTGAATCTCAAATATATTATAAATCTCTCTTTTGTAACAATGCCAAGGATAAAAATATGAACATAACTGTCCAAATAGCAACAATTGCAATTGCAGAGAAATCAACTGCATAATTTTTAGTAAATGTTTCGCCAATTTGGTTGGCAACCGATCTAACAGCGCTTAACCTTGTAAAAGGTTCTTTGATTAAATTAGCCATTGCTTCAAATGGAAGAAATTGCAGTATTGCATCTACTTTTTCGCTGGTATTTTCCGAGTTCTTAAAACTCCAAAATAAATAACCTTTAAAAATACTTTCAATAAAAAACCAAACCACCATTGCGCCAACTGCAAAGGCAGATCTTTTTACTAAAATTCCAAAGAACAGCCCCATAGAAAAGAAACCCACTAACTTTATGAAAAAGGCAAATAGATATTGCAGACCTGAGGTTATAATTGCAAATTCAGTGTAATCTGAATAATAGAGTCCTAAACTTAAAGAAACTGCAAAGACAAAAAGGGTGGATATCAAACAAAAAACAACGACCATATAAAATTTAGAGAGGATAAATTCTTTTTTACTTAAACCGTCAATTAGATTTTGTTTTAATGTTTTGTAGCTATATTCATTCGCAATCATAGAAACAATTACTAAGAGTAAAAAGAATTTTAATAACGATGCTATGTACGTATTAAAATGCCATATATACGGAAAATTAAAGATGCCTATTTCTGCGAGATGAAATTTAATAGGGCCCACATCAAATTTAATGGCTGCTATTAATGCAATACATGTTAATAAACCAAAGTAAATAAGCGTTAGTATTTTACTTGCTTTGTTGTACTTTAATTTATGGTACTCTATGGTTAATAATCTGAACATGCTGTTTTATTATTTTGGTTGCATTCATTCTCTTACGAAGTTTCGAAAGTCTTTGAAATACTATTTTGTAATTAGTTATTCTTTGTTAAATTTAAGAATTGCTGTTCTAAGCTTGGTTTCCGTTTTATCAAATGACTTAAAATAATGCCTTTGTCAAATAGAAAAGTATTTATTTCCGTTGCTGATATTGTATCATTTAAAGTGGCAATAATAGTATCCTGATCTTTGCTTATTTTATTGATGGCTGGATGATTCTCTAATGCAACTAGTAGTTTTTCTTCATCCTTTTCTACTTTCAATTCAAATAAACCTTCAGAAGCAGTCATCTCCTCAACGCTACCATCATATAATTTTACTCCTTTTCGGATAACAATCACATGAGAACATACTTTTTCAACTTCATCTAATAGGTGAGAGGCTAATAGAATAGTAGTTCCAGTATTTGCAATTTCGTTTATTATTTGTCTAATTTCATGAATTCCTTGAGGATCTAAACCATTTGTAGGTTCGTCTAAAATTAAAATTTCAGGATTATTTAGCAAGGCAGAAGCAATTGCTAAACGTTGTTTCATCCCTAAAGAGAAGGTTTTAAATTTACTATTTCTTCTTTCGTAAAGATGAACTGTTTTTAATTTTTCATCAATTATTTCTGCGGATATTCCCTTGATTGTACAAATCAACTTTAGATTTTGAATAGCAGTCATGTAAGGGTAAAAGTTAGGGCGCTCTATAATAGCACCTACTTTCTTCAAGGCTTCGTGGGTAGATAACGTTCCGTTAAACCACGAAAACTCACCAGAATTTTTGTTTACAACATTTAATATTATGCCTAAAGTAGTTGATTTTCCACTTCCATTTGGGCCTAAAATTCCGTAAACATTTCCTCTTTTAATATCAAAAGAAAGATTGTTTACTGCATGAATAGCTCCGTATTTTTTATCGAGGTTTTTTAGAGATAAGATGGTTTCCAAGTAAGATGTATTTAGTCGATTGTGATTGTAAGACGACTAATTTACAAAATTGTTACTTAAAAAAGTTTAATTATTTATGCAAGGTAGTCCATAAAAGCAGTTTTTAATAAACCGATAATTGGACACATAAACTGCTCTTATAGAGAATAGCAATTTTTAGTACTCATTGTAATCAAATTCATCAAAATCACCAAATTCGTCGTCAATATCTTCATCACCAATAAATTCATCATCTAGTTTTTCTGCAATAAATTCTTTTTCAGGTGCCTCATCAGGTATTTCTCCAACGGTTAGAATTGTTTGTGGCAATCCTTCTTTGGTATCATTAGAAATATCAATAACATCCACATAAAAAGTCCACATTTTCAGAAAATCGTACACATAAATAAGTTTGTCATTTATTTCTGGTAAGGTTTCTTCTAGAAGACAGGATTGCATTGAAACACCTTCGCCAACTTCTTCCATATTAAATAACGGTATTTCTTCACCTTGAGTCCATTCGTTATCTGTTCTATAAAAAGAAGCCATCTGTTGTCCTTTAAAGCCAAAAGATTTAGCAATTGTTATATGTAAATTCTCTAAATTTAGGCTGTTCTCAACTAATATAGTTCTGATTACATCTTCTTTAGTGTCTAAAATTATGCGTATTTTGTACATGGAATGCTTTGGCTTTTCAGTTGCAAAAATACAATATTTTATGCGTATTTTTACACATTTAATAATCGATTATGGATAAAATTACTACTTTAAAATCATTTAACGAGCGTTCAAAAAATACGTTAATGGAAACTCTTGATATAGAATATGTTGCTATTGGTGATGATTTTTTAACTGCGAAAATGCCTGTGAATTCTAAAGTGCATCAACCTTATGGACAATTGCATGGTGGCGCAACTGCGGCTTTAGCAGAGAGTGTAGGCAGTGCAGCATCCAACTTTTTTATTGACAGTAAAACTCAGTTTGTAAACGGAATTCAATTGTCTATAAACCATATAAAAAGTAAGCGAGAAGGGGTTGTTTTTGCGACTGCAAAGAACATACATAAAGGTAAAACTACACATTTGTGGGAAGTTAGAATTGTAGATGAAGAGGATCATTTGATTTCGGTAGCAAAAATGACCAACATTGTTTTAAATATTTCCAAAAAATAAAAGTACAATTTTGAATAATTTATTCGATAAAATTACTGCTCATTATACTAAAAAATTACCTTTTTCGGTGTACAGAAAACCAAATTCGGAAATAGTTTCTGCTTTTTTGATGCCGGATACTGAATTGAACTTTGTTTCAAATTTTGAAGAAAAAGGATTCGTTTTTGCCCCTTTTAGTAGTGGTGAAAAAGTAATTTTATTTCCAGCAAATAAGGGCCTCCGTTTGTCTGCAAAGGAACAATTAGAAAGGTGTAATTTAAAAGATACCGCTTCTAGAACAAATCCTTTGTCTAAAGAAAGACATATAAAAACGGTTGAAAGGGCAATTGAAAAAATAAATACCAGCGATTTACAAAAAGTAGTAATTTCAAGAGAAGAATTGGTAGATATTACAAATTTTGATTTGATTGAAATTTACAAAAAACTGCTTTCAACGTATAAAAACGCATTTGTTTACACTTGGTTTCATCCAAAAGTAGGATTATGGTTTGGAGCAACACCAGAAACACTTTTAAGTTTAACGGGCACCACTTTTAAAACCATGTCTTTGGCGGGAACACAAGTGTGTAATGAAAGTGAACAGGTAATCTGGAAATCTAAAGAATTAGAAGAACAACAATTGGTAACTACCTTTATTGAACATCAGTTAGAAAAAATTGCCACTAATTTAGAGATTGATAAAACTGAAACCGTAAAAGCGGGGAATTTGTTGCATTTAAGAACGAAAGTTTCGGGAGATTTAAAAGACACTTCTAGCTTAGAAGAGCTCATTAGAGCATTGCATCCAACGCCTGCGGTTTGTGGATTGCCAAGAGAAGCAGCAAGTGCATTTATTTTAAAAAACGAGAATTATGACAGAAGTTTCTATACTGGATTTTTAGGCGAGTTAAACATTCAACACTCAAATAAAGACGAAAAAAGCACCTCCCTTTTTGTAAATCTACGTTGTATGAAAATTGAACAAAATAAAGCTTCTATTTTTGTTGGTGGTGGAATTACAAAAGATAGTAATGCTGAAAAAGAGTGGGAAGAAACCGTTTCGAAGAGTAAAACAATGAAACGCGTTTTATAAACGCATTTCCATTAAAAAACCGCAAACAGTAAATTTGCGGTTTTTTGTGTAAAATTGAATTTGAATTGAATTTTTCTTTTGTAAAAATGTTTAATGTGCACTATTATCTGCAAATTAATTCAAACAAAAGAGGGTAGTGACTTCTAAATATCGTCAAAAGAGATATCTGTAAAACTATCGGTAGATGCCGTTTCTTCAGCATCTATAATGGTTTCTGTATTGTTATCTTCTTTCTTAAAATCTTTTTGATGGCGCTCGCTAATTACTTCATTACCTTTTTCGTTGATGATGTAGTCAGTAGCTTTTTTTAGCATTTCATGAAAATCTGTAAAATCTTCTTTATATAAATAAATCTTATGCTTCTGGTAATGAAAAGTACCGTCATCATGCGTGAATTTTTTACTCTCTGTTACTGTTAAGTAATAATCGTCTGCTTTTGTTGCTCTTACATCAAAAAAATACGTTCTTCTTCCAGCTCTTAATACTTGTGAAAAAATTTCTTCTTGTTCAACTCTCTCTGCCATGTTCTTTAAAAATAATAGTTATCTAATTAATTTACAGTAACAAATCTAACAAAATATTTTACGTAGCAATGTTAAAGATTAATTTTCTTTTTCTAAAAGTTGTTTTTCGTATACATATTTGTAGTAACCTTCTACCGCTATTAGTTGATTATGAGTGCCTTGTTGAATAATTTCACCACTGTCTAACACAATAATTTTATCTGCATTTTTTGCTGAAGAAACTCTGTGACTTATTATAAAAGTGGTTTTATCTTTAGAAACTTTCTTTAAATTCGCTAGAATTTGCTCTTCTGTTTCTGTATCAACGGCAGACAAGCAATCATCAAAAATTAATATTTTAGGGTTTTTAATAATTGATCTGGCTATAGAAACACGCTGTTTTTGACCGCCAGAAAGGGTAACACCACGTTCTCCTAAAATTGTTTGATATCCGTTTGGAAAGTCAATAATATTTTGATGTACAACAGCATCTTTTGCAGCTTGTATGATTTCTTCTTCTGTAGCATCTTCTTTTCCAAACTTTATATTGTTTCCGATACTTTCAGAGAATAAAAAAGGATCTTGAGGTACAAAACCAATTTGGTTTCTAACATCGTTTAAATTGCTGTTTTCTATGGGAGTATCATCCAAAAGAACCACTCCTTGTTGTGTATCATACAATCGTGCAATTAACTCTATAATAGTAGATTTACCAGCCCCTGTTTTTCCTAAAATAGCAACAGTTTCTCCAGCTTCTACTGAAAATGAGATATGTTTTAAAGCCGTAATATTTGTGTCATCATACGTAAAAGTTACCTCTTTAAAAGTTACTTTTCCTTTTAATAAAGTAGGTTTGGTATTGTGGTTTAGAATTTCTGGTACTTGTTCTAAAAATTCATTAATTCTGGCCTGACAAGCTTCTGCTTGCTGCACCATAGAGGTAACCCAACCAACAACTGCAACTGGCCATGTTAGAATATTTACATACAACATAAATTCAATAATAGTTCCTATTTGAATTTCATCATTTATATATTGTTGGCCACCCACATAAATTACAATGATGTTACTAATTCCAATTAATAAAATCATTAATGGGAAAAATAGGGCATTTGCCTCTTGTAAATGAATGTTTTTTTCTTTGCTTTTGTCTGCAATTTCATCAAAGTCTTTGATAATAGAATTTTCAATTCCATATGACTTTACAACACTAATTCCAGAGAAAAATTCTTGATTAAAGGTTGTTAACTTAGATAAGTATTCTTGTACAATGCTACTTCTTTTGTGTATAACCTTACTTAAGGTAAAAATTAAAATGGATAGAATAGGAAAAGGGAGCAATGTATACATTGTTAACTTCACATCAATATTTATCATCTGTGTAAACCCAACTGCCAAAAGAACAATAATGTTCATGCTATACATTACTGCGGGACCAACATACATTCTTACTTTAGAAACGTCTTCTGAAATACGATTCATTAAGTCTCCAGTTCTATTTTTCTTATAGAAATTAAGAGATAATCGCTGGTATTGCTGGTAGATTTCGTTTTTTAAATCGAATTCTATTAGCCGAGAAGTAACAATTATAGTTTGTCGCATTAAAAAAGTGAAGAAACCAGCTAAAATTGAAACACCTATAATAATCAAAACATTTATTAATAATTCATGTTCGACAGCTTCAATATCTGTAATTTTTCCGTTTTGATAATCTTCAACAATATTTAAAGAATCACCAACAATTTGTGGAACTTTAAGTGCTAATAATTTTGATAGAATGGTGATTAAAATACCAATTAACAATCGCCATTTGTATTTTATAAAGTATTTATTTATATATTTTAAAGCTTTCAATTGAGATGTGAAATTTTTGGAAATAAAATTACAATTTGTAGAACCTATCTTTCTTTATTTCTTAATAAAATAAATCAAGTTACCTTCCTTTTTTCGAAGTACGAAGATACATTTTTATAAATAAGAGTATTGCTTTTTAAACACTACAAAATCATTAAAACAAAATGCAAAAAGAATTTAAAATAGATGCCAATTTAGAAGCAAAATAATATTATTTTTGTGGCTTATTAGAAATTAACCCCATAGTATTTTATTTAATAAAGTTCTTTAGAAAATGATTAACAGAAGACATATTCGAGTTAAAGTAATGCAATCTGTGTACGCTATGTTACAATCGCACAATGACGATATTATAAGGGAAGAGAAATTCCTGAAACATAGTGTCTTGAAAATGTTTGATTTGTATGTGTTAAACATTCAATTGCTGGTAGAAATTCAGAAACTAGCGGCAAAAAAAATAGCGCTTTCTAAAAAGAAAATCCTGGCTACAGCCTCAGATTTAAAACCCAATACAAAATTTATTGATAATGTAGTAATCAATACAATTGCAGAAAGTGTAAGTGTAGAAGGCTATGTTGAGTTAAATAGTTTGAATAACTGGGAAGAAAACAGTGAATATGTGAAAATTATTTTTGAAGCATTGCAAAAAAGTGATTTGTACAAAAAGTATTTAGCCACAGAAGAAAATTCATTTAAAGTAGACAAAACTTTTGTTGTAGATTTTTTTAAAGAAATTATTGCACCTAATGAAAAGTTAGCAGAATATTATGAAGACAAGATGATTTCTTGGGTAGATGATATTCCTTTTGTAAATACCTGGGTTGTAAAAACATTGAGCAAACAAAAGGCAAATGGCTTGTTTGTTTTAGGATCTTTGTACAAAGACAAAGATGATGAAGATTTTGTTTCAAGCTTGTTTAGGAAAACTGTTTTAAAGCAGGCTGAATATGAAAAAGATATTGCAGACAAAACTCCAAACTGGGAAACTGATAGAATTGCAGAAATAGACATGATTTTAATTAAAATGGCTATCACAGAATTTATGAATTTCCCTTCGATACCAACAAGAGTGACTATTAACGAATATATAGAAGTTTCTAAAGATTATTCTACTTCAAAAAGTAGTTACTTTATAAATGGTGTTTTAGATAAGATCTCGAAAGAATTTATTGCCGATAAAAAAATCGTTAAAATAGGTAGAGGACTTATTTAAGTGCTATAATTAAAAATTAATTTATTATTTTTACAAAAAACAATTTTAAAATGAAAAAAATAACAGTAGCATTCGCTTTTCTTGTAGCAACAACATTTATGATTTCTTGTGGAAACGGAAACGCGTCAACAAAAGTTAATAAAAATAATTTAGACACTGCAAAATCTAGAGATGCAGAAATTAAAAAAGGAGTCGCTACAATGACTTTAGACAAAAGAGAGTACGATTTTGGTACTGTTAATGAAGGAGAAATTGTAGAAACTATATTTAAAGTAACCAATTCGGGTACAACAGACTTAGTAATCACAAAAGCAACAGGTTCTTGTGGATGTACGGTTCCAGTTTGGCCAAAAGCACCAATTAAACCCGGAGAAACTGGAGATATAGCTGTAAAGTTTAATACTTCTGGAAAGCCAAATAGACAAATGAAAACAGTTACCTTAACTACGAACACAGAGTCTGGTAGAGAATTATTAACATTAAGGGGTTCTGTAACACCTAAAGCAAAAAAATAATAATGTTCAGCACAATTTTTTTACAATTTGATTCAGGGAGTTTAGCGAGTATGTTGCCCTTCGCGGCAATGATTTTAGTCTTATATTTTTTTATGATAAGACCACAAATGAATCGTCAAAAGAAAGAAAAAGCTTTCCAAGCAGAAATAAAAACAGGAACTAAAGTAATAACTTCTAGCGGTATTCATGGTAAAATTTCAGAAGTTAATGCCTCAGACAATACCATAACAATAGATACAGGAGCAGGAAAAATTAAATTTGAACGTTCTTCAATTTCTATGGAGTTAAGTAAAAAATATTTAGCGCCAGTTAAAAAGTAATTTACTTCATATAGTATATTAAAAGTGAGTATTGTCTTTTTAGATAGTACTCACTTTTTTCTTTGAACCCTTTTATGTAGATTGCATTGTCTAAAAATTACTCTTGATACCTAAAAAAAAAATATCTAACACGTTTCTAAGCTTTTTATTAGCAACTATTTTTATCTGGCTTTTAATAACGCTATCTAAAGAGTATACTACTGCTATTAGCTTCCCAATTAAATACACTAAAATTGCTCAAAATAAACTTTTACAGGCAACTCCCGTAAAAGCTTTAGAGATTCTTGTTAAAACAACTGGTTTTAGCATTTTTAGAACACGATTTAACACGAAAGAAATTACTATTAATGCAAATGCATTGCTTAAAAAAACCGGTACAAAATATTATTTATTGGTGAAGAACCAAAAGCAACGCATTCAAAAACAACTGCCTTCTGGAGTTGCGTTAGAACAGATTCTTAAAGATACCTTGTTTTTGGATTTAGGACGTCTGGTTACAAGGAAACTTCCGTTAATACCAAAGATTAAAATAAGCTATCACGTAGGCTACGACTTATCTGAAGAGATTACGGTTACCCCTGACAGTATTTTAGTTTCGGGTCCAGAAAACTATATGTCAGCGCTTAAAGGGCTAGCACTTTTACCTGTAGTTTTAGAAGATGTAATGGCAAATTTCACAAAGAAAGTTGCCATTAAAATGCCAGAGGGAATTAAAAATTTAAAGCTAGATACGAAAGAAATAACAGTTTCTGGAAAAGTAGAAAAGTTTACAGAGGGTACCTTAGAAGTCCCGTATACTGTTATAAACATACCTAAAGATATTACTATTAATACGTTAACTAAAAAAATACAAATTACTTTTATTGTTGGTTTGTCTCGTTTTAATAAAATAAATGAAAATTCATTTCAAATTGAATGTGATTATAGTATTTCTGAATCTAACAATTTAGGCTATTTAATACCTAAATTGGTGCACAAGCCATCGGAAATAAAAAGCTATAAAATTATACCAAATGAAATCGATTTTTTAATTCAGAATTAAAATGATAGTTGGTCTAACTGGAGGAATTGGAAGTGGAAAAACAACGGTAGCAAAACTTTTTCAAAATTTTGATACGGTTGCAGTTTACATAGCAGATGTCGAAGCAAAAAAAATAATGAATTCTTCAAATGTAATTCGAACCAAAATTATTGCAGCATTTGGAAAGAGTACTTATAAAGAGAACCAATTAAATAGGTCTTATTTAGCAAGTATTGTTTTTAATAATAAAGAAAAACTACATATTTTAAACAAAATTGTTCATCCAGAAGTGAAAAACAATTTCCAAAAATTTGTGCAACTCCATAAGAAAAAGACATATGTAATTTATGAAAGTGCTATTTTGTTTGAAAGTAAAAGTCAGCAACAGTTTAACTTTGTAATTTCTGTTTTTCTCACTTTAGAAGAGCGCGTTAAAAGAGTTGTAAAGAGAGATCATTCCTCAAAGCAAGAAGTCTTAGACCGAATTGAGCATCAATGGAAAGAGGACAAAAAATTACTTTTATCTAACTATTTGATTGATAATTACTCACTTCAAGAAACCGAAGCCTCGGTTAAAGAGATTCATAGTATTTTAACAAAAAAGAAGAGTATAATCTGATGAAATGCACTTTTTCTGTTAAATAACTCTTAAATTTCTTCTAAATATGTTAACTTAGGTTAAAATCAATAATTACAACTTTTGAAATCATTAAATTTGATTAATGAGGAAAAACATATTTATACTTATTGTTGTTTTGATGAGTATTTCCTTAATAGGAATTATTGCGGTACAACTATATTGGATTAACAATGCAGTCGAAAGTAAGAAAGGTCAATTTAAGAACGATGTTCAAAAGTCATTGGGTGCTGCTTCCCAAAGAATTAATGAAAAAGAAAGAAGTTTATTTGATAAGGAAATAGAACTTTTTATAGGCAAAAAAGGACTACCAGATAAGGCAGAGTTAAAGAGTTTTCTTATTGAACAAATAGATACTGTTACGAAAGCAAAAATAACATTTGGTGGCACCTTTTTAGAAGAAAATTTCAAATTACCATCAGACTTTTTAAATAACGATTCTATTATTTTTAAGAGAGTAACTGGCAAAAAAGACTTTTTTATTTCATCAACTTTTAAAAGTCCAGATAATTTATTTTCTAATTTAGATGAAAAGAAGTTTTCATTTGTAAAAAGATACTCAGATTTAGAGAAATCTTATATGGAGTCTGCTTACAAGAATTTTAAAAGCTTAAAACCAATTCATGAGAGAATCGGGAATAATGATCTAAATAGAACCATTAAAGAAGAACTAGTTAAAAGAAATGTTCATTTAGATTTTAAATACGGTGTGTATAGCACAGATGGTTTAGCCACAAAATTGAAATCTGGTTATTATACAGTAAATAAAAAAAACAGCTTCAAATATCCGCTTTTTTATGATTCTAAAGAAAATATAAATTACAATCTGTACGTAACTTTTCCAAATAAAAATGAGCATATTTTGTCAGGAATCTCCGGTATTTTATTGCTTTCATTGTTCTTTATTTTTATTATCATTATTGCTTTTTCTAGTTCTTTGTATCAATTAATTAGACAGAAAAAAATCTCTCAAATAAAAACAGATTTCATTAATAATATGACACATGAATTTAAAACTCCAATTGCAACCATAAATTTGGCTTTAGATTCGATCAAAAATCCTAAAATTCTAGGTGATGATGCTAAGGTTTTAAGGTATGTAGAAATGATTAGAGAAGAAAATAAAAGAATGCACTCTCAGGTAGAAAATGTATTAAGAATTTCTAGATTAGAGAAAAATCAAATAGATTTAAGTAAGGAAACCATAGACCTACACGACACTATAGAAGACGCTATTACACATGTAAGTTTATTGGTTGAAGATAAAAGTGGACAAATAACCACACATTTAGAAGCAACAGAGTCAGAATTGCCAGGAAATCAATTTCACTTATCAAATGTGGTGGTTAATATGTTAGAAAATGCCATAAAATATTCTGAAGACGCACCAATAATTGACGTTTATACAGAAAGCACGCCAAAGTTTTTTGTTTTTAAAATAAAAGATTCAGGAATAGGAATGAGTAAAGTTGTACAAAAACAAGTTTTTCATAAATTCTACAGAGAGCAGAAAGGAAATATTCATGATGTAAAAGGTCATGGTTTAGGATTGGCGTATGTAAAAGAAATTATAGAAAAACATCACGGAACCGTTTCCGTAGAAAGTGAAAAAGGAAAAGGAAGCATATTTACTGTGAAATTACCTTTAATTTAGAAAAATAAACACAAAAAAATGGGAAGTAAAAAAATTTTATTAGTAGAAGACGATCCAAATTTTGGAACCGTTTTAAAAGATTATTTAGCGCTGAATGATTACAACGTAACACACGCTAAAGACGGTATAGAAGGTCTTATTATGTTTAAAAATAGCGATTACGATTTGTGTATTTTAGATGTAATGATGCCTAGAAAAGATGGTTTTTCTTTAGCGCAAGATATTAGAGTTACCAATAAAGAAGTGCCAATTATTTTTTTAACTGCAAAAACATTGAAGGAAGATGTTTTAAGAGGTTATTCTGTGGGAGCAGATGATTACTTAAATAAACCTTTTGATTCTGAGGTTTTATTGCATAAAATTAAGGCGATATTGCAACGTAAAGGGATAGATAGCTCCCCAGAAAACGAGCAGTTTGAGTTTACTGTAGGAGGCTTTTTCTTTAATTCTAAGTTACGTCACCTCTCTGTAGGTGAAGATGGTGAACCCATTAAATTATCTCCGAAAGAAAGTAAATTATTACGCATGTTAGCAATTCACAAAAATGATTTAATGCCGAGAGAACTTGCGTTAACAAAAATTTGGAGAGATGATAATTATTTTACTTCTCGAAGTATGGACGTGTATATTGCAAAATTGCGTAAATACTTAAAAGTAGATGATAAAGTAGAAATTTTAAACATTCACGGAGAAGGTTTTAGACTGGTAGATAAAACTTAAACTCAAGGTACTTCCCTCACTAAAAAAAAACTCAGTTCGTAAATAGAGCTGAGTTTTTTTGTATTTTTATAATATGGCAGAATTTATTAAAATATATAATGATAATCCAAATGCTAGAGAAATAGCAAAAGTTGTAAAAGTATTGCAATCTGGAGGTCTGGTTATTTACCCAACAGATACTGTTTATGGTTTAGGTTGTGATATTACTAAAAGTAAGGCTTTAGAAAAAATTGCAAAAATAAAAGGGATTAAATTAGAAAAAGCAAACTTCTCTTTTATTTGCAATGATTTAAGTCATCTTTCAGATTATGTAAAGCAACTAGATTCTACAACATTTAAAATCTTAAAAAGAGCATTGCCAGGACCTTACACTTTTATTCTTCCTGGAAGTAGTAATTTACCAAAAGTATTTAAAAAGAAAAAAACAGTAGGAATTAGAATTCCAGACAATAATATTATTAGAATGTTAGTAGCAGAGCTAGGCCATCCAATAATTTCGACCTCTATTAGAGATGACGATGATGTTTTAGAATATACAACAGACCCTGAATTAATTTTTGAAAAATGGCAAAATCTTGTAGATATTGTTATAGATGGTGGTTATGGCGAC
>JBNMOF010000024.1:0-19627 GCA_051277175.1 Polaribacter sp.
CGGCACAACACAAATAGGAAAGTCGCCTGCTATTCCTCCACCTATTTGAAAGAAACCAATTCCGTTTGTAGAATTTTCTGTATACCAATCCGCAAGAAAAGTCATGTATTCAATTCCAGATTTTATTGTAGAAGCTTGTAATTCTCCCTTTAAAACATAGGAAGCAAAAATATTTCCCAAAGTAGAGTCTTCCCAACCAGGAACTACCATTGGTAGGTTTTTTTCTGCCGCAGCATACATCCAAGAGTTTTTGATGTCAATCTCGTAATATTGCTCTAAAACTCCAGATAATAGAAGTTTGTACAAATATTCGTGCGGTAAAAATCGCTCTCCATTTGCCGCTGCATCTTTCCATATTTTAACAATGTGTTTTTGAATTCGTCTAAAAGCCTCTTCTTCAGGAATACAAGTATCTGTAACCCTATTCAAACCTTTTTCTAACAAATCCCATTCATCTTGTGGCGTTAGGTCCCGATAGTTAGGCACGCGTCTGTAATGCGAATGTGCTACTAAATTCATTACATCTTCCTCTAAATTTGCACCTGTACAAGAAATAATGTGCACTTTATCTTGGCGAATCATCTCTGCAAAAATTTTTCCTAACTCCGCGGTACTCATTGCACCTGCTAAGGAAACCAACATTTTGTTTCCTTTGTTTAATTGCGACTCGTATCCTTTTGCAGCATCTACTAAAGAAGCAGCGTTAAAGTGTAGAAAGTATTTTTCTATAAATTCTGATATTGGCTTTTGATTAGTATTCAGTATCATCGTTATTTTTAAATTTACTTAATTTACTAAAAGGATTTATTTTGTTATTTTCTTCTCCGCTTTCATGCGAATCCCCGTCCGAAGAAAATTTATAACTTAACATTTTATAGAATAACTTAGCTGCTAAAAAATCAGATGATTTTTCATTTTTCTTCGGACAGAGTTCCACCATATCAAAACCAACTACATTTTTTTGCTCGAAAACTAACTTTAAAAATTCTAAGGTTTCATAATACAGCAATCCCCCAGGCTCTGGAGTTCCGGTAGAAGGCATAATGGACGGATCTAAGGCATCTAAATCAAACGTAATAAAAACGTTATCAGTTAACAAGTCTACCACGTCTTCCATCCAATCTGCATTTACAGCCATGTCTTGTGCAAAAAAAGTTTTGTCAGGATTTATGGTTCTTTTTTCTGTGATGTCCATACTCCTAATACCAACTTGTATTAAATTTGTAAGCTGACTCGCTTCGTAAACAGCGCATGCATGATTGTATTTAGAACCTTCGTATTCTTTTCTTAGGTCTGCATGTGCGTCTATATGAAGTACCGTTAAATTATCAAAACGTTCATTAAAAGCCCTAATTGTACCGATGGATATGGAGTGTTCTCCACCAAAAAGAGTGACGAACTTATTTCTGTTTAAGTACTTCTTCGTAATTTGATGCACCCTTTCTACCATTGCTTCTGGTGATGTGTTTTCTGTAACGGGATCTGTAAGAAACACACCTTGTTTATATACTTCGGAATCGGTTTCTATATCATATAATTCCATGTTTTCTGAAGCATCTAAAAAAGCTTGAGGGCCTTTATCTGCACCTTTTTGCCATGTGCTGGTTCCGTCATAAGGAACCGGAATAATTACGATTTTTGAGGTTGATAAATTTCCAAACTCTTGTGGTATTCCTGCGTACGTTTTTATTGTATTCATTTTCTTTTTTTGAGGTATTATAGAACTTCTTTTTTTATTAAATCTGATGTATGTAGCTCGTTTTTGATAGTTTCTCCGTATCCTAAAATAGAAAGCATTTCACTACTTTTTTGCTGTTCTTTAAAGATATTAAAGGTTAAATTTCCGTTGTCATCTCGGTCTATTAATAGCTGTTTTGGATGCGGAATTAAACAATGCTGCAAACCACCAAAACCACCAATAGATTCTTGATAGGCTCCCGTATTAAAAAAACCGATATACAAGGGTTTGTTTTTCTCATAAACAGGTAAATAAATTCCATTTATATGTTGTTCAGAATTATAATAATCGTCACTATCACAAGTTAAACCACCTAATAGAACACGCTCATATTCTTTATTCCATTTATTAATAGGCAACATTATAAAGCGTTTATTTATTGCCCAAGAATCTGGGAGCGTAGTTATAAATGAAGAGTTTATCATGTTCCAAAGCTCTCTATCGTTCTGCTTTTTCTGGTATAATATCTCATAAATTGTCGCTCCAGATTCGCCCACTGTAAAACTTCCAAATTCTGTAAAAATATTCGGAACGTCTACTCCTGCTTCCTCACAAGCTTGCTTTATTTGATTGATAATTTCATCAATTATATACGCATAGTCAAACTCAAAAGCCAAGGAATTTTTAATTGGAAAACCACCCCCAATATTCAAGCTGTCTAATGTCGGACACACTTTTTTTAAGTTGATGTACACTTTTAAACATTTCATCAACTCGTTCCAGTAATATGCATTATCTCTAATACCAGTATTGATAAAAAAATGTAACATTTTTAAATCCACTTGTGTATTTGGCGCAATTTCACGTTCATAAAAAGAAACAATATTTTTGTAACCGATTCCAAGTCGAGAGGTATAAAACTCGAATTTTGGTTCCTCTTCAGAGGCTATTCTAATTCCGACTCTAAAAGGTTTTGAAGTTTCTTTTTGAAGTAAAGGAAGCTCTTCAAAATTATCGATGATCGGAATGCAGTTTTTATGCCCCGAATTAATTAAACTACCAATATTTTTAATGTATTGATCCCGTTTAAACCCATTACAGATAATGTAAGTATCGTCTTTTATTTTGCCTTCTTTCTTTAAGTTATTTACAATATCAATATCAAAAGCAGAGGATGTTTCAATATGAATGTCATTTTTTAAAGCTTCATTTAACACATGTTTAAAATGCGAACTTTTTGTGCAATAACTATAAAAATAATCTCCTTTATAATGGTGCTTTTCAATACTATTTTGAAACCAACCTTTTGCTTTGTTGATGTTTTCTGATATTTTTGGTAAGTAGGTAAATTTTAACGGAGCTCCGTATGTGGCGGTTAATTCCATTAAATCTATGCCATGCCAAATTAACTTATTGTTTTCTATTTTAAATTCTTCTTGAGGAAAATCGAACGTTTGCTCGACTAAATCTATATATTTTGTATTCACTTTTATGTTTAAGTTATTAATATGATAAATGGACTAAACTAAAACAGGGTCAGTGTTTTAAGATAGCGTTAAGAACCTGTAAAAAAGGGTTTATCACTGTAATATTTGCAAGTAAACTACGTGCAACTTTGAAAAAAGTTGCAATTCTGGAAGAATTGAAAATGGAGATACCTTAATTTTTTCGTTGCATTTCCAAAATGCTATATAACGATCATTCTCCGATTGAAAGTTACCTGCGAAATAAGAAAAACTAAACATTTTACTTAAATAAGTTATACAAATGTATATTATTTTTGAATATAAAAAACAAAAGTAAAAAAATATTTTTAGTGTGTAGTTTTCCTCTTAAATAAAAGTCTTAGAGCTAATAAGAGCTGATAATAAGCAAAATAAACTAGAAAAATTTTGAAAATAAAGGAGCTATTGTTTCTGAATATATGTTTTTCTAAAAGAATACAACTGCAGCGTTAGCGCATAAAAAAAGCGCTGATATGTCAGCGCTTTTTTTATTTTATATATTATTCCTCGATTGGCGGATGCCCATGAATTTCTTCGAAGTCTTCATCAAAATTTGAACGTAAATAGGCATTTAGTTTCTTGCGATAATCGTCTTTTAACCAAGTAACAAAGTTATGTGTACTTTTAGAGATACATTTTGCATATCTATTAATCCGATCATCAATCTCCTCACCTATCAGTTTTGCTAAAATTAAAGCATCAAAAACATCTTCACTGTTTTCGATACACATTTTTGCGTGATGTATAATTGATTTTTCTAGCACTCTTTTCGAAGACTCACCCGTTTTGATGGTATCTATATATACTTTTTTCATGTCGAAATAAGTATCCGTAGATTTTTCAAATTCTTTTTTAATATCTCCAGGAAACTCATATCTAAATGTATTTTCAATTTCTTCATCAGAAAGAATTGCATCTAAATAATAATCTGGCGCTCTAAACATTTTCTGCCAATCTAAATCTGCACCCCAAGGACCAAATCTATGAAAGTTGTTTCCTAAATCAATAACTTCAAAAGTGTTCTTCTCACCAAAAATACGAGAACCACGACCAATCATTTGATAATATAATGTCAATGATTTTGTCGCTCTGTTTAAAATAATTGCTTCAATACTTGGCTCATCAAAACCCGTTGTCAAAATACTTACAGAACTAATAATTGCATTTGGTGTTTTGTGAAACCACTTTAAAATAAGCTCACGTTCTTTTCTGGTATTTGTATTGTCTAAATGCGCTATTGGATATCCTGCCTTTTTAAACGCATGAAATACTTGTATAGAGGTATTAATTCCGTTATTAAAAATTAATGTTTTTTTACCTTTTGCTGTTTCTTCGTACGCGCTTACCAATTTAGAAAGCATGTCTGTATTCATATACAAATCTTCAGAAGATTTTACAGTATAATCTCCATTTGCTCCAACTTCTAAAGAAGTTAGTCCAACATTGTACGAGTACATATTTGCTTGCGCTAAATAGCCACTTTCTATTAGATGGTGAATTGGTTCTCCCACAAATAATTCCTGATAGTTCTCATACATTGGTAGTTTAATGTTAGAACTTAAAGGAGTTGCAGTAACACCCAATATAAAAGCATCATCAAAAAATTTAAAAATTTTAGTAAAAGAGTTGTAATGTGCCTCATCAACAATCACCAAACCGATATCTGAAATATCTAATTTTTCATCCGTTAACCTATTTTTCAAGGTCTCTACCATTGCAACAAAACAATTATACTCGTCCTGGTCGTCTAATCTTGCAGTACTATTGATAATTTTATTATCTACTCCAAATTCATCCAACATTTTAGAAGTTTGTTTGCTCAACTCAATTCTATGAGTTAAAACCAGCACTTTCTTTTTAAAAGTATCTATATAACGTCTTACAATTTCAGAAAATATAACGGTTTTCCCACCTCCTGTTGGTAACTGATATAATAAATGATAATCTTGGGGTGCGGTTTCAAATCGATTAAAAATCTCATGAAGCGCATCTTTCTGATATCCGTATAATTCTTTACCTACTTTTACTTGGGAAGCGTTTTTATCTGACAAAAGGTTTGAATTTTTAAGCTACAAAAGTAAGACTTAAAATAGGTTTTTCCCAAATTAAAACTATATAAATCTCGTTAAGTTTGTTTCTGTAATGTCATTATGCGAAGCATCGTGAATGGAAACCTCATTTCTAACAACAATTAGTTGCGGAGATTGATGCATAATTTGAAATTTATGGCCCACTTCATCAGAAATATTTCTGTAGTTTAATAAATCTAAATAATATACTTTTAAATTGCTATGTTCAGCTGTAAATAACTTTTCAAACTGCTTTATGACCATACTACTAATTCCGCATCTTGTAGAATGCTTAAAAATAAGAATAGCTTCTGTATTGGACTCCTTTTTAATCGTTTCTAATTGCTCTAAAGAGGTCAACGGAAGCCAATTTAAAAATGACTTTTTTTCTGATTTTGATTCTTTGTCACTATTTCCTCCAAACATTTTATTTAATATACCCATTTTGTTTTTTTATTTCTATACAAAGATACGGAACTTTAAGCAGTCACAAAGTCAGTATTAACAATACTTAACAAGACAATTTGACTTCTTTTTTTTGTTTTATCAATTGGTATTATTATTGATTTGAATTTTAAATAAATAGCGCATAAGAAATTGCGCTATTGTTGAAAAAATAGAAAATGAACTTCAATAATTATACAACAAAATCCCAGGAAACCATTCAGCTTGCGCAGCAAATTGCACAAGGTTTTGGTCATCATCAAATAGAGAACGAGCATATTTTTAAAGCTTTAACGCAGATCGATACCAATGTTTTGCCTTTTTTATTAAAAAAACTAGAGATCAATACTATTGTTTTAGAACAAATTTTAGACAAACAAATTCAAAGTTTTCCTAAAGTTTCTGGTGCAGAATTAATTTTTTCGAGAGAAGCCAATAAAAGCCTTACAGAAGCGCCGATAATTGCAAATAAAATGAAAGATGACTTCGTCTCTACGGAACATTTAATTTTAGCAATTTTTAAATCAAAAAGTAACATTTCTCAAGTTTTAAAAGATCAAGGGGTCACAGAAAAGCGTTTACAATTGGCTATTAACGAATTGCGAAAAGGTGAAAGAGTAACATCTCAAAATCAGGAAGAAACCTATAATGCTTTAAACAAATATGCTAAAAATTTAAATAATTTAGCAGTAAATGGCAAGCTAGACCCTGTAATTGGTAGAGATGAAGAAATACGTAGATTATTACAGATATTATCACGTAGAACAAAGAATAATCCAATTTTAGTTGGAGAACCAGGAACAGGAAAAACAGCAATAGCAGAAGGTTTAGCGCATCGAATTGTAGACGGTGATGTCCCAGAAAATCTAAAAGATAAACTTATTTTCTCTTTGGATATGGGCGCACTAATTGCGGGTGCAAAATACAAAGGAGAGTTTGAAGAACGTTTAAAAGCAGTGATTAAAGAAGTAACCACGTCAGATGGAGATATTGTACTTTTTATTGATGAAATTCACACACTTGTTGGCGCTGGAGGTGGACAAGGAGCAATGGATGCTGCAAACATCTTAAAACCAGCTTTAGCACGTGGAGAATTGCGTGCAATTGGAGCAACGACTCTAGATGAATATCAAAAATACTTTGAAAAAGACAAAGCTTTAGAAAGACGTTTTCAAAAAATTATAGTCGATGAACCAGATGCTGAAAGTGCCATTTCTATTTTAAGAGGAATTAAAGAAAAGTATGAAACGCATCATAAGGTTCGTATTAAAGATGAAGCTATTATTGGTGCTGTAGAATTGTCTCAACGCTATATTACCAATCGGTTCTTGCCAGATAAAGCGATTGATCTAATGGATGAAGCGATGGCAAAACTGCGTATGGAAATAAATTCTAAACCAGAAGAGCTCGATGTTTTAGATCGTAAAGTAATGCAGTTAGAAATTGAAATTGAGGCTATTAAACGTGAAAAAGACGAATCCAAATTAAAAATGCTACGTGGAGATTTAGCAAATTTTAAGGAAGAGCGCAATGAAATGAATGCAAAATGGAAGTCTGAAAAAGAAGTTGTAGATACCATCCAGAATGCAAAAGCAGCAATTGAAGATTTTAAAACGGAAGCTGAAAGAGCAGAACGCGAGGGCGATTATGCAAAGGTTGCTGAAATTAGATATGGAAAAATTAAAGAAGCAGAAAAGAATTTAGAAGCGTTGCAAAAAACGTTAAAAGAAGATCAATCTGAAAGTTCTTTAATAAAGGAAGAAGTCACGTATGAAGATATTGCGGAAGTAGTTGCAAAATGGACTGGAGTTCCTGTTACAAAAATGATTCAATCTGAACGTGAAAAACTATTGAAGCTAGAACAGCAATTACATAAAAGAGTTGTTGGGCAAGAAGAAGCAATTGTAGCAGTTTCAGACGCTGTTAGACGTTCTAGAGCAGGCTTGCAAAACCCGAATAAACCGATAGGAAGTTTCTTGTTTTTAGGAACCACGGGGGTTGGTAAAACAGAATTGGCAAAAGCGCTAGCAGCGTATCTTTTTGATGATGAAAATGCTATGACTCGAATTGATATGAGTGAATATCAAGAACGCCACGCTGTAAGTAGATTAATTGGAGCACCTCCGGGATATGTTGGTTATGATGAAGGAGGTCAATTAACCGAAGCTGTTAGAAGAAAGCCCTATTCTGTAATACTTTTAGATGAAATTGAAAAAGCACACCCAGATACATTTAATATTTTATTACAAGTTTTAGATGAAGGAAGATTAACAGATAATAAGGGGCGTATAGCCGATTTTAAGAATGCTATTATTATCATGACCTCTAATCTGGGAAGTCATATAATCCAAGAAAAATTTAACGATTCAGAAGCAGATTTGAAAACAATAACAACATTGGCAAAAACGGAAGTTTTAGCATTGTTAAAACAATCTGTAAGACCAGAATTTTTAAATAGAATTGACGATGTAATTATGTTTACACCATTAAACCAAGGTAATATTTTTGATATTGTAAAAATACAAATAGGGCAGCTAAAGAAAATGATTGGTAAACAAGAAATTACTTTAGATGCAACCGATGAAGCGATAACCTACTTAGGAAAGAAAGGCTATGAACCCGAATTTGGCGCAAGGCCTGTAAAGAGGGTTATTCAGAAGGAGGTTTTAAATGAACTTTCAAAAGAGATTTTGTCAGGAAAAATAACTACCGATAGTATCCTATTAATAGATTGTTTTAATGATACATTAGTGTTTAGAAATCAATCTAATTTGGATGAAAATTCATAAAAAATAAGTGTCATTGAGTGGAACAGAACAATGTTATTGCTCAATGACCTTTATACATTTCATTTTTAAGTATATTTGGGTTTCACATCAATTATTATGAAGAAATTTTTACTGCTTTTTATTTTTACTTTTGGCCTCTTGAGCGCTTGTAAATCAGATAAAACTACAACGTATTACTTAATCCGTCATGCTGAAAAAGATAGAACAGACACCAAAAACAGAAACCCTGACTTGAATAAAAAGGGACAAGAACGAGCAAAAAAATGGGCAAACTATTTTAAAAATATTGATTTAGAAGCTGTGTATTCCACCAAATATAAGAGAACAATGCAAACTGCAAAACGATCAGCAGATAGCAAAGGTTTAGAAATTCAAAACTATGATCCTAAAAAAATGTATACTGCTGTCTTTCAGAAAGAAACCAAAGGAAAAAAAGTTTTAATTGTGGGTCATAGCAATACAACTCCGGTTTTTGTAAATAAAATTTTAGGAGAAGAAAAGTACGAAAACATGAACGATACTGACAATGCAAGCGTATACATTGTAATGATTACAGGTAATAAAAAAACAAGTACTATTAAGATCGTAGATTAAAAATATATTATGATATAAATATTTTAATAATTACTAATCTACTAGCGTAACTTCAATATCTTTTAAAACAATTTCAGATACTTTTCTAAGAGTATTGCTTTCAAATGCTTGATCTATGTCAATTAAAGAAATAGCGGCACTTAAAGGCTTGTAATTATGATAATCTACAAACCGAATTCCGTTTTTTATACATTGTTCTTTTAAAACTCTAAAACGTTTTCCGCCACCATTTGTGTGATAAGAATATGCCAAGTAGTCAACTAAAAAGTCTTCTTTACCAATCCAATAAATAAATACATCGTCAAAATCTTCTCCACCTCCATCTTTAGAAAAAGTAACTTCAACTTTATAATATTCTTTTCCTTTTAAAGTGGACGATTTTAGCAACTTTTTGTAGACAGCTTTGTCATTTAAACCAAAGGGTAAAACTGAAAAGTAATGCACTGAATTTATGGAGTTACTGTATCTAGAAACCATTGAATCTGCGACTTGAACAGATTTTGAATTGAGGTACCTTTCATATCCATTATTTTTTAAAACATCTTCTATGATTAAAGTATCTTTCTTGTAATTTCGATACAATTGAAAAGTTCCATTTTTTCTAAAAGCAGCATACGATTTATCTCTAAACTTAAAAGTTATTTCTGAATTAGAAACTTTATCTGCCCCAGAAAATAGTATGGTTTTATCTATAATTTCTTGCGCAGTCATTTTTTTTTCAGACGTTTTACAAGAAATTAAAAGCACTAGTAAGAATAATGGTAAATATCTCATTTGATTTTGTTTCATTTTTTCGAAATAGAATTCAAAATTACATTTCTTTCCCGAATGTAAAAATGTATATTTGTTAAAATAAAAAATTGAGCATTGGCGATTCAAAAAAACATCAATATACAAAATAAAAAAGCACGTTTCGAATTTGAAATTCTAGACAAATTTGTTGCTGGAATTCAATTAACCGGGACCGAAATAAAATCGATTAGATTAAGTCAGGCAAGAATTACAGAGAGTTTTTGTGAGTTTAACGAAGGGGGAGAATTGTTTATTGTAAATATGTACATTCAAGAATACATGTTTGGACATCATTTTAATCACAAGCCTAAAAGTGAACGCAGATTATTGTTGAATAAACGAGAATTACGCGGTTTAAAAAAAGATGTAGAAGCGAAAGGGAACACAATTGTACCCCTAAGGCTGTTTATAAACGACAATGGCTTTGCAAAGTTAGAAATTGCACTTGCGAAAGGAAAGCAAACCCATGATAAGCGGGAAGTAATAAAAGATCGAGATAATAAGCGAGACTTGGCTAGAATTAAAAAGAACTTTTAACCATTTTCTACATTAATACAAACATGCACCCTTCTTAGAATTTTATGAATGAGTGATATTTTAATCGAATTAGTTTTTTTTTATAGTAGCTTGTATTCTTAATTAGTTGAAGCTTTGGAATTATTTTAACCTCCTTTCTATGCGCTATTCTATCCAATGATGGCAGTTTTAAAAAAGTAAACCTAATAAAATTAGAATGCCTATTAAGATTTTAAAAATAGACCTACCTCCTTTTTCTTGAAGTTATAAAATAAACACCTGTTAATAATATTGCAGAGGCAATCATAGATTGCAGGCTTAAATTTTCATTTAAAAAATACCATCCCATAAACAAAGCGATTACCGGGTTTACATATGCAGAAGTCGCCACTTTATCTGGTGAAACTGTTTTGAGTAAATAGTTAAATGCTGTAAAAGCAACAATTCCTCCTAAAATAATCAAGAGCAACATTGAGATTTGAACATTCGTACTCCAAATTAACGGAGAGGACCAGTTTTCTTGAAAAGAAAGACTGATCATTGCTAAAATAAAACCAGCAATTATCATTTGTAACCCAGTGCTTATAAAGAAGTTTTTAGGTAAATCTGCTTTCGACACAAAAACACTCCCATAACTCCAACCTAAAACACAAATTAAAATCGTTGAAATGCCGATGGCTGTTTTTTCTGAGGTAACTAATTCTTGCTGACTGATTAGCAAATACATTCCTAAAACACCTAAACAAACTCCTATAATAGATTCTTTTTGAAATGGTTTTTTGTCTATAAGTCTCAATATTAACAATACAAACAACGGTTGTGTTGACGCCAGTAAAGCGGCAAAACCACTATCTACAAATTGCAACGCCCAAACAAAAACACTGTTTCCTAGAATCAAGAAAAAAAAGGATGCTATGGCCGAGTTCTTAAATTGACTTTTAGTAACCTTAAAACTGAAACCTAGTACTTTTGAAATAATTAATATTAAAACGCCTGCAGTAGAAAAACGTAAAGACGCTAAAAAAAAAGGCGGAAGTTCTGTAACAGCTACTTTATTAAAAACATACGTAGAACCCCAAATAACGTAGATAGAAATGAATGCTAAAATTATTAGCGCCCGAGATTTAGTACTCTTCATATTGAAAATTTAGAATGTGAAATTACTATTATTTATTAAATTTTCATCATTTATTTCCAGAGCTCAAAAAAGCGTAAACAGTCACTAAAAGTTGTTATTTCTGTCTTCCTTTTAGTTCTGCTTCAATATCTTTTAAAGTAAAACCTTTGGCTTGTAACAACATCAAATAATGGAATAATAAATCTGCAGACTCATAGATAAATAACGCATCATTATCATCCATCGCTTCAATCACAGTTTCTACTGCTTCCTCTCCTACTTTCTGTGCTATTTTATTAATACCTTTATCAAATAGACTGGCAACATAAGATTTTTTCGTGTCCTTGTTAGCTACCCTTTCAGTAATCGTATTCTCTAAAGTAGAAAAGAAACCGTAGTTCGCGCTATTTTCTTCATTCCAACAGGTATCCGAACCTTTATGGCAGGTTGGACCCTTTGGATTTACAGAAATCAATAAGGTATCATTATCACAATCGAGTTTAAGGTCTACTAATTGCAATACGTTTCCACTTTCTTCCCCTTTTGTCCACAAACGCTTTTTAGTTCTAGAGTAAAACGTAATCAACTTTGTTTCTTGCGTTTTTTTGAATGCTGCTTCATTCATATACCCCAACATTAAAACATTCTTTGTTGTTGCATCCTGAATAATTGCAGGGACTAATCCGTCGTTATTTTTATTGAAGTCTATATTCATTATTTTAATTTTAATTCCATTTTTACATCTGCAGTTTCATAACAGGAAGCTGTTATTTCAACATGAACAAATCCAAATTTAAGGTACATTTTAATAGCGCTTGTTAGTTTACTACTAGTTTCTAATGTAATTAATTTCACTTTTTTCTCTTGGCAAATATCAATGCAAAGTTGCATTAGTTTTCTACCAATTCCTAATCTTTTATAGGCATCAACTACTCCTAATTTCATTATCTCGAACTCCTCATTACTCACAGGAATTAAACTTACGGTTCCTACAATTTCATTATTACAATGAGCCAAAAAAATACGTCCTCCTTTATCCAAATACTTTTGTGGATTGTCTAATAAATCGTCATCAGCTGTTTCATACAAGTCATAGGTATGCAGCCAATTTAAAGATATTTCTTTAAATTGTTGATGGTATATTGCATCATATTTTTTTATTTCTAGAGTTTTCATTTTACATTGCAAAAACTATAATCTTACTGGAATATTTTGTGCTTTTAATTCTTTCTTTAATTCTAAAATACGAATTTCACCAAAGTGAAAAACACTTGCAGCCAAAGCAGCATCTGATTTTCCTATTTTAAATGTATCCACAAAATGCGCTACTGTTCCTGCACCACCAGAAGCTATTATAGGAATATTTAGTTCGGTAGATAATTTTGCCAAAGCCTCGTTTGCAAAGCCAGCCTTTGTTCCATCATTATTCATAGAGGTGAATAATATTTCTCCTGCCCCCCGTCTTTCTACTTCCTTTGCCCAATCAAATAAATTCAGTTCTGTTGGAATGGTTCCTCCAGCCAAATGGACTCTCCATTCTCCTTCAATTAATTTGGCATCAATAGCAACAACCACACATTGGTTTCCAAATTTCTCTGCCAACTCATTTACTAAATCGGGTCTTTTTATTGCGGATGAATTTATAGAAACTTTATCAGCACCCGACTTTAATAATAAATCAACATCTGCTACCGAAGATATTCCACCACCCACAGTAAAAGGAATGTTTACTTGCTCTGCCACTTTTAGCACCATTTCTAGCATGGTCTTTCTACCTTCTAATGTTGCAGAAATATCTAAAAAAACCAATTCGTCTGCGCCTAACTCCGCATATTGTTTTGCTAGAATAATAGGATCTCCCGCGTCTATTAAATTTACGAAATTTACTCCTTTTACCGTTCTTCCGTTTTTAATATCTAAACAAGGTATTATTCTCTTTGTTAACATAAATAGCTTTTCGCTTTTCGTTTTTGGGAGTTTACTAATTGCTAATTTCCAAAAACGAATGATTAATTATTAAGTATATATTGTTCCAATTGTTTTAGGCTAATCTTATTTTCATAGATTGCTTTTCCTATAATTACCCCTTCGCAGCCCATTTTGGCTAATTTAGGCAATTCGTTAAATGTTGAAATTCCTCCAGAGGCAATTAACTTTAGAGAATTTTCATTTTGAACTGAATAACATACCTCTAAAAGTTCTTTATAAATGTCAAAGCTTGGTCCTTCTAACATGCCATCTTTAGAAATATCTGTACAGATTACATATTGAATTCCTTTTTGCTGATATCCTTTAATAAAAGGCGTTAACGCTAAAGAGCTTTCCTCCTGCCATCCATTTGTTGCAATTTTTCCTCCAGCAGAATCTGGATAAAAGTCTGCTCCTAAAATAATTTTTTGAGCACCATACTTTTCAATCCAACTTTCAAATATCGACCTGTTTTTTACAGCAATACTTCCTCCAGTAATCTGGTTTGCGCCAGAATTAAATGCGATTTCTAAATCTTTGTTAGACTTTAATCCACCACCAAAGTCAATTTTTAGATTCGTTTTACTCGCAATCTGCTCTAATACTTTATAGTTTATAATTTCGCTTGCCTTTGCGCCGTCTAAATCTACCACATGCAAATATTCAATACCCGCATCCTCAAATTCTTTTGCAACTTCCAAAGGATTTTCGTTATAAATTTTTTTGGTACTGTAATCGCCTTTGGTCAAACGAACGCATTTTCCGTCAATAATATCTATAGCTGGAATAATTCTCATATGGTAACTTATTAATCAAGGCTGAATTAAATTCAGCGTCTGTTTTCGTATTTATATCATTTAAAAAAATAAAGTGTCTCTTTATAAAATTCTAAATCGACTCGTAATCTCTTTTCTGTGAACTATTCTTTATAATTTTAAAAAATTAGCAAGAATTTTACTTCCTTCAATACCACTTTTCTCTGGATGAAATTGTACTCCGTAAAAATTATCTTTTTGTAATGCAGAAGCATATTCAATTTCATAATCGGTTGTTGCAATCGATTCCTCACAGTTTTCAGCATAAAAACTATGCACTAAATACATAAATTCTTTTTCTTTAATTCCTGAAAACAAAGCAGACTTTAAGTCAGAAATTACATTCCAGCCCATTTGTGGCACTTTTACAACATTTGAAAATCTTTTTATAGCGACATCAAAAATCCCCAATCCTTTGGTCTTTCCTTCTTCAGAGGAATTACACATTAACTGCATCCCGAGGCAAATACCCAAGACTGGTTGTTTCAAGTTGGGAATTATAAGATCTAAGCCACTTTCTCTCAACATCTTCATAGCAGAACTGGCTTCTCCCACTCCCGGAAAAATTATTTTATCCGCTGCTTGTATTTCTGCAATATTATTTGACAAAACAGCAGTAACACCTAAACGTTTAAAAGCAAATTGTATGCTTTTAATATTTCCTGCGCCGTAATCTATTATTACTAATTTCATTTTTTCTCTTTTAATTTTTAGCACCAAATAAGGCACTAAAATATAAAGGCTTGTTATAGCATTCCTTTTGTTGATGGTAAGAACATTTTATTAACGTCTCTTTTTACTGCCATTTTCATTGCCTTCGCAAAAGCTTTGAAAATTCCTTCAATTTTGTGATGTTCGTTGGTTCCTTCTGCTTTGATATTTAAATTGCACTTTGCGCCATCTGTAAACGATTTAAATAAGTGGAAAAACATTTCAGTTGGCATGTCTCCTACTTTTTCTCGTTTAAAGTCTGCATCCCATTCTAGCCAGTTTCTTCCGCCAAAATCTACTGCAACTTGTGCCAAACAATCATCCATAGGCAAACAAAATCCGTATCTTTCAATGCCTAATTTATTGCCAAGTGCTTTATTAAATAGCGCACCAAAAGCAATCATGGTGTCTTCAATGGTATGGTGTTCGTCAACTTCTAAATCACCGGCAACTTTTATGGTTAAATCCATATTTCCATGACGTCCAATTTGGTCTAACATGTGGTCAAAAAACGACAAACCGGTATCGATATCATTTTTACCTGAGCCGTCTAAATTTAGTTTGATATAAATCTTCGTTTCATTTGTATTCCTTGTGATTTCAACCACACGGTCTTTTAATTTTAAAAATTCATAAATTTCTGACCAATCTGTGCTCGTTAATGCAACACAATCTAAAATTTCTTGTTTAGAAGTTTCTATTTCATCAACTCCTAATGCTGCATCTTCAGATAAATAGATTCCTTTAGAACCTAAGTTCTTTGCAAGTTCCATGTCTGTAATTCGATCTCCTAAAACAAATGAATTCTCAAGATCGTACGCTTCCGTGAAATATTTTGTTAGCAAACCAGTTCGTGGTTTTCTAGTATCTGCATTTTCATGCGGAAAAGACTTGTCAATATGAACTTCAGAAAAAACGACACCTTCTTTTTCAAAGGCTGTCATTACCTTATTTTGAGCGGGCCAAAAAGTATCTTCAGGAAAAGAAGACGTTCCTAAACCATCTTGATTCGTAACCATGACCAACTCGAAATCCAATTCAGAAGCAATTTTTGCCATGTATTGAAATACTTTTGGATAAAATTCCAACTTTTCTAAGCTATCTAATTGATAATCCACGGGCGGCTCTAACACTAAAGTTCCGTCTCTGTCTATAAATAATACTTTTTTACCCATTCTTTTGGTCTAATATTTCCCGCATACCTCAGGAAGTTATTTTAATTTAATTCGTTTAAAACTGAAATTAGTTTTTCATTTTCTAATATGGTTCCAATGGTAAAACGCAAACAATTTTCACACAAAGGCTGCGAAGTTCTGTTTCGAACTACAATTCCATTCGCAACTAATTGATGGTATCGAACTGTTGCATCGTCTACTTTTACCAAGACAAAATTACAATCTGTTGGATATATTTTTTTAATAAATGGCACCTCTATTAAAGCTTTTAAAACAAACGCTCTTTGCTGTATAATTTCAGAAACCTCTTTCGCAACTTCATCCGTTTTTGACAGTCTATCAATTGCCCTTTGTTGGGTTAATTGGTTGACATTATAAGGCGGTTTTATGCTATTTAATACTTTGATAATTTCTTCCGACCCATAACAAACACCCAATCGAATTCCAGCCAAACCATATGCTTTTGAAAGTGTTTGTGTAATGATTAAATTTGGAAATTGTTTTAGTTTTTCCAACCAGCTATTCTGTTCTGAAAAATCGATATATGCTTCATCAATAACAACCAATCCATTAAATTTCGTCAATAATTCCTCCACTATTTCTTCGGTAAAACTGTTTCCTGAAGGGTTGTTTGGAGAACACAAAAATAAAATCTTACTATTTTGATCTATCACATTTAAAATTTGTGCTACTTTAGGTTGAAATTCTTCTGTCAATAAAACCGTTCTATTTTCGATTGCATTGATATTTGCCAATACAGCATACATACCATACGTTGGTGGTAACGTGATAATATTATCACGATTCGGCTCACAAAAAGCTCTAAAAATTAAATCTAAGACTTCATCACTTCCATTACCTAACAAGATTTTTTCTTTGCCAATTCCTTTAATTTCAGAAAGCAAGGCTTTGACATTGTTTTGTTGCGGATCTGGATATCGATTTACACCATTTTCAAAAGGATTTTCATTGGCATCTAAAAAAATCATTTCAGCGCTTGTTGCATCTTTATATTCGTCTCTTGCAGAGGAATATGGTTTTAGAGATTTAATATTTTCTCTAGTTAAATTATGTAAGCTAAAATTATTCATATGCATAAAGACGTTAACAATCTTAATATTTTCTGCTAATACCATTTAGAAATGCGCTTTTTAAAGCGATTGAGAAATCTAATTTTTCGATTCCTGCTCATTAACTGCGCTATGTAACCTCAATATATTGATTGAAATATACATTCAGCATGACATTCTAATTATTTATAATAAATCTTTTAATCGAATTGAAACTGCATTTTTATGCGCCTGTAAGCCTTCTGCCTCTGCCATCAATTCTACAGATTTTCCAATTGCCTTAATTCCTTCTTTTGAAATTTCTTGAAAAGTAATACTCTTCAGAAAACTATCTAAGTTCACTCCCGAATATGCTTTTGTAAATCCATTTGTTGGCAATGTATGGTTCGTTCCCGAAGCATAATCTCCTGCGCTTTCTGGCGTATAGTTTCCAATAAAAACCGACCCTGCATTTTCTATATGATTTACATAAAAATCGTTGTTCTCTGTACAAACAATAAAATGTTCTGGACCGTATTCATTAATTAATTCCAATGCAATTGTATCATTTTCAACATAAATAGATTTAGAATTATCAATCGCTTTTTGAGCGATCGCTATTCTTGGAAGCGCTATGAGCTGCTTTTCTATTTCGACACCCACTTTAGCAATAAGATCTTGAGATGTAGAAACCAAAATTACTTGACTGTCAATACCGTGTTCTGCCTGACTTAGTAAATCTGAGGCAACATAACTGGCATCTGCAGAATCGTCTGCAACCACTAACAATTCACTAGGGCCTGCAGGCATATCAATTGCCACTCCGTATTTGGTAGATAATTGTTTGGCCACCGTTACAAATTGATTTCCAGGACCAAATATTTTATATACTTGGGGAATCGTTTCAGTTCCGAAAGTATACGCTGCAATGGCTTGAATTCCCCCTACTTTTACAATTTTTGTAACACCACATAAATTTGCAGCATATAAAATTGCTGGATGAATTTTCCCTTCTTTATTTGGTGGAGAACAAAGAACGATCTCTTTACAACCTGCAATTTGAGCAGGAATTGCCAACATTAAGACGGTTGACAGTAAAGGAGCGGTTCCTCCAGGAACATACAGGCCTACTTTTTGAATCGGTCTTTTTTCTTGCCAACATGAAACGCCTTTTATAGTTTCTACAAATACTTTTGCAGTTTTTTGTGCAGCGTGAAACTTCGTTATATTTTCTTTTGCAAGAATAATAGCCTCTTTTAATTCTGAAGAGACGAAAGTTATCGCTTCATTTATTTCATTTTCTGAAACTAGATTACTTTCTAAAGTAACACCATCAAACTTTTGAGTATATTTTGCAACAGCTGCGTCACCATTTTTTTGGATATCTGTAAAAATTTCGTTTACAATACTTTCAATATCATCAACTTTTTTTGTGGGTCTTTCTAAGATGGTATTCCAATCTTTTTTTTGTGGATTTAAAATTGTCTTCATTTTAAAGAACCATTTTTTCAATAGGACATACCAAAATACCTTCTGCTCCATTTGCTTTCAATCCATCAATAATTTCCCAAAATTGATTTTTAGAAATAACAGCGTGCACAGAACTCCATCCTTTTTCTGCCAAAGGCAAAACAGTAGGACTTCTCATTCCTGGTAGCAAATTTAAAATAGCATCCAATTTATCATTTGGTGCATTTAGCAATATATATTTAGATTCTCTTCCTTTTAAAACCGATTGAATTCTAAACTGAATTTTATTTAAAATCGTTTTTCTTTCTTCAGAAATTAGCGGAGAAACAGCTAAAACTGCTTCCGATTGTAATAATACTTCAATCTCTTTTAATCCGTTTTTAAATAAGGTACTTCCACTTGAAACAATGTCACAAATTCCATCTGCTAGACCAATGTTAGGTGCAATTTCTACAGAACCACTAATGGTGTGCAATTGTGCCTCAATATTTTGTTCTTTTAAAAACTTTTTCACGGTTTCTGGATATGAAGTTGCAATCCTTTTTCCTTGTAAATCTTTTAAAGAATTTGCCTTAGATTCTTTTGGTACCGCAATAGAAACTTTACATTTAGAAAATCCTAAACGCTCTATAAACTCTAAATCGCTTCCCTTTTCAATTAAAATATTTTCACCAATAATGGCTGCATCTACCACTCCGTCTCTTAAATACTGAGGAATGTCTCCGTTTCTTAGATAGAAAACTTCTACTGGAAAATTTCTTGCGGATGCTTTTAGTTGATCGATACCATTGTCTATAGAAATACCAATATCTTTTAAGATTCTCATTGAATCTTCATTTAGTCTTCCTGATTTTTGTACTGCAATTCTTAAGTTACTCATTTTTGTTTTATTTGATGCTTGAGCAAATACGGTTTAAAATTAAAAAACCCGCTTG
>JBNMOF010000025.1:0-19146 GCA_051277175.1 Polaribacter sp.
CTTTAGAAGGAGATTCTCGTTTTAAAGAATTGAAAAAAGCCTATTCTCAGGGCACAGAGTTAAGAGGAAAAACAATTGGTATTATTGGCTTTGGAAAAGTTGGACAAACCGTTGCAAAAATAGGCTTAGGTCTCGGAATGAATGTAGTTGCGACAGATAAAGTAATTACCAGTGTTCCCATTTCAGTGGACTTTTTTAACGGACAAAAAATAACTATTAATATCAATACCGTTCCAAAAGAAGAATTGTTAAAAGAAGCAGATTTTATTACTTTACATGTATCAGAACAAGACGACTACCTTATAACAGCAAAGGAAATCGAACAAATGAAAGATGGTGTGGGAATTGTAAATACGGCTAGAGGTGGAGTTTTACATGAAGTAGACTTAGTAAAAGCCATAGAAAATGGTAAAGTACAGTTTGCTGGCTTAGATGTTTTTGAAACAGAACCATCACCCGCAGTGCAATTATTAATGAATCCAGAAATCTCTTTGACACCGCACATCGGAGCAGGTACAAAAGAAGCACAGGAAAGAATTGGAGTAGAATTAGCGCAACAGATCATTCAGCTTTTAAGATAGTTTATGGCAAATATAAAACCTTTTAAAGCAGTTAGAGCAGCAAGAGATAAAGTGGCTATGGTTTCGTCTAAATCATATGAGGTTTATACTCCTGAAATGCTGGACACTAAATTGGCTTTTAATCCATATAGCTTTTTACATGTAATTAATCCCGGTTATAAATACCATAAACAAGATTTAACGGGTGAATTGAGGTTTAAATTGGTGCATAATCGCTATTTAGAGTTTAAAGAGAACGAAATTCTTACGCAAGACAAGGCAGCCGCTTTTTATATTTATCAGAAAATAACGCCAACAAAATCGTTCTGTGGGATAATTGCTGCAACTTCTGTTGCTGATCATCATAATAATATTATTAAAAAACACGAAGGGACCCTTAGAAAAAGAGAATTATTATTTGAAAACCATTTAAAAAATACTGGTTTTAGCGCAGAGCCTGTGCTATTAACCTATCCTGACAATGATGTGGTTACTGCTATTGTTAAAAAATATACACAAGAAAGAGCAGAATATGAGTTTTCTACGACAGATAAAATTTCACATGTCCTCTGGCTTGTCAACGACCCCAGCGATATTGAGCAAATAACTGCCGCATTTAAACAAATAAATACCTTATATATTGCAGATGGGCACCACAGATCTACTTCTTCTTGTCTACTGGCAGAAAGATTGGCTAAAGAAAACCCCGAACATACAGGAACCGAAAATTATAACTTTTTCATGAGTTACTTATTACCGGAAAGCCAACTGAGTATCTATGAATTTAATCGCTTTATAAAAGATTTAAATGGATTTACTCCGGATGCGTTTTTAATAGAATTAGATACATTTTTTAGAATCGAGCGTTGGGACCAAGAATTGTACAAACCTCAAGAAAAACATCATTTTAGTATGTATTTAGATGGCGCATTTTACGGGTTGTACTTGCGTAAATCTCTCTATAATTTCACAGATGCTTTGAGTAAATTAGATGCTCAGATTCTTTATAAAACCGTATTGAAACCTATTTTAGGTATTGATGATATAAGAAATGATTCTAAAATTGTGTATTCTCAAAATAAATCTGATAGTTTAGAACTGAAAATAAAAGTAGATTCTGGCGCTTTTAAAGTCTCTTTCGGAATGTTACCAACAAGCATAGAAGAGCTAAAAGAAATTGTAGACGCAGGCCTATTAATGCCGCCAAAAACAACCTATATCGAACCAAAACTAAGAAGTGCTTTGACTATTTATGAGTTGTAACAAAGTGTTTAATTCAGAACTTATTCGATTATTTAATTAAAAGAAAACGTCATGGAAATACAAAAAAAAATACAAGAAATAAAAAAGTTAATTTCTGCTAACGTAAGCTTAGTAGCGGTTTCTAAAACCAAACCTATTGAAGACTTACAAGAAGCTTATGATGCAGGTCAACGCATCTTTGGTGAAAATAAGATTCAGGAAATGGTAGATAAGTTTGATGTGCTACCTAAAGACATACAATGGCACATGATTGGCCATTTACAAAGCAATAAGGTAAAATATATGGCTCATTTTGTTGATTTAATTCACGGAGTTGATAAATTTAAAACGCTGAAAGAGATTAACAAACAAGCTAAAAAACACAATCGTGTTATCAATTGCCTCTTGCAAGCAAAAATTGCAAAAGAAGAGACAAAGTTTGGTTTGTCTTTTGAAGATATTGACCAAATTTTGCAATCACCAGAAATGACCGCTTTAGAAAATATAAAAATTGTTGGCTTTATGGGAATGGCCTCATTCACCGACAATCAAACACAGTTAAAAGAAGAATTTTCTTCTTTAAAAAACTTCTTTGAAAAGCACAAAACACAAACTGCTATTGCAAATTGCCAACTGGATGTTTTATCAATGGGAATGAGCGGAGATTATAATTTAGCCATAGAAAATGGAAGTACTATGATTCGTGTAGGCAGTTCAATATTTGGTAAGAGAAGTTAAAATTAGTAAATTTCAACATTAAGAAAAATAATTTGTATACAATATTAGACATTGAAACTACCGGGGGAAAATTTAATGAAGAGGGCATTACTGAAATCGCTATTTATAAATTTGATGGACATACTGTTGTAGATCAGTTTATAAGCCTCGTAAACCCTGAAAAGGAAATTCAGAAATTTGTTGTAAACCTTACAGGTATCAATAATAAAATGCTTCAAAATGCTCCAAAATTTTACGAAGTAGCCAAAAGAATTATTGAAATCACCAAAGATTGCACGTTGGTAGCTCATAATTCTTCTTTCGATTATCGGATCTTAAGCACAGAGTTTGATAGACTCGGGTATGATTTCAATAGAAATACGCTTTGTACCGTAGAATTAAGTAAAAAATTAATTTTAGACCAACCCTCTTATAGTCTAGGAAAACTTATTAAAGCATTAGGAATTCCTATGACAGACAGACATAGAGCTTCTGGAGATGCTTTAGCTACTGTGCAATTATTTAAATTACTTTTAGAAAAAGACATTGGCAAAGCAATCATTCAGAGTTCTGTAAAATACCACGATAAACGAACAGAAAAGCAAAGACTTCAAAAACTATTAGATGCTGTACCTAAAGAATTAGGTCTGTTTTATATTCACGATGCTCAAGGAAAAGTAATTTATTTAGGACGTGGAAAAAACGTCAAGTCGGAAGTAAATAAATTATTTTTAAAACAGACAAAAAGAGCGCTAAAAGTCCAGGAAAGAGCAGTTAATATTACCTATGAGAAAACAGGAAATGATCTGTTTACGAGATTAAAATATTATATCGAATTAGATACGTTAGCACCAAAATACAATTTAAAGAAAAAAAGAAAACCTTTTTTACAGGATTTTAATAGTGAAGATTTTATAATTTTTGATAAGGGAAGAGAAATTGAAGAACATGCGGTAATTCTTATTGAAAATAAAGAAGTATTTGGCTATGGATACACCAATTTAGGACATCAAGAAAATAAAATAGAAATTCTTAAATCTATATTAACTCCTATACAGGATAAAGGATTAGCGAAAGCCATCGTTAAAAATTACTTAAATAAACACAGTGTTCAAAAAATTGTTCGATTAGAAAAATGAAAAAAACATTCTTATTCTTATCCATCGTTTTTAGTTTTGTCACTTTAACTATTGTAGCCCAAAAAGAAAAGTCTTCAGAAATGGGGCAAACTACTTTAGAAGAATTACAAATGAGTTTTTATGACAAAGATTCTACTGCGGGTGCTGTTGTTTTATACGAACATGCAAATATCTATTTAGATACGGAAAATGATAACAATACCCGCACAGATTTCTATTTTCGAATAAAAATTTTAGATAAATCTGCATTTGATTTGGCGAATATCACCCTAGATCTCTACAAAAAAAAGAACCTAAAAGACTTAGAAGCCGTAACTTATAATTTAATAGAAAACAAGATTCAAAAAAATCATCTCGTAAAAAGTGATGTTTTCACAATAAAAGAGGGCTCAGATTGGAGCACTAAAAAGTTTACATTATCAAATATAAGAGAAGGAAGTGTTATTGAATATAAGTACAGCATTTTATCTCCTTATTCTGGAATTAACGATTGGTCTTTTCAGTCTGATATTCCGAAAATAAAGAGTGAATTTGACGCAGCTATTCTTGGAAATTACAAATATAATGTTCGAATTATTGGTTTTTTAAAATTAAATAAAAATAAATATTCAGTAAAAGAAAAGTGCGTTTATATAGATGGTATAGGCTTCGGATCTTGTCGCGTGTACTCCTTCGGAATAAATGACATTCCCGCTTTTAAAGAAGAGGACTATATGTTGAGTAAAAAAAACTACATCTCAAGACTATCTTTAGATTTAGAATCATTTACAAACACCACAGGATACGTCGAAAAATATACTACAACTTGGAAAGTTGCAGATAAAAAACTAAAAAGTCGTTTTTTTAACAATCAAACTTCAAAAAAAAATTATTTTAAGAAAAAAATTCCAGATAGTATTTTAACAACAGAAAATACTTTAAAAAAAGCACAAAAGATCTACACCTTTATTCAAAATCATTATACTTGGAATAAAAAATACTGGACAAACAAAGATGTAGAAGTAAAAGAAGCGTTTGATGATAAATTAGGAGACGTTGGAGCAATTAACTTATCGCTCTTTAATAGTTTAAAAGCAGTAAATATAGACGCAAACTTAGTCGTTTTATCAACTCGAAAAAATGGTGTCCCTACAAAACTATATCCTATAATTTATGATTATAATTACGTAATTGTGAAAATAAAAATAGCGGATATAGAGTATTTTCTTGATGCTACAGAAAAAATGATCCCTTTTGCTGAGCTACCTTTAAGAACAATTAATGGAGAAGCTAGGATTATAAACTTTGATGAAGAAGGAAGTTGGGTTACTTTAAAACCCAAGAAAAAATCAGTTAAAAACATAAGAACTAAATTAACTCTAAACGAAGAAGGTGAATTAAAGGGCCTTTTAAATATTCAAAGAACAGGATATTATGCAGTCAATCAAAGAGAAAAAATAGCGCCTTTAACTAAAGAAAATTATTTAGATAACTTTGAATCTCAATACCCCGATTTAGAAGTTGAAGAGTATACAGTTAAGTATAAAAAAAATATTAATAAACCATTACAGGAAGCATTTAGTATAAGCATTATTCAGAATGAAAGCTTAGGTTCTAAAATTAGAATAAACCCATTTCTCTTTGATAGAATGAAGGAAAATCCATTTAAATTAAAAGAACGTTTTTACCCCGTAGACTTTGGATATTCAAAGAAAATAAATTATTCATTAAGCTTACAAATCCCTGAAAATTATAAAATTTCTCAATTTCCAAATAACACAGCATTTTCATTGCCCAATAAAGGAGGCTTATTTGTATTAAAGGCGAAAGTTAAAGACAATACACTAACAATTTTTACAAGATTTAGTCTTTATAAAAAAACATATTCGAGTGAAGAATATTTTGCATTAAAAGAGTTTTTTAAACAAGTTATCATTGCAGAAAATTCTTATATAATTTTAGAAAAACAAAAATAGAATAAAGGTTCTTTTGAAGATTAAAAAGTTACTTTAGCTAGCTATATGGATAACCTTGATCAATTAATTACACAATTTCAACAGAAGAATATAAAAGCTTACGAAAAACTCTACACTATGTATTGTAAGAGTATTTCTGGTGTTGTAAATACAATTGTTAAAAATGACGATGTCGCGCAAGAAATTACACAAGACGTATTCATAAAGGCTTGGAATAAATCTGATTCCTACTCGGAAAAACAGGTCGTTTTTTCACATGGATCTTAAATATCGCAAGAAATGCCGCTATCGATTATACCCGTTCTAAAAAATTTAAACAGTCAAAACAAAACCTTAACTCAGATTTTTTCGTAGATATATTAGAATCAAGTGATTGTCTTGATAATTCTACAGATGCAATTGGTATTCATGAATTTGTAAAAAAACTTGGAGACAAATGCAAAGCCGTCATAGAATTATTATTCTTTAAAGGATATACTCAAAAAGAAGCCTCAGAAGAATTAGACATACCCCTTGGTACCATAAAAACACGCAATCGAAATTGTATTGCGGAATTAAGAACAATGGTTGGAGTTTAACAAATGGATACACAAAAATATATAACATCCGGAATTTTAGAACTGTACGTCGCAGGTTCACTCTCAGAAAAAGAGAATGAAGAAGTAGATATGGCCATACAGGAAAACCCTGAAGTGTTGGCAGCAGTTGTATCAATAGAAAGTGCAATTGTAAAATTAACTGCAGCTACCTCAAAGAAAGATACTACACCACTATTTGCAAACATAAAAAAAGAAATTTTACGTAATGAGACCAAAGTCGTACCCAGTAATAAAATAAACTGGTTACAATACACTGGTTGGGCTGCTACTATACTTATAGGAAGTACTTTAATTTGGTCTATTTCTCAGAACAATAAATTAAAAGAGCAGGTTGCTTCAGAAAAAGAACAATTAGAGCAACAAATAGAAAATGGAGCAAACAGTTTAGCAGAAGTAGAAAAATTAATTACTATTTTTAGAGATAAAGATATTATTTCTGTGGCGTTAGCAGGACAGAAAGTTTCTCCAAATTCTTATGCTAAGGTATATTGGGACAAGACATCCAATAGTATTTATTTAGATGCTCAAGGTTTGCCTGCACCTCCTAAAGGAAAAGTGTACCAGTTTTGGTCTTTAAAAATGAGTCCATTAATGCCCACAACTATAGGCACCATAGATACTTTTATGGCAGATACGAATAAGATTTTCACCATAGAAAATGCCAATGACTCTGAAGCCTTTGGCATCACATTAGAAGACGAAGGTGGTAGTGAATTTCCTAACCTAGAACAACTCTATACATTAGGTGTTGTTGTAGCAGCTACTCCATAAAAATGGAACTTAATTTAACTTATATTAGACCAAATTTTAGAAGATTTGGTCAATTTTATATAAGCTCGCTTAATTGGTTGATTTTCTTCATTAGATAAATTCTCATCTTCTTGTAAGATTGAAATCGCAGTATTTCTTGCCGCAACTAATATTTTAGAATCTTTTACAATATCCGCTATTTTAAGATCTAAAACACCACTTTGTTGCGTTCCCATAATATTTCCTGGACCTCGAAGTTTTAAATCAACCTCCGCAATTTTAAATCCATCGGCAGTAGACACCATTGTTTTTAAACGTGTTTTTGCTTCTTGAGATAACTTGTAACTAGACAATAAAATACAATAACTTTGGTCTGCTCCTCGCCCAACTCTTCCTCTTAACTGATGCAATTGTGAAAGACCAAAACGTTCTGCACTTTCAATAATCATTACACTTGCATTGGGCACATTTACACCCACTTCAATTACGGTAGTTGCCACCATAATTTGAGTTTCGCCTTTCACAAAACGTTGCATTTCAAATTCTTTATCTGCAGGTTTCATTTTTCCATGCACAATACTTATTTGATATTTTGGCAGCGGAAACTCTCTAGAAACACTCTCATAACCATCCATTAAATCTTTATAATCCATCACAGCAGACTCCTCAATTAATGGATACACCAAATACACTTGCCTCCCTTTTTCAATTTCATCTTTCATGAATTTAAAAACAGATAAGCGATTGCTGTCAAAACGATGTACTGTTTTTACTTCTTTCCTTCCTGGTGGCAACTCATCAATTACCGAAATATCTAAATCCCCGTAAACAGACATTGCCAAAGTTCTAGGAATTGGGGTAGCTGTCATTACTAAAATATGAGGAGGTAAAGAAGTTCCTCCGTCCGCTCCTTGGGGAAGGTTTTCCAATTCTTGTGAAATCTGACTTAAAACTTTTTCTATGTTTTCAATGAGTTCTTCGTTTGTGAACCTCAGTACTTTGAAACCTAGTTCTTGTAAAATTATGGTTCTTAAATCCTCTGCTTCTTGTTGTTCTGGTGTGTTCTGGTATTTGCCATCCACTTCAACTATTAACTGTTTTGGAATGCACACAAAATCAACGATAAACCCACCAATAATATGTTGTCTTCTAAATTTAGAATTTAATTGTTTCGTTCTTAATATTTCCCAAAGGGCTTGTCCAGAAGACGTGTTTAAATTTTTACGCTCCTCCTGCAATTCCTGCATCAATTTATAAGCAGCAGGTTTAGCTATTTCATAACGATTCCGTAAATTTTGAACTGCTTCCATCTGACCTGGTTGCGGAGGACCTTCTCCACCTTTGCCCCAAAGTTTTGCTCTTTGTTTGACGCCAAATCGATGTTGCTCATCTATAATTGCTATTCCTAAATTTTTAAATTGAACTTTATCTTCTAACAAGGCATGTGTACCCACTAAAATATGTAAAGTACCGTCTTCTAAATTCTTATGTATTTCTCTGCGTTTTTTTATTTTTACAGAGCCTGTTAAAATAGCTACCGTAATATTCATACCCACTAAAAGTTCTGAAACTGCCGTGAAATGCTGATTTGCTAATATCTCTGTAGGTGCCATAATAGTTGCTTGAAAACCGTTATCTATAGCTAAAAGCATTGCCAAAATAGCCACAATTGTTTTGCCTGAACCCACATCTCCTTGCAACAAACGATTCATATGTGCCCCCGAAGCAACATCTTTTCTAATTTCTTTTAAAACCCTTTTTTGTGCGTTTGTTAAATCAAAAGGAAGTTTATCTGAATAAAACTCATTAAAAACAGCACCTACTTGTTCGAATACAAAACCTTTAATTTTTGTTTTGTTAATGAGTTTCTTGCGCACTAATTGCAGTTGAATAAAAAATAACTCTTCGAACTTTAAACGTTTTTCTGCTTTTGTTAAATGCTCTTGACTTTTAGGAAAATGAACATTTAATAGCGCATCCCGTTTAGACATGAATTTAAAATCATCCATAATTTCTTGGGATAAATTTTCTTGAATTTTATCATGAAATTGCGCTAATAAACTCTGAATATAATTTCGAATCAATTTATTAGTAACACCAGAATTTGTTAATTTTTCTGTGGATGGATACACCGGTTGCATTTTAGTTTGCAACTTTTTTTTGTACTCGGAAACCAATTCTAACTCGGGGTGTGGAATGCTGAAACTCCCATTATAATGATTCAACTTGCCATAAACCACATATGGCTCGTTTACTTTCAAAGAGTCTTTAATCCATTTCTGACCTTTAAACCAAACCAATTCCATAGATCCTGTAGCATCTTGAAAAGTAGCCACTAGCCTACTTCCTCTATTTTGAGCAACGGACTTTAGACTCGTAATACGGCCAACAATCTGAACCTCAGAAGAATTTGGCTGTAACTCTTTTATTGCGTAAAAAGTCGTTTTGTCAATATATCGGAAGGGAAAAAAGTTGAGTAAATCATTGCATGTTTTCACACCCAGCTCTGCATACAAAAGCGCTGCTCTTTGTACACTTACTCCCTCAATGTATGTTATTGGAAATTCTAAGTTCAACTTATAAAATTATAGATTACGAAAATACAAAATACCTTTTATTTAATGTATATTTGCTCCCCTATTATAATAAAAAATGAGATTACACAGAAATTTAACTTTTGCAGTTATAGACAGTATTAGAGACATCTTTAATGAAGGTGTGTACGCGGACAAAGCAGTAGAAAAGGCTTTAAAACGTGACAAACGTTGGGGAGCTAGAGACCGCAAGTTTGTTGCTGAAACAATTTATGATATTGTTCGTTGGAATCGCTTGTATGCTGAAATTGCAGAAGTAAAAGCACCCTATGATAGAGACAATATTTGGAGATTGTTTTCTGTGTGGTGTATCTTAAGAGGAATCGCTTTACCAGATTGGAATCAAGTTGGTGATGTACCAGAAAGAAAAATTAAAGGTCGTTTTGATGAGCTTTCTAGAACCAGAAAATACAGAGAATCGATTCCAGATTGGATGGATGAAATGTGCGTTAAAGAGTTGGGAGAAGAAATTTGGACCAAGGAAATTGCTGCTTTAAATGTGCAAGCGAATGTAATTTTAAGAACGAATACCTTAAATATTTCTAGAGAAATACTGCAAAAGAAATTAAAAGCAGAAGATATAAATACAGAATTTGTTCCGAATCACCCAGATGCCTTAATACTACCCGAAAGAGCAAATGTTTTTAAAAGCGAAGCTTTTCACAGTGGTTATTTTGAGGTACAAGACGCATCTTCTCAGCTAGTAGCTGCGTATTTAGATGTGAAGCCAGGCATGAAGGTAATTGATACCTGTGCTGGAGCTGGAGGTAAAACTTTACATTTAGCTGCTTTAATGGAAAATAAAGGACAAATTATTGCCATGGATATTTACGAAAGTAAACTCCGTAAGTTAAAAGTAAGAGCAAAAAGAAACAAAGCACACAATATAGACATGCGTGTAATTGATTCTACAAAACCAATTAAAAAGCTGCACGGAAAAGCAGACAGAGTTTTAATTGATGCTCCTTGTTCTGGTTTAGGTGTAATTCGTAGAAATCCAGATTCAAAATGGAAATTACAACCAGAATTTATAGAAAATATTAAAAAAATTCAACAAGATGTGTTACAACAATATGCTACAATGGTAAAACCAGGAGGAAAAATGGTGTATGCAACTTGTTCTATTTTGCCTTCTGAAAATCAAGAGCAAGTTAATACTTTCTTAACATCTGAAGCCGGAAAAGAGTTTACATTTGTATCAGATAAAAAAGTTTTAGCACATGTTTCTGGTTTTGACGGATTTTACATGGCGCTGTTAGAAAGAAAATAAAACACTAAATTTATTGCGGATATAGTGTTGCAATTGCAGAAAAAGAAAGTATCTAATTTTTAATTTAATTGAACTAAAAAGAATGAAAAAACTACTACTTTTAATTGTCATAATAAATTATACCATTGGCTTTTCACAAGAAAGTTACTATTCAGATGTAGACTTAGAATTATTTGGAACCGATCTAAAAGATGCTTTAGCAACAAAAATAAAAGCAACGCATACAAGAGTATTAGAATACACCAGCAATGGCCCCGATGTCTGGGACGCTACTAAGGAAACCGATGATTATGTAGAACTTTCAGGTGATGTGATGTTATTTTACGGCTGGGAAAATGGCTCTGACCAAGACATTACAAATGATATTTCTAGAGATAATAGATTACAAGATATTGGAGATGGAGCTACTGATGTTTGGAACAGAGAACATGTTTTTCCTAAATCTTTAGCGAACCCTATTTTAGATATTACCGTTCCTGGTGCGGCTACAGATGCACATCATTTAAGAGCGGCAGACAGAAGTAGAAATTCGGCAAGAAATAATAGAAAATATGGTAGAGGTATTGGTACTTCTGATTATTCTACTTTAGATTTTCACGACGGTTTAGATGGTCCAGATACTGCTGCATGGTATCCTGGAAATCAATGGAAAGGAGATGCTGCCAGAATGATAATGTATATGTATTTGCATTACGGTACTGTCTGTTTACCCACTGCGGTTGGAGTTGGTAGCAAAGAATTTACCCAAGATGAAATGATTGATTTATTTCTGCAATGGAATGTAGAAGACCCTGTTTCGGATATTGAAAAAACTAGAAACGCCTATCATGAAAATACTTCAAATTACGCGGCACAAGGAAATAGAAATCCTTTTATAGACAACCCATATTTAGCAACAAGAATTTGGGGTGGAGATTCTGCCGAAGACCGCTGGAACTATTACAAAAACACAGATACCGAGGCACCGACCACTCCAACAAACGTTACCTTAAATGATATTGACTTTAGTAGCATCAACATCTCTTGGTCTGCTTCTTCTGATAATATTGGCGTAACAGGCTATAATATCTATGTAGATGATGTTTTAACAGCACAGACTGCTAGCTCAATTACAAACACAACCATCTCTAATTTAAGCACGAATACAAGCTATAACTTTGCAGTTATAGCTAAAGATTTAATAAATAATAGATCAACCTCCGCTACCTTAACTGGAAAAACCTTAGAAGATACGCAAGCACCAACAATACCTGCAGATCTGGTTGTTAGCAACGAAACAGATTCTTCTTTTGAAGTTTCTTGGCAAGGAGCTACAGACAATAATGTGGTAACAGGTTATGAGGTATATGTAGATAATAGCTTAATAGCAACGACCGAAACAAACATGTATACAGTCATTGGATTAAACAGCGAAACGACATACGGGGTAATAATAGTGGCATATGATGCTGACGATAATAAGTCTGATCAAAGTAATTCTATAAATGGAACAACTACCGCTGGAACCTTTAATGGAATTACGGAGCTCTTTATTTCTGAATACGTAGAACCCAGTGCTGGCAAGGATAAAGCAATTGAAATCGTAAACCTCACGGGTTCTACTATAAATTTAGCGAATTATTCTATTCAAAGACAAGCTAATGGTGCCAGTTGGGAAGATGATTATAACTTAGGAAACTCCAATATTATACCAGGTGATGTATTTGTAATTGTTCATTCGTCTACACAAGATTCACATCTCTTAGCAGAAGCAGATTTATTAGGACCTCCTGATATAGATACTACTCCATATAGATTTGGTTCTCCTTTAAGCTTTAATGGTAATGACCCAATCGGTTTATTTAAAAATGGTATATTAATAGATATTATTGGTATAGCAGGTGATTCTAGTAAACATATTGAAGATGTGACTTACAGAAGAAAAGGTACTATTTCTGCTCCTAACACTACCTATGATGAACAAGGTGAATGGGAATCATTTCCAGCAAACACTTTTGACGGTATCGGGAGTCACACCTCCACTTTAAGTACAAAAGATCTTACTTTAGAATCTTTTAAAATGTTTCCAAACCCAACAAATGGAGACAACATTTATTTTAGTGTAACAGAAGATGCTACGATCCATATTTACAATGTTCTTGGTAAATTGATGCAGTCATCAGAAGTTACTAGGAATAAAAACAGTGTTGATGTTTCAAAATTTGCAACCGGTATATACCTTTTAAAAATTAATTCTGGTAAACAATTTATTACTAAGAAATTAATTAAAAACGACTCAAAGCGAGTCGTTTTTGTATTCTAATTATAATATCATTAAAAATGAAAAAAACACTACTTTTATTATCCCTCTTTTTTAATTTATTAATTAACGCTCAAGGGCAATTAACGCCTCCAACAGAACTACAATCTTATTATAGTAATGTTGATTTTTCTCTAACTCAAACTCCGTTGTTTGATGATTTAGCGTCGGAAACAATTGCTAAACATATTAATATTTTACAATATGGAGAAAGACATAATTATTTATATAATGCCGATGAAGACCCAAACAATAGTGACAATGTTCTTTTAATGTATACTAGTGAAAGTAGAGATAAGAGAGAATATCTATCAGGCGGAAATTCACATTCACCACAAACCTTTAATACTGAGCACGTATATCCACAATCATCAATTGTACAAAATGCTAAAACTGATTTACACCATCTGAGAACTTGTGATACTAACATAAATGGAAATAGAGGTAGCAAACCTTTTACAAATGGTTCTGGTAATTATGGCACTGTTGGTTCTGGTTGGTATCCTGGAGATGAATGGAAAGGAGATGTAGCAAGAATGATTATGTACCTAAACCTAAGATATGACGAATCTTTTATAGATGTTGGAACTTTAAATCTTTTCTTAGAATGGAATGTAGAAGATCCTATTTCTGATTTCGAAAAACAACGAAACGAAGTTATTGCAACTGCACAGGGAAATAGAAATCCTTTTATAGATAACCCGTTTATTGCAACCGTAATTTGGGGAGGAACGGCTGCACAAAACACATGGGGAGCTACTGATAACGAAGCACCAACAGTGCCCACAAATGTTGCCCTTAGTAATGCAACCACAACTACGATAAATGCTAGTTGGACTGCTTCTGAAGATAATGAAGCGGTATCAAAATATGAAGTATATGCCAATGGAACGTTAAACGGAGAAACTGCGTCTACAAATTATACCTTAACGGGTTTAAACTCTAACACTTCTTATGCGGTTACAATTTTAGCAAAAGATATTGCCAATAATAAATCTGAACAATCTATAGCCGCTAATGGAAGCACTTTAACAGATAATGAAGCGCCATCGGTACCTACAAACATTACAATATCCAATCAAACAGGAGCAAGCTTTAGAGTTAACTGGACTGCTTCTACAGATAATTCTACTGTAACGGCTTATGAAGTTTTTGTTGACGGAGCCCTAAACGGTTCTATTGCGAATACTAGTTATGATGTCACTGGTTTGGCCATTTCCACAACTTACAGTGTACGTGTTTTAGCTAAAGATTCTGCAAATAATATGTCTGCCCAATCTGTAGCTGTTAATGGAATGACTTCAGACGGTAGTAGTGATGTCTCAGAATTGTTTTTCTCGGAATACGTTGAAGGTACTAGCTTTAATAAAGCGCTAGAAATCGTAAACTTAACTAGTAATAATGTAAACTTAACACCATATACTATTAAAAGGCAATCTGGTGGTGTTTGGGAAAGCCCTCTTCAATTAATAGGAACTATTGCTATTAATAATGTATTTGTAATCATTAATGCATCAACTACAAATGCTACTTTACTGCAAGAAAAAGATCAAGAAGTTGCAAATAGTACACCGATGACTTTTAATGGTGATGATAGAGTTGGTCTTTTTAAAAATGATATTTTAATAGATATTATTGGAGATTTAAATGGTACCGATACGTTTGCTGAAAATACAACATTGCGAAGAAACAACGATATAACAGAACCAAACACAGAATATAGCGAGCAAGGTGAATGGAGTTATTTCCCTTCTAACACCGTAAGTGATATTGGTAATTACAATGGCACATTAAGTGTTAAAGATAACAGTCTTTTAAACCCGCTTAAGATCTATCCAAATCCTACAAATGGAAACAAAATCTATTTTAATTTAACTCAGAATGTAAAAGTAAGTATTTACACTATTTTAGGTAAATTAATTCAAACGGAAAGCTTGAATCCAGATACGAATAGTATGGACATTTCTAACTTACCAAAAGGAATATATATCGTGAAAATGAATACTGAAAATGAATTTATTACCAAAAAAATAATAAAAAATTAAAACTATTTTTTTAAAGTTAAAAAAAGACGACTACTTATCTAGTCGTCTTTTTTTTGCTGTATACCAAACTCTGCAACTTCAATTAAATAATTCATCAAAATTAAATTGAAAAAAAGTAAATTTGCATTTTTATACCAATAACCAAACACAACACAATAATGATTCATTTCTTTGGAAATAAAGACAGCAAAATATATGCTGTTCAAACAACAAAAGAACTAACTGCAAAGACAGTTTCTAAATTAACTTGGTTATTTGCCAATCAACCTAAAATTGAAGCAGCAGCTATTGATGCTTTTTTTGTAGGCCCAAGAGCAGCAATGATTACTCCTTGGAGTACAAATGCAGTTGAAATTACTCAGAATATGGCAATTTCTGGCATCCTAAGAATTGAAGAATTCACAGTAGTTTCTGAAGATTTTACAGATTTTGACCCTATGATTTCTGAGAAATTCACCAGTTTACATCAAGAATCATTTACAGTAGCCGTTCTGCCAGAAGCGATTTTAGATATCGAAGATATTGCAGCTTACAATGCCCAAGAAGGTTTGTCTTTAAGTACAGATGAAGTTGAATATTTAGAAAGTGTTGCAACAAAAATTGGAAGAAAATTAACAGATTCTGAAGTATTTGGCTTTAGTCAAGTGAATTCAGAACACTGTAGACATAAAATATTTAACGGAACTTTTGTTATTGATGGCGAAGAACAACCTACTTCCCTATTCAACATGATCAAAGAAACGGCAAAACAATTTCCAAATGATATTGTTTCTGCTTATAAAGACAATGTAGCCTTTATAAAAGGACCTAAAGTAGCACAGTTTGCTCCTAAAACAGCAGATAAAGCAGATTTTTATCAAACGGAAGACTTTGAATCTGTCATTTCTATCAAAGCAGAAACACACAATTTCCCTACTACTGTTGAGCCTTTTAACGGAGCAGCAACAGGTTCAGGAGGAGAAATTAGAGATCGACTTGCTGGTGGAAAAGGTTCTTTACCTTTAGCAGGAACAGCCGTGTATATGACTTCATATTCTCGTTTAGAAGAAAAAAGATATTGGGAGCATAAATTTGAAGCAAGAGATTGGTTGTACCAAACACCAATGGATATTTTAATTAAAGCATCTAACGGAGCATCTGATTTTGGCAACAAATTTGGACAACCTTTAATTACGGGCTCTGTTTTAACTTTTGAACACGAAGAAAACTCTTCTTCAAGTACTTCAAAACCAAGAAAATTAGGCTATGATAAAGTCATCATGCAAGCTGGTGGAATTGGATATGGAAAAGCAGATCAAGCAATCAAAGACACCCCTAAAGAAGGAGATAAAATTGTAATTCTTGGTGGAGACAATTATAGAATAGGAATGGGTGGTGCTGCAGTTTCATCATCAGATACTGGAGAGTTGGCCTCAGGAATTGAGTTAAATGCGGTACAACGTTCCAATCCAGAAATGCAAAAACGTGCTGCAAATGCAATTCGTGGAATGGTAGAAAGTGAAGAAAACTTTATTGTTTCTATTCATGATCATGGTGCTGGTGGACATTTGAATTGTTTATCAGAATTGGTAGAAGATACTGGTGGTAATATCGATTTAGATACCTTACCTGTTGGAGATCCTACTTTATCAGGAAAAGAAATTATAGGTAACGAATCTCAAGAAAGAATGGGGTTGGTTATTGCAGAAAAACATATTGATACGTTACAAAAAATTGCAGATCGAGAACGGTCTCCAATGTATACGGTTGGAGAAGTTACAGGAGATAAAAGATTTACTTTTAAATCTAAAAAGAAAGGGGATACACCAATGGATTTTGCTTTAGAAGACATGTTTGGTGCTTCACCTAAAACGATCTTAACAGATATAACTGTTGCAAGAAAATACAAGAATCCAAGATATAAAGCAAAGAATTTAGAAATCTACTTAAAACAAGTGCTACAATTAGAAGCAGTTGCTTGTAAAGATTGGTTAACGAACAAAGTAGACAGATGTGTGGGTGGTAAAGTTGCCAAACAACAGTGTGTTGGTCCATTGCAAATTCCGTTAAATAACGTTGGTGTGATGGCCTTGGATTACAATGGAAAAGAAGGCGTTGCAACTGCTATTGGACATGCTCCTATTTCTGGGTTGATTGATCCTGAAGCTGGAAGTAGAAATGCAATAACAGAAGCGCTTACAAATCTTATGTGGGCACCTTTAAAAGACAAATTAAAAAGTGTTTCATTGTCTGCAAATTGGATGTGGCCTTGTAAAAATGAAGGTGAAGATGCACGTTTATATAAAGCTGTTAAAGCAGTATCAGAATTTTCTATCGATTTAGGAATCAATGTTCCTACTGGGAAAGATTCGTTGTCAATGAAGCAAAAATATGCGGATAGCGAAGTAATTTCTCCAGGAACTGTAATTATTTCTGCTGCTGGAAATTGTAATGAAATTACGAAAGTAGTAGAGCCTCTTTTACAAATTGATGGTGGAAACATCTATTATATTAACATTTCCCAAGACGCGTATAAATTAGGTGGAAGTTCATTCAATCAATCTTTAAATGCTATTGGTAATGAAGCGCCTGATGTAACCAATGCTTCTTATTTGAAGAAAACGTTTAACACCATTCAACAATTAATAAAAGAAGATAAAATAAAAGCAGGACATGATATTGCATCTGGCGGTTTTATTACTACTTTGTTAGAAATGTGCTTTGCAGATGTAAACTTAGGAGCAGATTTTAATATTTCTGAATTGAATGAAGAAGATACTATTAAGGTATTGTTTTCTGAAAATGCAGGAATCGTTTTTCAAGCAGATGCGTCTGTAGAGACCGCCTTTGAAGAGATGGGAATTACTGTTTTTAACATCGGAACTGCAAATAATTCCGGAAAAGTAACTATTAAAAATAACGAAGAAACGTTCTCTTTTGATGTCGCTGAAATGAGAGATGTTTGGTATAAAACTTCTTTTTTGCTAGATCGTAAACAAACTGCAAATGGTTTGGCACAAGACCGTTTTGACAATTACAAAAAGCAGCCTTTAACCTATAAGTTCCCGGCTAATTTTACAGGCAAACTACCTATCATTGGAAACGTTGGTGAAAAGCCAAAAGCAGCAATCATCAGAGAGAAAGGTTCAAATTCTGAACGTGAAATGGCAAATGCAATGTATTTAGCTGGTTTTGACGTGAAAGATGTGCACATGACCGATTTAATTTCAGGCCGTGAAACTTTAGAAGATATTCAGTTTATTGGTGCTGTTGGTGGTTTTTCTAACTCAGATGTCTTAGGTTCTGCGAAAGGTTGGGCAGGCGCATTTTTATACAATGCAAAAGCGAAGAAAGCCTTAAAAAACTTCTTTAAAAGAGAAGACACCTTGTCTGTTGGAATCTGCAACGGTGCTCAATTATGGATGGAATTAGACTTAATCAATCCAAAACATAAAGTACATGGTAAATTAGTTCATAATGATTCTAGGAAACATGAAAGCTCTTTTACCTCCGTAAAAATTCAAGAAAATAATTCTGTAATGTTATCTTCTTTAGCAGGAACGGAGTTAGGAGTTTGGATTTCTCACGGAGAAGGAAAGTTCAACTTACCAGAAGCTGAGGAAAATTACAATATCGTTGCAAAATACGGCTACGAAGGATATCCAAATAATCCGAATGGCTCTGATTATAACACGGCAATGATGAGTGATGCAAGCGGAAGACATTTAGTAACAATGCCACATATAGAACGTTCTACTTTTCAGTGGAATTGGGCGAATTATCCTGCAGCAAGAAAGGATGAAGTTTCTCCTTGGCTGGAAGCATTTATAAATGCGAAAGAATGGATAGAGCGTAAAAAATAGAGTACATATAATATTTCATTAAAACAGCTTTTAGAACACTCTAAAAGCTGTTTTGCGTTATGTGTTTAAGAAGAAATCTTTTTATAGGCTTGCGTAATTTCGAAGAAAATAACAAAATCTACTCTTATAAATGC